>NZ_AP014613.1:0-300000 GCF_001010505.1 Alcanivorax sp. NBRC 101098
GGCGTCTTCCCCATGGATTAGACAGCGATTAGAAGGGCGGCAAGTCTAGGGAACCAATGGGGCTGTGTCAACGTGCTTTTTTTCCTGCTCTTTGGAAGAAAAGAAATGGCTGTTAATAGATTTTATATATTTAAGTATTTATTGATTGTAGTAGTAATTATAGGCTTCGGCGTTTTCTGTGTGTAAGTGCTATATATTTATATTAATCAATATGTTGCGGTTTTTATAACTTGCGTATTAACCCGTTAGAGCTATGGGGGGCGTGTGTGGATGAGTTGTCATTAAATGTGGATATAAGTTGTTCGTGTAGTTATCCACCGGGTTGCACTGTGCTTCGCTAACAGGGTTGTAAGCCTAGTTATCCACAGGGGGGCGTTGTTAAAAAAAGCCCTGTATCCTGTGGATAGGTGGGTGTCTGTAGGGGTAGAATGTTCGATTAGATTGGCCTTTGTGTCCTAGTAAAGGGCCCTTATGGCGAGTAATACATTGGATAACACAAGGCGGGTGCGTGTCTGAAGAGCTCTGGCAACGCTGTTTGACGCGGCTGGAAGATGAGTTGCCGTCGCAGCAGTTCAATATGTGGATACGGCCGCTTCAAGTTGCTGCGTCTGCAGATGGTGCGGAGCTAACATTGTTTGCCCCTAACCGTTTTGTGGTGGATTGGGTTCGTGACAAGTACCTAGATCGCATTAGCGAGGTTCTAGGGGAGATGCAGTCAGGCCCCCTTCCCCAATTGCGTTTGGAGGTAGGGTCTACCCGTGCCAGCACGCCTGCAGCATCGTACTTCAATGGTTCCTCCTCCTCCTCTAGTAATGGGCCGATAACGACGCCTGCCGCGGCTCCAGCGCCCCGTCAGCCTGAGTCTGATAGCCGACCGCAACCCACTTCGTTGGGTGGAGCTCGTAAGCACCGCAGCAACCTTAATACAGGCTTTACTTTCTCAACCTTCGTTGAGGGTAAATCCAATCGTATGGCAGCGGCGGCAGCGCAGCAGGTAGCCGAAAACCCGGCCAGTCATGGCTATAACCCTTTGCTTTTGTATGGTGGTGTGGGGCTGGGTAAAACTCACCTGATGCATGCGGTCGGCAATGAGTTGTTGCGACGCAACCCCAATGCCAAGGTGGTCTATCTGCACAGTGAACGGTTTGTAGCAGATATGATTTCTGCCTTACGTAACAAGACCATTAACGAGTTTAAGCGGTTTTATCGTTCTGTGGATGCTCTGCTGATTGATGATATTCAATTTTTTGCAGGAAAAGAGCAGTCCCAGGAGGAGTTTTTTCACACCTTCAATGCGTTACTGGAAAATGGGCAACAGATCATTCTCACCTGCGACAAGTTTCCTAAAGAGGTGGATGGCCTAGAGGAGCGTCTGAAGAGCCGTTTTGGTTGGGGGTTGTCTCAGCCGATGGAGCCGCCGGAATTGGAAACGCGAGTGGCGATTCTTAAGAAAAAAGCCGAAGAAGCCAAGGTGGATCTGCCGAATGATGCGGCCTTCTTTATTGCCCAGCGGATTCGTTCAAACGTGCGGGAGCTAGAAGGCGCATTGCGTCGGGTGATTGCTCACGTTCGCTTTACCGGTGCGCAGATTGATATCGGCCTGATCAAGGAAGCGCTGAAGGATTTGATTGCACTGCAGGCGCGACAGATCAGTATTGATAATATTCAGCGCATCGTAGCCGAATACTACAAAATTAAGATTAATGATCTTTTGTCTCCGCGACGCACACGTTCCGTGGCGCGGCCCCGGCAAGTTGCTATGGCGTTGTCGAAAGAGTTGACCAGCCACAGCTTGCCGGAAATTGGTGAGAATTTTGGTGGCCGGGATCACACTACGGTACTGCACGCCTGTCGCAAAGTACTGGAGTTGCGGGAATCCAATCCGGAAATTGAAGAAGATTATCTGAATCTGTTACGGACATTGACGTCCTAATCGGGGTGGCTCTGTGGCGAGCAAGACCCAATAACCAGAACGGGAAAGCGCGATGAAATTCTCAATCAATAGAGAACAGCTGCTCAAGCCGCTACAGCAGGTTGCGGCAGTGGTGGAGAAGCGGCAGACCTTGCCGGTACTGTCCAATGTGTTATTGGAAGTGGGTGATGGCCAGCTATCTATGACCGGGACAGACCTAGAGCTGGAGTTGGTCGCCCGTTTGCCACTTGAGGGCGAGCTTGAGCCTGGCGAAACCACCGTGCCGGCCCGTAAGCTGGTAGACATTGCCAAGAGCTTGCCGGCGGAGGCGGATATCCGTTTTGAGGTGGATGGTGAGCGCATGCTGGTTCGTTCTGGCCGTAGCCGCTTTACTCTGTCCACCCTGCCGGCCTCCGAATTCCCGAATCTGGAAGAAGATGCCGCTGGCAGTAGCCTTGAGATTAAGCCGGATGTGTTGCGTGGTCTGATTGATCGAACAGCGTTTTCTATGGCTCAGCAAGATGTGCGCTATTACCTGAACGGGATGCTTTTTGAACTTAAGTCTGGCCGTTTGCGTGCGGTGGCTACCGATGGCCACCGACTGGCCCTGTGCGATGCAGAACTGGATGTGCCAGTGGAAGAGGCGTCGGTTATTCTGCCGCGCAAAGGGGTGATGGAACTATCGAGAATCCTTGGGGATAGCGGTGAAGTTGCACGCCTGACCATTGGTCGTAATCATGTGCGCATCGTGGTCGGAGCGATCACTTTCACGTCCAAGTTAGTTGATGGTAAGTTTCCGGAATATGACCGAGTAATCCCGAAGGAAGGATCCCGTAAGGTGGTGGCTGACCGTGAGACCCTGCGCCAAGCGTTGGCTCGGGTGGCGATCCTTTCTAACGAAAAGTACCGTGGTGTGCGGGTGCAGTTGTCTGAGGGTAGTTTGCGGATTGTGGCTAACAACCCAGAGCAGGAAGAAGCGGAAGAAGAAGTGTCCGTAGATTTTAATGGCTCGCCCTTGGAGATTGGTTTCAATGTCAGCTATCTGTTGGACGTGCTGAATACTATGGGTGGCACGCAGGCGGAATTGGAGATGGGTGATAGCAATAGCAGTGCCCTGGTTTTTGATCCTGAGAGTAAGGCAGCCGTGTATGTGGTTATGCCGATGCGCCTCTGAGTATGTATTGTCTTGCCGGGGTGGTCTCCATCGTCGCCCCGTTGATGTTCTTCCCCTCCCCTTTTTTTGACCGCTGTTGTCTTTCCTATGCTTAGCCGTCTCCAGTTAAGCAATTTCCGTAACTACGGCACCGCTGAAGTGGATCTGTCTTCGTCCCTGAATGTGATCCTTGGGGATAATGGCAGCGGCAAAACCAGTTTGCTGGAAGCGATTTATTTTATCGGTAGTGGCGGTCGTTCCTTTCGTGGTGGTCGTTTGTCGCGGTTAGTGCGTGATGGTGCTGAGGCCGCCACCTTGTACGCTGAAGTGGTTGGTGTTCAAGATGTACACCGTATCGGGATTCGCCGTACGCCTGGGGGGATTGATGCAATCAAGTTGGACGGTCAGACCCCCAAAGCGCTGAGTGAAGTGGCTGTTCTGTTGCCGGTATTAGCGCTGCACCCTACTTCGGTTGAGTTGGTTTTTGGTGCATCTCAGCTGCGTCGCCGGTTCATGGACTGGGGAATGTTCCACGTGGAACATCAGTTTATGCCAGTGTGGCGCGCGGGATCCGCCGCGCTAAAGCAGCGCAACGCGCTGCTGCGAGCCGGCAATCCAAACCTGCGCGAACTGGGCTTTTGGAATCAGCAACTGTCGCAGACTTCTGATAGAATTGAAGGGTTGCGCAGAGGCTATCTGAATGCACTGCAGCGTGGTCTTGATGAGGCCTTAACGGTACTGGCACCGGAGCTAAAAATACGCCTTAGGTTGCAAACAGGGCTCCATAAGGGTGAGTCCTATGCCCAAGCATTGTCGCGTCTTCAGTCTGATGACTTGCGGCGCGGTTTTAGCCAGGCTGGGTTCCACCGCAGTGATATCCGTATAGAGAGCCACGGCGTTGTCGCCCGCGATCGTTTATCTCGCGGGCAGGCGAAATTGGTCGCTTATGGGCTGGTCTTGGCTCAGCTGCCCATGATTAGTCAGTCAGGTAAGGTTTGCACCCTGCTGGTGGATGATCTGGCGGCTGAATTGGACGAAGAGCATCGTAATCAATTGCTTGGCTATCTTGCCACAACGGGCCACCAGACATTGATTACTGCGCTGGATATGCCCCAATGGGCTGCCATCGTTAATGATAATGACGCATTACAGTCGGTCGAGAACAAAATGTTCCACGTGGAACATGGAAAGCTGCGATCCCTCACCGAGAGCAAATAAGGAAATACCATGGCGGAGAAAAAATACGATTCATCCAGCATTAAGGTGCTGAAAGGATTGGATGCCGTACGTAAACGTCCAGGCATGTATATCGGTGATACGGATGATGGCACAGGCCTGCACCACATGGTGTTTGAGGTCGTAGATAACTCCATCGATGAAGCTCTCGCCGGGTTTTGCTCTGAAATCAAAGTGGTTATCCATCCCGATGAGTCCATGTCTATCCAAGATAATGGTCGTGGCATTCCTACCGAAATGCACGAGGAAGAAGGTGTTAGTGCAGCGGAAGTGATCATGACGGTGCTGCACGCTGGTGGTAAATTCGACGATAACACCTACAAGGTGTCCGGTGGCCTTCACGGTGTAGGCGTATCGGTGGTGAATGCTTTGTCAGAAGAGCTGAAACTGACTATTCGCCGTAATGGCCAGGTCCACGAGCAGATTTATAATCACGGGGTGCCAGCAAAACCACTTGAAGTAGTGGGCACGACAGATTCCAGCGGCACCGCGGTGCACTTCCGCCCTTCTCCGGAAACCTTCAGCAATATCAAATTCCATTACGACATTCTTGCCAAGAGACTGCGTGAGCTGAGTTTCCTGAACTCTGGTGTGCGTATTCATCTGATGGATGAGCGTAGCGGTGATGAGGATGTTTTCGAGTATGAAGGTGGCTTAAGCGCCTTTGTTAGCTACCTGAATACCAATAAAACCCCGCTAAATCAGGTATTCCACTTCAATTACGAGCGCGAAGAGGATGGTATTGCGGTAGAAGTGGCCATGCAGTGGAATGATTCCTATCAGGAAAATATCTTCTGCTTTACCAATAATATTCCTCAGCGCGATGGTGGTACTCACCTGGCAGGCTTTCGGGCAGCGCTGACCCGGACCTTGAACAGCTACATGGACAAGGAGGGGTTCCTCAAGAAGGAAAAAGCTAGTCCATCCGGTGATGATGCTCGGGAAGGGCTGACTGCGGTGATTTCCGTGAAAGTGCCGGATCCCAAGTTCTCCAGCCAGACTAAAGATAAGCTGGTGTCCTCCGAGGTGAAAAGCGCTGTAGAGCAAACTATGGGTGATCTCTTCCAGGATTATTTGCTGGAAAACCCAGGTGAAGCACGCAGTATTGTGCAAAAAATCATCGATGCGGCCCGCGCCCGTGACGCGGCTCGTAAAGCCCGTGAGATGACTCGGCGTAAAGGCGCGCTGGATATCGCTGGCCTGCCCGGAAAATTGGCTGATTGCCAGCAGAAAGATCCGGCGTTGTCTGAACTCTACATTGTGGAGGGTGATTCTGCGGGTGGTTCGGCCAAGCAGGGTCGAGACCGCAAGAACCAGGCGATTTTGCCGCTCAAGGGTAAAATTCTGAACGTGGAAAAAGCCCGTTTCGACAAGATGCTGTCTTCTCAGGAAGTGGGCACCCTGATTACGGCTCTGGGCTGTGGTATTGGTCGAGATGAGTACAATATCGAAAAGCTGCGTTACCACCGTATCATCATCATGACGGATGCGGACGTGGATGGCTCACACATTCGTACCCTGCTGCTCACCTTCTTCTTCCGTCAGCTCCCTGAGCTGATTGAGCGCGGTTACGTCTACATTGCTCAACCGCCGTTGTACAAGGTGAAGAAAGGCAAGCAAGAGACCTACCTTAAAGATGATCCGGCCATGGAGGAGTATTTAACCACCTTGGCACTGGATAAAACCGGCCTGTATCCAGGCAACGATGCACCACCGATCAGTGGTGAGCCGCTGGCCAAGCTGATTGCTGAATACCGTGGTGTAATGAAAATTGTCGATCGCCAGTCCCGGGTATTCCCGGAAGAAGTACTGGAGCAGATGATTTATATGCCGTCACTCAGCGAAAGCTCATTGAACGACGAAGCTGCCATGATGCAATGGTGTGAGACCTTGGGTAAACGTGTGGATGCGATTACTGATGCGACCCAGACCTTCACTATTACTGCTCAGCGGGACGAGGAGCGGGGTCTGTATCTTCCTCGTGTGCAAGTGCTCGCTCACGGTGTACCCCGCGAATATAAGGTGACACTGGATTTCTTGCAGTCTCCGGACTACCAGAAAATCAAGGCGCTGGGGGAAACCCTTGAAGGCTTGCTGGCTGAGGATGCCTATATTCAACGTGGTGAGTCACAGCGGCCTATCCGTCATTTCGCAGAAGCTCTAGACTGGCTGATGGCCCAGGCTCGTCGTGGCACCAGTTTCCAGCGCTATAAAGGGCTGGGTGAGATGAACGCGGACCAGCTATGGGAAACCACCATGGATCCGGAAAGTCGCCGTATGTTGCAGGTGACCATCGAAGATGCCATCGCAGCGGATCAGATTTTCACCTGCCTGATGGGTGATGATGTAGACCCGCGCCGTCGGTTCATCGAGTCCAACGCGCTTCAGGTATCTAATTTGGATGTGTAAAGAGACGTTGTACGCGTAACGTTACTTGTAGCAGGTATAAAAAAAGCGAACCTTAGGGTTCGCTTTTTTGTGTTGCTGCAGCGTGCGGTAATTTTTATACCGCAAAATCTTCCAGCTTGGCGCCTTTGCTCAGGGCATCCTGCAACCACAGCGGGCGTTTGCCGCGACCGGTCCAGGTATTGCCACTGTTGTTAGGGTCGCGGAATTTTACTTTTGCCGGACGACGAACTCCGGTTTTCTTTTTTGCGGCGTTCTTGCGAGTAGTTTTTTTCTTCTCAGTAGAACTTTTCAGCAGATCCTGTGGAGCGACACCCAAATTTTTGGCCATTTTCTCCAGTACAGCCTGGGCATTTTTCAATTCGGCTTTACGCTTTTTATCTAGCGCGGATTCTGCCTGCTTAATCAGTTTTTCCAGTTCGTCGACAGACAATTGGTCAAGATTAATGCTCATTAAGGTGCCCTTATTTAGATCGTAGAATAACGGCTCAGACTGTAATTATTTTAAAAGGCCTTGGCAATATAAAAGCTATTAAATGGCCCAAGTAACATCTAACCCCAGTTTATCAACCGCTCATACTCATAAAATAGCGAAGGTTGTAAATTTTAGCTTGGGTAATGATCCACTATCCATTGGTGTACTTCAGCGGTTATTTGCTTGGCTTTTTTATTTTCGGTCGAAATGGGGGGGCTTATGCGCAAGGTGATAGTACCTGGATAACGGATCCAGGTTTTTCGTGGCCAGCAATTTCCACTGTTATGGGAAATGGCTATCACGGGTACACCTGCTTGGCTTGCCAGCAAACTGCCGCCGTGGTTGAACTTGCCTAGCGTACCGGGTGGTTGTCGTGTTCCTTCCGGAAAAATGACCACACGCAGGCCGCTCTTGAGGCGTTGTTTGCCTTGGGAAAGAACGGATTTCAGCGCACCATTGCCATCACTTCGGTTGATGCGAATGGGATTAAGCAACGCTAAACCCCAGCCGAAGAAGGGAATCCAAAGGAGTTCCCTTTTCAACACGGTGGCTTGCGGGCTGATGAGTACCTGTAGGTAAAATGTTTCCCAGCTGCTTTGATGGTTAGCGAGAATGACGCAAGGGTCTTCGCTGAGGTGTTCGTGGCCTTCTAACGTTACGGTAATACGGTTTAGCCGCTGGTCGAGCCACATGGCAAAACGAGTCCACTGATTAATAAACCGGTGCCGCGCATGCCGTGGCAGAAATGGGCCGATAAGCACGCATAAGAAACTGTGAAAAATGCCGGTCAGGCTATATAGCACAAAAAAAAGTGCGCTGCGGACCTTGATCGACAGCGACGGTGGAGCGTGCGGGGTCATGCTTTTTCCTTCAAGAGGTGATCTGTAAAGTCAGCGAGGGAATCATAAATAGAAACGGTGCCCAAGGAGTCCGGAAGGCCCTTTTCAAGAGTCTTATTGCCTTTGCCGGTGCGTACCAGTACCGGTAGGCAATGGCGAGCGATTCCCGCTTCAAGATCCCTAAGGCTATCACCAATCAGCGGAGCCCCGGCCACATCGCCATACTCGGTAACAATCTGATCGATAAGACCGGGGAGCGGTTTGCGGCAAGTGCAGCCGTCATCGGGACCGTGGGGGCAGTAGACGATCTTGCCGAGCTTGCCGCCCTGCTCTTCTACTAAGGTGCGAAGTCGCTCATGCATGGCTTCTAACGTGGCTACATCATAGTAGCCGCGGGCGATACCCGATTGGTTCGTCGCCACTGTTACGATATAGCCTGCTTTGCTCAAGCGGGCAATGGCGTCAATGCTGCCGGGGATGGGGATCCACTCGTCCACCGTTTTGATGTAAGCATTGGAGTCTTCGTTGATGACACCGTCACGATCGAGAATAATGATCTTATTCATGAGCGAATATTTATTTCCTCTGCCGCAGAGCGTCGCTGCCAGTAATGTTTCTACGGCAGATTATTATAATAAAGGCCGCTGATTAAGCGGCCTTTATTTAGGTTTTAGCGTATGGCTTTTATTCCTGCAACAAACTGATATCCGCCACATTCAGGAACAGATCCCGCAGGAAGGCGAGCAACGCTAACCGGTTATTACGCACAGCTTCGTCTTCCGCCATCACCATGACGGTGTCAAAAAAGGTGTCTACAGGCTCACGCAGTTGCGCAAGCATTTCCAGCACGCTGGCGTAGTCGCCGGCTTCCAGCAGTTCGTAGGTCTGTTCGAATGCGGCCACGACCATATTGGTCAACGTTTTTTCTGCTTCATCTTCCAGCAAGGCGCCATCGATTTCTTCGGCGGGTGCGGTTTCCAGCTTGGCAAGGATGTTAGAGACGCGCTTGTTGGCAGCCGCTAGTGCTTGCGCTTCGTCACGTTGTTGGAAGGCCGCCACGGCTTTCACCCGACGGTCGAAGTCCAGTGGCTTGCGGCAAGCATCGTCGATGGCCAGCACCGACAAGATCACCGGGGTAGCGATGCCTTGTTCCTGATAAATGGCGCGGTAACGGCCTTTGATGAACTCAAAAGCATCATCCACTTGGGCGGTATCAATACGCTCGCCCAATTGTTCGGCTGCTTTATCCAGTAGCTCACGCAGGTCAAGCGCCAGTTCATGTTCGATGATAATGCGCAGCACGCCCAAGGTAGCGCGACGTAGCGCATAGGGGTCTTTGGTCCCGCTGGGTTTTTGGCCAATACCGAAGATGCCCACCAGGGTATCGATTTTGTCGGCCAAGGAAACAGCCATGCCGGTTTTGCTTTGCGGCAAGGTGTCGCCGGCGAAACGTGGCAGGTACTGTTCATACAAGGCGTTAGCCACCTCTTTCGGCTGACCTTCCCGCTGGGCCAGATAGAAGCCCATGATGCCCTGCATCGTGTCGAATTCGCCGACCATTTCGCTGTTCAGGTCGGCTTTGCTGAGCTTTCCGGCCAGTTTAGCGTTGTCCACGTCGCCACCGATGTTCTCGGCGATCACGGCGGCCAGGCCACCAATGCGTTCGCACTTTTCGGCGACGGTGCCTAGCTGCTGTTGGAATACCACATTGGTCAAGCCTTCGGCGTGCTGTGCCAAAGTGCGCTTACAATCGTTGTCGTAAAAGAAGGCGGCGTCGGCCAAGCGCGGACGGATGACCTTCTCGTTACCGTGGATCACCTGTTGCGGATCCTTGGACTGGATATTGCTGATGGTAATAAAGCGGGGCATCAGCTTGCCGTCGTTATCCAGTACCGAAAAATATTTCTGGTGCTCTTCCATAGCACTGATCAGGGCTTCCTGGGGAACGCGCAGGAAGTCATCATCAAAGCTACCCATGAGTGCCTCGGGCCATTCCACAAGAGCGGTGACTTCGTTGAGCAGGTCTGGATTGATCTGGGCGACCCCGCCGGCTTCTTTGCCGGCCGCCAAGGTCTGTTCTTTAATCATGGCCTTACGGCGGTCAAAATCTGCCAGAACGTGACCGTCGTTTTCGATGCGCTGGGCATATTCGCTGGCAGAGGCCAGTTCGATAGCGCCTGGAGCATGGAAGCGGTGGCCATAGCTGGTGCGGCCAGATTGCAGATCCAGCAGCTCAAACGGAATGACTTCGTCACCAAATAACGCCACCAGCCAATGGGCCGGGCGCACAAACTGCACCTTGCGCTTGCCCCAACGCATGCGTTTGGGGATCGGCAGCTTCTGGATGGACTGGGTGAAAAAGGCGGGGATCAGTTCGGCGGCGCTTTTGCCCTGCTCGGTGATCTGTGCCACTAGGCGCTCACCCTTGCCGGTGTCCTGGCGGCCGAGCTGGTCTACGGTCAGTCCCAGCGAGGCGGCAAAGCCTTGGGCGGCTTTGGTTGGGTTGCCGTCGCTGTCGAAGGCTGCCTGCACCGCAGGGCCCTGGCGCTCGATATCGCGGTCGGCCTGTTTCTCATCCAGATCCCGCACCAGCAAAGCCAGACGGCGAGGGGCGGCAAAACGTTCTACAGCACCGTGGTTCAGGCCAGCTTCATCCAGTTGGCGGACAAATTCATCAGTGAGCGCGGCACTCAGTGAGGCCAGCGCTTTCGGGGGCAGCTCTTCGGTGCCCAATTCAATCAGTAAATCCCGGGACATTATTGCTTCCCCTTTTTCTTTTGGCCGTCTTTCTGGGCCTGCTTGGCGGCCTTGTCATCCTGCTTTTGCAGCTCTGCCATTACTTCCTCGCGAACGGTGTCATCCGCCATGGGGAAGCCCAGCGCACGCCGCTTGTCGAAGTAGGCCTGGGCCACCGCCCGTGCCAGTGTGCGCACACGCAAGATAAAGCGCTGACGCTCGGTGACAGAAATAGCCTTGCGGGCATCCAGCAGGTTAAAGGTATGGGAGGCTTTGAGAACGTACTCGTAGGCCGGCAGCGGTAGGCCCGCGTCAATCAGCTTGGAGGATTCGCCCTCAAACAGGTCGAACTGCTTGAATAGCTCGTCAACATTGGCGTGTTCGAAGTTGAAGGTGGACATTTCCACTTCGTTTTGCAGGAACACATCACCGTAGGTTACCTTGCCGAAGGGGCCATCTGACCACACCAAGTCGTAGACGGAATCCACGCCTTGGATGTACATGGCCAAGCGTTCCAGGCCATAGGTAATTTCACCGGTGACCGGATAACAGTCGATACCGCCCACTTGCTGAAAATAGGTGAACTGGGTGACTTCCATGCCGTTCAGCCACACTTCCCAGCCCAGGCCCCAGGCGCCCAGCGTGGGCGATTCCCAGTTGTCTTCTACGAAACGGATGTCGTGCACCAGTGGATCAAAGCCCAGCATACGCAGCGAGCCCAGATAGAGCTCCTGAATATTGTCTGGCGATGGCTTCAGCACCACCTGGAACTGATAATAGTGCTGTAGCCGGTTCGGGTTTTCCCCGTAGCGACCATCGGTGGGTCGGCGGGAGGGCTGCACATAGGCACTGTTCCAGTTTTCCGGGCCAATGGCGCGCAGGAAAGTGGAGGGGTGGAAAGTCCCCGCGCCTACTTCCATATCCAGCGGCTGCACAACGACACAGCCCTGTTCAGCCCAGTACTGTTGCAGGGCAAGAATAAGGCCCTGAAAGGTCAAAATATCCGTTTGCGGTTGTTCCGCCATGGTGAATCCTGTTATTCGGTAAAGGTATTCCGGTCCCAGATGGTCGCGAGGGATGGCCGCGAAAGGCGCCAAGTATACCGGCCCGGCTCGATAGGTGATACCGGTGGCGGTGGCTTGCTGCCAAGCAGACAATGTCGGGCAGATAAGAGAGAGGAAAAAGAATGAACGAGCGTTGCCCCTGGTGCGGAGATGACCCGCTTTATCAGCATTATCACGACCATGAGTGGGGGGTGCCCAACCATGACGAAGGCAGCCTGTTCGAGTGCTTGAACTTGGAAGGCGCTCAAGCCGGATTGAGTTGGATTACTGTGCTGCGCAAACGCGAGCATTACCGGCGGGTGTTTGATGGTTTCGATGCGGAGAAAATCGCCCGCTATGACGAGCGCAAGGTGGCTGACTTATTGGTGGACTCGGGGATTATACGCAATCGTTTGAAAGTGGCGGCTACTATCGGCAATGCTCAGGCTTATCTGGCTTTGCGAGACAAGGGCCTCACCCTGGATCAGTATCTCTGGGGTTTTGTGGAGGGTAAGTCGCAAATTAATCATTACCGCACCCTGCAAGAGGTGCCCACGACCACGGCGGTGGCGCAAGCCATGAGTAAAGATCTAAAAGAACGTGGTTTCCGGTTTGTCGGTCCCACCATCGTTTATGCTTTCATGCAGGCCACGGGTATGGTGAATGATCATCTTACTAGCTGTCCGAGGCACCGGGATTTGAATCCAGGAGTACAAAGCTGACACGTCACCAGAATGGGTTGTGAATGGATGAGCTTATGCTGTCATGCTTCGGTTTCCGGTGCGCGTGAGCAAGGCCTTTCGATCAACCCATCGCCTGTTGAAGAGCGTGTATCTCCCCTACCCTTCCAACATTTAACGTTTTCTGCGTTTAAAATTCGCCAACAAACTGATTATAAAACTGCCGGGCGGTGCGGCCAGAGCGGACGCCTTTTTCCATAGAAAAACGCCGCGCTCGCACGTGCAGTTGTTCGCGGTCTTGCACCGTGCCGAACAGATGGTCGACGATGTCAAAATACTGGGTTTCGTTGATAGGGTAAAAACTCAGTCCCAGACCGAACCGATCAGACAGGGAGATTTTTTCTTCTACCACATCGCCATGGTGCAACTCTCGATTAACGACCTGGGTTTGCTCGTTGTCTTTCATATATTCAGGCAGCAGGTGGCGTCGGTTGCTGGTGGCATAGATTCGCACATTTTCCGGCGGCAATTCCAGTGACCCTTCCAGCACGCTCTTCAGGTGTTTGTACTGGTTTTCGCCATCTTCGAAAGACAAGTCATCGCAATAAATAATAAACCGCTGACTGCGGTCACGAATATCGTCAACGATATCCGGCAGGTCGTGCAGATCGTCCTTGTCCACTTCGATTACCCGTAATCCGCGTGGGGAATATTCATTGAGCAGGGCTTTGACGATGGAGGACTTGCCGGTGCCGCGGCTGCCCCACAGCAACACATGGTTGCAAGGTTGCCCGGCAAGAAATCGTTCCGTGTTCTGCACCAGTTTGGCTTTTTGGGGGGCAATGCCGAGCAGGTCGTCCAATCGTACCGGGTCCGGATGGGGAACCGGACGCAATGTCTGTGAACGGCCGCGCCAGATGGCCGCTGGGGTATGGCGCCAGTCGATGGATCGATGGGTGGGGTGCATGAAAGGCCTCGCGAACAAGTGAAAAATAAGGACTGCGCGAGTTTAACGCAGGGATCATTTAAACGCAGGCTGCGCTCGAGGCGAACTTTATCTATGCTTGGAGCTCTGAGAAAGCCCATTCACGTGTGTGGTAACGCGCGCGACAAGGAGAGCAATATGAAAGCTGTCGTTCTGGCTGTAACGGGCCTAGCCTTGGTTCTGGCAGGTTGTAGTTCCTCGTACGACAACAATTACCCCATGGGTTTGCCGGAGGACACCCTCACCTGCCCGGATGATCCACCGCAAGTGTGTACACAGGACTATCGCCCAGTATTTGGTTATGACTATCAAGGCGGTATTCTGGGTGAATATTCCAATGCCTGCGTTGCCTGTGCTACCTATGGAGTGGCATACACCTCGCAAAAAAGCGATCCGAATATGCCAGGGCCGGTGTCCAGTCCTACCACTCCGGGCAAAGGTGGAGTGGCGCCTGCTGCGCCGTCGCGTTATTAATTCAGTTTGACCCGAGGTCGTCTTGGCAAATCCCTTAACCTTGCTACTGGACTTTGACGACCAGTATCGCCGCGATGTGGACCAGAACCATGGCTTCCTGCATCGTCGCGACCGGCGTTTTGCTCAGCAGCAACAAGAACACCGGCAACCGCTCACCATAACCGCTTGGCTGGACTCGTTGCACGCCCTCAATGGGCAGCGGCAGGTGGCCAGCGATGCCGATCCGCGTCTACGCCGCTGGCGTCAGGCCCGTTGGTTGTTTGCTGGCCTGGGGGCGATGCTCGGCGTGGCCTTCATGTTAGGGCTGCTCTATTACGATGGGGGTCGGCAGATCAATGTGACTCTGCTGGTCGCATTGGTCGGTCTGCAAGGGTTACTGGCTTTGTTCACCAGTGTGCAGGCCTGGTTTGGCTGGCAGCCCTGGCGTGCCCTGTTCGGCCCCAGGGGCGATGATGACAGTGCGTTGGCACCGTTGCGCCCGGCGCTATCCGCTCGAGTAGCCCATACCGGTGGGTTGGCGTTTGCCTTCAGTGGTCTGCTGACGCTGCTGTTGATGGTGCTGGTGCAAGACCTAGCGTTTGGTTGGAGTACAACTCTGCAAGCATCCGCCGCGGGTTATCATCAGTGGATCGCTATTCTGGCGCTGCCGTGGCAAGCCCTGTGGCCTGAGGCCGTTCCATCGCAGGCGCTGGTGGAAGCTTCTCAGTTTTACCGATTACAACAGAGTAGTGGGGTGAGCAATCCAGCCTTACTGGGCACTTGGTGGCCGTTCGTATTGATGCTGTGGCTGGTTTATGTGCTGCTGCCTCGCTGGGTATTGCTGATGCTGGCGACACTGCAATTACGCTGGCAGGCACACGCCGCTTTGCGTGCCCATCCTGGCTGGCAGCCGTTGCATTATCGTTTTGACACGCCTTGGGTGGACACCCGTGGCGATGATGAGGGGCAAATAGCCCCTGCTCCGGCCAAAATATTTCTGTCACCACTTCCTGCCAGCGCCACTCTGATTCATTGGGCCGGCGCGGGCATGAACTCTTCGCTATTACGTGCCGCTCTGTCGGCAGATCCGGCTCCCTTACAGTTACGGGCCGGCGGCAACAGTAGCCTTGAGGAAGATGCTCGGGTGTTGGCGCAAGCAGGTCAATCCGGGCAGCCGGTGATTCTGGTGGCCCGTGGTTGGGAGCCACCTACCGGTGAGCTAAGTGACTTTATTTTTGATGCCCGAGAACAAGGCGTGACGGCGTTGCTGGCGCTGGTGCCGTTGGCCGATGAAGAGGGTGCGGCGTTGGCCGACCCGCAGTTGCTGGCGCAGTGGCAACGCTTTGTGGATCGCCAGCGCGACAGCCAGCTACTGCTGTGCGCTCCACGCGCTGATGCCCAATGACGCCGGTCTGATGTCATAGCCGCAGACAGCTCTTCACTTTTCAACAGCCTGTTTAAGTGGCAGCCAATACTCAATAACGCTGAAAACGCCATGGACGATAAAGGTAAAACAGAGAACCTCGATGGGCGCTGCACTGGCATTGCCGAGCCACGCTTTGCTGTAGTGGGCCACCCCAATAAGGGTAAATCCAGTGTAGTGGCGACCCTAGCTCAGAACGACAGCATTGCCATTGCTATGGAGCCGGGAACCACCCGCGATAGCCACCGTTATCCGATGAAAGTGGATGACGTGACGCTATATGAATTGATCGATACCCCGGGCTTTCAGCGGCCCCGCAAGGTGTTGGCCTGGCTGCAGGGGCACAGCCTTTCTGCCTCGGACCGGCCAGACACGGTCGCGGCTTTTGTGACACAACACCGTGATGATCCTCGCTATCACGATGAATGTGAATTGCTGCGGCCCATTGTGGAGGGGGCGGGTATCATCTACGTGGTGGATGGCTCGGTGCCCTATAACCGTGAGCATGAAGCGGAAATGAATATACTGCGCTGGACTGGTCGGCCCAGTTTGGCGCTGATCAATCAGATCGGCCCGGACGATCACAGCGCCGCTTGGGAGGCTGCACTGGGGCAATATTTCCAGATTGTGCGTCGCTTCGACGCGGTGGGTGCCCCCTTCGAAAAACACCTAGACTTGTTGCGCAGCTTTGGCCAGTTAGCCCCACACTGGCGTGAGCCGCTGGATGCGGCGCTGGAATATTTGCAAGCGCTCAAGTTTGGTCGCGACAGCCAAGCGCTGGAATGTATTGCCGACGCGTTAATTGGCATGCTCGGCCATCAGGAAACCGCCCGGCTGGGGGAATTTGAGAGCGCCGAACCCTTGCTGCCTAAGCTGCAGCAACGCTGGCAGGCCTGGCAGCGCGAGCGCGAGCAGCGTTTGCGAGGAGCGGTGGAAGATCTGTACCAGCACCGGCGCTTGCAGCGTCAGGAGGACACGCTGGTGACCCCGGAAGGCGGCGATCTTTTCAGTGAGCGCACCCGGCAGTTGTGGGGCATCAGCAAGAATCAGCTGGCTGCGGCAGGCTTCGGTGCTGGCGCCGTGGGCGGCGCTGGAATCGATGCCATGGCGCTGGGCCATTCACTGGGCGCCGGGGCACTCATTGGTGGGCTATTGGGTGCCGCCGGGAGCTATTACTACAGCGGCAAACTCACCAAACTAAAATTCGGCCCGCTTAGCGGCGGTTTCCGCGAAGCAGTCTACGGCCCCTTGAGAGACCCACAGTTTGCTTATGTGGTGCTGGGCCGGGCGTTGGTGCACTGGTATCAAGTGAGCCAGCGCAACCATGCTGGCCGTGATGTGCTGGTGGTAACCGGTGCCGATGACCACTGGCTGGGGCAGATGGAACGAAGCCATCGTAATGGCCTGCAAAAGAGCTTGCAGGCGCTCGCTCAACGCCGCTTTGAACCCAGTAAGCGCCAGCGGCTGATCGAACAGTTGGAGTGGGCTCAGCAGGCGTTTGCCCAGTGGCAGTTGCAAGCGTTCCAGACGACGGATGAAACGACCACAGATTAACCCTTTTAAATCAATCGGGTAGATGCAAGTCCTCTATTGCGAGGACGTTTCTACAAATAAATAGTTCATTTGTGTACTATTTATTTGTAGAATAAATGAACTGAGTTCATGGCCATTTAGGAAAACGCGTGACCCGCTTCGACGCTACTGAAAATCGCATTAGCCTGACCCATAAGCGCTTCCCAGCCTACCCTCGCGAACCAGCCATGCTAGTGCGATTGATGAAAGCCATATCCCAGCATGTACATGACTCTGCCAATGTGTTGCTGCGCGAGTATGGGCTTAATCATACCGACTACAATGTGTTGATGATGCTGTACGGCTGCGAGCAACAAGGGATGACTGTCACCCAGCTGCGCGATGCGGCGGCGGAAAAGTCTGCCAACGTGACCCGAGTGTGCAATATTCTCTGCGAGCGGGGGTGGATCGCTCGTTTTGCGGACCCTCAGGACCGGCGCCGAGTGCTGGTTTCCCTGACCACGGAAGGAGAAAAGTTGGTAGAACAGTTTCTGCCCTCCATGGCGTCCTTGTTAAACCAGTACGGGGCCGCATTTGATGCACAAGAAATCGCGGTACTGGAAACGTTGTTGAAGCGGTTACTGGGAGTGGCCGAGCAGATCGAACGGAATCTGTGAGCGCGTTGTCATGAAGGCCGAGAACCAAGCTGCGCTCTCTAAACCTTTGCTGATTGGCCTGCTGCGCGAAGCCGGGCTGGATTGGCTGTATGTGGGTAAAGTGCTGCTGGCCATCTTTATGGGCGGCGGGTTGGCTATGCGGCTAGATTTGCAGCAGCCGGCCACTACTATGTTGACGGTGGCGCTGGTGATGCACCCGGCCAGTGGCATGGTGCTGGCAAAGAGTTTCTATCGCGCGGTGGGCACCTTGGTCGGTTGTGGCGCGGCCATTGCGCTGGTGGGGCTGTTCCCCCAGCAGCGTGAACTGTTGTTGGTGGGTATGGCCCTGTGGATTGGCCTGTGTGCGGCGGGGGCCTCCCTGTATCGCAACTTTATGTCCTACGGGTTTGTGTTGTCCGGCTATACCGTGGCCATTGTGGTGTTACCGGTGGTGCAACATCCGCAGGCGTTATTCGATTCGGCGGTAATGCGGGTCAGTGAAGTGATGCTGGGCATCCTGGTGGCTGGGCTGGTGGGCGATGTGCTGTTCCCCCAGCGGTTACGCATGGCGCTGCGTCAGCAATTATCTGGACAATACAGCGGATTTCTGGCTTTTGTGCGCGGCAGTTTAGGCGGCGTGTTGGGCCGGGATGCTCTGGAAAACGCCCATATGCGTTTTGTCGGTGAGACCATTCAGGTGGAAAACCTACGCAGTTCCGTGGTGTTCGAAGATGCCGGGGTGCGAGCACACAGTCCGCGGCTACGTCAGCTTAATCAGCGCTTTATGGAGGTCTCCACCAGCTATCAGACCCTGCACCACCTGATGAACCGTATGCATGCACCCCATCATCACGATACCCGCCAACGATTGATGCAGTTATGCGAGTTTGCCGCGACGGCCCTAGAGGATGATTGCGAACCAGATCCGGCTGCCGCAGCGCGGTTATCGCAAGCGCTGCAGAAGGCTGAGCGGGAATTGCCCGGCAAAATCAGTGAGCAGCGGCAGGGCCTCACTTCACCCCGCGAACAGCTGGATTTTGATACCGGAGCAGAGTTGCTTAGCCGTTGCCTACAAGAGCTGCAGGCCTATGTGCAGGCCTATGCGCTATTGCGCCGCCCCGGCGTGCCCACGGCCGCTCAGAAAGAGGTGGTGTTTCAGCACGGAAATGACCACCTCGGCGCGCTGATGTGCGGCGTCCGCGCCACGGTCACAATGTTGGTGATGGGCAGTTTCTGGATTATGTCCGGCTGGGTGCATGGCGGTAGTGCCATGATGTTGGCGACTATTTTCACTGGCATGTTTGCCAGTGCGCCAAATCCATCGGCGGTAGTGCGACAGATTACTCTGGGCTTCGCCACCGGCATGCCGCTGGCCTTCCTCTGCCAGTTTATGGTGCTCACTCACATGGATGGCTTTGTGTTGATGGTGGCGGGAACATTGCCGTTTCTGCTCATCGGGTTGTACCTGACGACCCGCCCGACGTTGGCGGGCTACGGGACCGGCTTCGTGCTCAGTTTTATTTACCTGTTGAATCTGCATAGCCCGATGACCTTTGATCCTGTGTATGTGGTCAACGAAGGCATTAGCCAAATTGTTGGGGTGCTGGCGGTGGCGGTGGCATTCAGTTTGTTTGGCAATGCCTCCAGCAACCGTTGGTTACGTAACCGCCTGTTGCGCCAGCTGCGCTCTCAGGTTGCCCGTGCCTGTGAGTTACCGTTGCCAGGGCTGCGAGACCGCGTTGAAAGTGCCACCCGGGACCTGTTCATGCAGATTATGGTGCATGCCGGCCCGCGAGCCCGTGACTGGCTGGCCTGGGCATTGTCGGTACATGAAACCGGCCGGGCGGTGGTGGAATTACGTCGTTTGCAGGCCTCGCTGCCGGACACTCAGCAGGGCGTGGTTGGCGCGGTGCTGGAGGCGTTTGCGGCGCTGTATCGCAGTGATGAGGGCAAGCAAGAAAGCGCCCGTCAGCGGGCATTGCGGGCGCTGGATACGGCCATGGCGGCGGTGTCTGACCGCCCTGCCCTGCGTCAGCTCCATCTATTGCGCTTGGCTTTGCTGGATACCGAGTCGGTGTTGGCTGCGCCTTTATCCCCTTATTTATCTTCATATCAGGAGGCGGCGACGGATGCCCCGTGAAATTGCGCTGTTGGATGCGTTAGTGCCCAGCCTGTTGCTGGTGTTCGTGATTAGCTTGCTGCTGCAGTGGGCGGTGGACTGGGTAGGCGGTCGCTATGGGCTGTACCGCTATGTCTGGCATCCGCCCCTGTTCCGGGTGGCTGTATTTTTCTGCTGTTTTGGTGGCCTAGGTTTGCTGGCCATGCAGTAAAGGAGTGAAAACAATGAAAACCCAATCCCTGATCCGGGCTTCGGTAACGCTGCTGACAGTGGCGTTGGCCTCCCTGTTGGCTTGGGCCTTGTGGCAGCACTATATGTATTCCCCCTGGACCCGCGATGGCCGGGTGCGGGCACGGGTGGTGCAGGTAGCGCCGGATGTATCGGGCCTAGTGACGGAAGTGCCGGTGGCGGATAACCAGGCCGTGCAGCGGGGTGATTTGTTGTTCGTGATCGACCGTAGCCGTTACCAGAATGCCTTGCTGCAAGCGCAAGCGGATCAGCAGGCCGCTGAGGCCGCAGCGCGGGCAGCCGGTGCTGATATTCGTGCCGCTCAAGCCAGTGCCGCTAAAGCGCGGGCGGAGTTTGCCATGCGTCAGGCGGAATCCCGTCGCCGTGACCGGATTGCCCAGGCGGTTTCCAGGGAAGTACGCGACAACGCTCACAGCAGTGCTGAGGCCGCCGAGGCCCAATTGCAGGCTGCCCAAGCCAGCCATCAGCGGGCAACGGCCGGTCAGCAGCAGTTATTGGCTCGGCTTCAGCAGGCCAATGCGGCGTTGGCGTTGGCGCAACTGAACCTGGAGCGTACAGAAGTGCGTGCTCCGGTGGACGGTTACGTCACTAACCTAGCGTTGTATCCGGGCGACTACGCCCATGCCGGACAGGCCCGTATGGCGTTGATTGATAGACACGATTTCTGGGTATACGGCTATTTCAAGGAAACTAAACTGCCGAATGTGCATGTGGGGGATCCGGTGCAGGTGCGCCTGCTTAGTGGCATCCGTGCCAATGGCAAGGTGCATAGTATCGCCCACGGAATCGCTGATCGGGATAACCCCACCGGTGCCGATCTACTGGCGGATGTGAATCCTACCTTTAACTGGGTGCGGCTGGCCCAACGAGTGCCAGTAAGGGTGTCGATTGATGCTGATAGCCTGCCCGAAAACACGGTGCTGGCCGCTGGCATGACCGCTACGCTGACCCTGAATCCCTCTTGAACGGAGCAGATAAAGGGTAGAAAACAGAGCAAAGGCAGATAATTGCACGCCGCTGAGTCGGTAAAATCGCCCTGATAGCGGGTAAGTGAAGTTCATTCATTGCGTCAACATTGGGTGGAGGTGAGCATGATACGATCATACGAGGGCGTGTCATGTTACCCGAAGAAATCAAACACAAATTGGCTATTTTGTCCCGTCCCGCCTGGCGCCCTCGAGTGGGGCCGGCGGTGCCAGGTGCGCGCTCCAAATTTGGCGGCCTGCCGCTGCTGAAAAAGGACGAAGCTTGGCCATGCTGCGGCCACTGCCACCAGCCTATGCAGTTGTTTGTGCAGCTTGATTCGCTGGATTTGCCGGTCGAGGCCCGCAGCGCATTCGGTGATGGTGTGTTGCAGCTGTTTTACTGTACTAACGGGGAGGAAGATTGCGAGGTACTGGGGCATGCGCACCTGCCATTCTCTGATGTCACGTTGGTGCGAGTCATTCCCCGCCAGCAAGCCGATGGTTTTGATGCCCTACCGCAAGCCATTCCCGATGCGTTTGTTGAGCAAGCATTGACTGGCTGGCAGTGCATGACGGATTTTCCCGACCGGCAGGAAATGACTGCGATTAATGATGATGTTCCGGAAGCTATGCTCGCCTTACTTCAAGCTCACCGCCCTACTCCGCGTCCGGGTGACAAGTTTCTCGGTTGGCCTAACTGGGTAAGCGAGGTAAGTTACCCACTGTGTTCCTGTTGCGAAAAACCGATGAAATTTATTTTTCAGCTGGACTCCGCAGACACCCTTCCCTTTTGGTTTGGTAATAGCGGTTGTGCCTATGTATTTCAGTGTGAAAGCAACCCAAAGGTATTAACTATGAGTTGGATAAGTCGACCATAGTTTCGAAAATTTTGAATTAATTTTTTCCCCTTTCTTTGCGGTATTTCTGCGGAGAAATACCCATCATTTTTTTGAAAAGACGAGAAAAATAATAAGGATCGTCATGGCCCAGCTGCAGAGCAATAGTCGCTACGCTATCGTCGCTGATATCAAGAAGATAGCAGGCGTGGCTGACTTTAATGCGCTGGAATGCCTGCATGGGGGTTTGTCCAGTCTGGCGTTTGTACTCGCGAATAAAATGGTAACGGGACAAATCGCTAGTGGCGGTAATTAAGTCGTCTAGGCTGAGTCGCCGGTCGATCGCCGTTTGCAGATAACTGTTTACTCGGGTTACATCTAAAGTGGCATGGCGGACCTGGTGCTGGCGGCGCATCAAGGAGGCGTAGGCAAGCAGGCTACGCAACAGATTGGCCGCATAAACCAGATGCTCGGGTTGCGCGTTGGTGGCAGCCGCCATCAACGCTTGAAAATCTTCCGCTAGACGTGAATGTACGCCGACCCTAACCCTGCGAATGCCTCCGTCAGGTTGGCCGGCAATCTCGTCGAAATACCGTTGAACCTCATGCCCACCCAGGTGCACCCAGTAAATACTCCAGGGTTGCTGTGGATTGGCGTGGTAACGGTGAGCCAAGCCCGCGGGTAACAGCAATAGATCACCGGCCTCAACAGGTTGGCTTTGGCCCCCGTAAGCCAGTTCTCCAGCACCGGACACACAATAAATTAGTAGATTATCTGCGGGTCGCTGGCGTTCCATTCGATGCCCGCTGGCCTGGGGATAAAAGCCCACCCCGTGGGGCATACAGCCGGAACAAAGCGGATGATCGCGGACGCTGGAAAGCACCGAAGGCGGAATGACCGTACGCTGTCCTCTGGCAGGTAATGGCCAGTGAGAAGTTTTGGTAGTAGGTTGTTCTACGATTTCCATAAACAGCAATATAGTCTATCTCTAGTCAAATGTGGCTATCTGCATGACAGACTAGCTGTGCTAAAACTGGAATCATGCTTTAACGCAGACATGCTTCACGCTGGCGCCCCCAGCTCTGAGCCCGATAACCTGGACCCCGAAAAGAATGGAGACCCCCGATGGCCCACCAATTACCTTTGCTGATTAATGGCGAATTTGTTGCCAGCCAAACTGACCAGTGGATTGCGGTAACCAACCCGGCCACCCAGCAGACGCTGTGCGAAGCCCCGGCGGCCACCGCTGA
The DNA here is from genome assembly GCF_001010505.1 of Alcanivorax sp. NBRC 101098. Taxonomy (GTDB): domain Bacteria; phylum Pseudomonadota; class Gammaproteobacteria; order Pseudomonadales; family Alcanivoracaceae; genus Alcanivorax; species Alcanivorax borkumensis. The sequence goes on from NZ_AP014613.1 coordinate 22,929, forward strand.
GGAAATGGAGCAGGCCATTGCGGCGGGCAAGGCGGCCTTCCAAACCTGGAAAGAGGTGCCGGTGTCGGAGCGAGCGCGCTTGATGCTGCGCTATCAGGCGCTGCTGAAAGAACATCACGATGAGATTGCCGAGATTCTCAGCCAGGAAACCGGCAAAACCTTTGAGGATGCCAAGGGCGACGTTTGGCGTGGCATCGAGGTGGCAGAACAGGCCGCTAACATCGCGTCGCTGATGATGGGCGAAACCGTGGAGAACGTGGCGCGTAGCATCGATACCCACTCCTGGACCCAGCCTTTGGGAGTATGCGCGGGGATTACCCCGTTCAACTTCCCGGCCATGATTCCCCTATGGATGTTCCCACTGGCCATCGCCGCCGGTAATACCTTTGTGCTCAAGCCTTCCGAGCAAGATCCGATGACGCCGAATCGACTGGCAGAGTTATTTCAAGAGGCTGGCGCAGCGCCAGGCTTGTTACAGGTGGTGCACGGCGGTAAGGAGCAGGTCGATACGTTGCTTAGGCATCCTGATATTAAAGCGGTATCGTTCGTGGGTTCCGTGCCGGTGGGGCAGCACGTGTACCGCACCGCAACCGACAACATGAAGCGCGCGCAGTGCTTCGCCGGCGCTAAAAATCACATGGTGATCATGCCGGATGCCAACAAGGAACAGGTTGTTAGTAGCCTGGTGGGTTCTTCTTGTGGGGCTGCGGGTCAGCGCTGCATGGCGATCAGTGTGGCGGTGTTCGTGGGCGATTCAAAAGCCTGGATCGATGAGCTGGCCAGCCAGTTTGCTCAAATTCGTCCGGGGGCATGGAATGACCCGGAAGCGGCCTATGGCCCGCAGATCAGCCCGGCCGCCAAACAGCGAGTGCTGAGCATGATTGAACAGGGCAAAAAAGAAGGCGCTACCTGTTTGCTGGATGGATCAGATTGCACCGTGGAAGGTCTGCCAGACGGTAACTGGGTTGGCCCAACGTTATTCACCGATGTGACTACCGACATGGCAATTTACCGCGAGGAAATTTTTGGCCCGGTGTTGTGCTGCGTTTGTGTGGACTCACTAGAAGAAGCCTTGGAGCTGGTTAACAGCAGTCCCTATGGCAATGGTACTTCTATTTTTACCGCCAACGGCGCTGCGGCACGTAAATATCAGCACCAAGTAGAAGTCGGGCAAGTGGGTATCAATGTGCCGATTCCTGTGCCGCTGCCCTTCTTCAGCTTCACGGGATGGAAGGGCTCTTTCTATGGTGATCAACACGCTTATGGCAAGCAAGGCGTGCGTTTTTATACGGAAACCAAGACGGTTACTAGCCGCTGGTTTGACTCCGATATCCCGGTTGCGGCGGGACCCAATATGAGCATCAACTTGAAGTAAAAGATTGAAAATATCGGGCGTTTATTTGAAAACGTAATGAAGATTTCTAATGAAAAATTGTTTTCTGAAAAACGCCCGTGTTATTGAACGCTCAACTAACGTGTTGAGTATGAGTTATAGAAAATAACGGCGAGAAAAACTGTGGATTTTTCTTTTACTGAAGAGCAGCAAGCGTTCCGCGAAACGGCGAGACAATTTTCTGAAAAAGAATTCTCTCCCTATGCCGCCGAATGGGATGCAAAAAGCTATTTTCCAAAGGACGCCATTCGTAAAGCGGGAGAGTTAGGTTTTTGCGCTCTCTATTGTGATGAAGAGCATGGTGGCATGGGTTTGTCCCGTCTCGATGCTGCATTGATTTTCGAACAATTGTCACAAGGGTGTACTTCGACTACGGCCTTTATCACCATTCATAACATGGCTACCTGGATGTTGACCCGCTTCGGTAACGATGCGACACGGTCGCGCTGGGCCGAAGCCCTAATGAGTGGCGAAAAGCTGGCTTCCTATTGCCTCACTGAACCGAATGCAGGTTCGGACGCTGCGGGACTTTCGACTACGGCAAAAAAGGATAACGGCGACTATGTATTGAATGGTGCCAAGGCCTTTATTTCCGGCGCTGGAGATACCGATGTGCTGGTATTGATGGCGCGCACGGGTGGCCCTGGTGCTGGCGGAGTTTCCTGTTTTGCTGTGCCCGCAGATGCGCCAGGGGTTAGCTATGGCCGCAACGAGGCCAAGATGGGCTGGAAAAGTCAGCCCACCCGAGCGGTCATCCTGGAGGATGTGCGAATCCCGGCGGAGTGCCTGATCGGTGAAGAAGGGCAGGGCTTCAAGATTGCCATGGGCGGGTTGGATGGTGGCCGCATCAATATTGCCAGCTGTTCACTAGGTGCCGCTCAGGCAGCGCTACATCAGGCGCAGCAATATGTGCAGGAACGTAAACAATTTGGTCAGGCCATTAGCGATTTTCAGACGGTGCAATTCACCCTGGCAGACATGGCAACGGAACTGGTAGCGGCACAGCAGATGGTACGCCTGGCTGCCTGGAAACTGGATCAAAACCACAGCGATAAGAGCATGCTGTGCGCCATGGCCAAGCGGATGGCTACGGATCTGTGTTTCAACGTCTGCAACCACGCGTTGCAACTGCACGGGGGGTACGGCTATATCACTGAGTATCCGTTGGAGCGCTACCTGCGTGATGCGCGGGTGCATCAGATTCTGGAAGGCACCAATGAAATCATGCGCGTGATTATTGCGCGCAATGTGCTAAAAGATTTGTCGTTTCTTTAAGTAATCAATCACCGTAAGAGTGACTCTCCAGCTGCGAGCCAGCTGGTGAAAGCGGGGTTAGTTTCTTTGCGGCTCAAGCGACGCTCTTACCACTGCAACAAAACAAGGGAGAGATAACAATGAAAGTCGCATTCTTTGGTGTTGGCCATATGGGTGGGCCCATGGCGGCCAACCTGATTAAGGCTGGTCATCAGGTCACTGTCTTTGATCTGGTTCCAGAGCTGCTCAACGGTGCCGTGAAAGAAGGTGCGCAAGCGGCCAGTAGTGCAGCGCAAGCGGTGCAGGGAGCGGAGGTTGTTGTCAGCATGCTGCCCTCTGCCGGTGCCGTGCGCGGACTTTACCTGGGCGACGATGGCGTACTGCAACAGATTGATGAAAGCGCACTGATTATCGACTGTTCCACCATCGATGCGGATACTGCCCGTGACGTGGCAAGCATAGCCAAAGAGCAAGGCAGGGTGATGATTGATGCGCCTGTATCTGGCGGTGTGGGTGGAGCCAAGGCCGGGACGTTGACCTTTATCTGCGGTGGGCCGCAAGCGGCGGTGGATCGTGCTCGTCCGGTTCTAGAATGCATGGGTGCACAGGTATTTCGTGCCGGCGATAATGGCGCAGGTCAGTTAGCAAAAATCTGCAATAATATGTTGCTGGCCATCCATATGATCGGTACCGCAGAAGCGCTACAAATGGGCGTGGATCATGGGCTCGATCCAGCGGTGTTATCCGATATTATGAAAGCCAGCTCTGGTGATAACTGGTCACTGGATAAGTACAACCCCTGGCCCGGGGTGATGGAAAATGTGCCGTCGTCGAAAAATTATGAAGGCGGTTTCGCGGTAAAGCTTATGAACAAAGATCTGGGTTTGGCATTACAAGCCGGTCTCAGCAGCCAGTCCGCCACGCCCATGGGTAACTTGGCGAAAAGCCTATATGCCGCTCATGGTAATCACGGCTACTCAGATAAGGACTTTTCCAGTATCCAAGCTTTTTTTCAGCATAAAAACGACTGACTGGCTATGGGCCGCAGAGCTCCCACAGCCAGCGTTTTTTAATGATCGTTGGGCTGCCATAGTTGATTTGGTGTGTGGCATAGAAAACTTGGCCGAGGTTTCTTTGCCGCATACGGAGCCTGGCAGGCATTGTCCTGCCGGTTGAATACGAAGAAGACATTGCTACGTGGATCCGGTGCCATATTGGCATTAGAACCATGCAGCGTATTACAGTCGAACAACAGCAGGCTGCCCGCGGGGCCCGTGGGCGCCTCAATGCCGTTTCTATTGATCATTGCGCTCAGGGCATCTTCTGGCGGCACACCAATTTGCTGCTTCTTCAGCGACTGTTTGTGATGTTCGTCTGGCGTTTCTCCTATGCAGGGAATGAAATGCTGATGGGATCTGGGAATCAGCATTAGTGGGCCATTGAACGTGTGGTTATCAGTAAGAATGATTGAGGCACTTACCGCGTGCATGGCTGGCATGCCGTCCTCGGCGTGCCAAGTTTCAAAGTCAGAATGCCAATTAAAGCCTTTACCTTTGAACCCTGGCTTATAGTTAATGCGTGATTGGTGAATATAATGTTCACCTCCCAATATCTGCTTCACCCGATCGGTTAGGCGTGGGTCACGGGCCAGTCTTTGGAAAGCGCGATGTAAAAAGTGTACCGCAAAGACAGAACGAATCTCCTGGCTGTCAGGTTCGGTAATTGTGAAAGAGCGATTTCGATAGTCATTACGATTGAGAAGCTCGCTCATGGCGTTAGAAAGCGCGTTCACTTCATCGCTGTGCAAAAAACCGCGTTCGAACAGAAAGCCGTTCTGCTCAAAGTTATCAAGTTGTGATTGGGAAAGCGGCCCAGGAAGATGGCGGCCTTTCACCGTATGCTCCTGACGCTTGTACCAAGGTTGGTCCGGGTGTTGATGTAACCGGGTGGGATAAGGATCGGTTTGTATCGATGCAGGGCAAGTTAGGTTCTGCGCTGACATCAAATCACCTCCGTCATTCTTTCAGAAATCAGCATTTACCTTGCGCTAAGGTTTCTTGTTTCTCCTATGTAAATTAAAGACCAATATGTGATTGGTCGGATAAGATGACGGTAAGGACGATGAAATGATTTTCAACCCTCATTTATTTCAGGTCCCAGCCGGTCATCATTATCGGTAGGTGGCGTTTACTTGCTCAAGCTACCATAGCTTGCCGGCACAACGGTTCATTATTAGCTTATGCAAACGCATAGCGGTCATGCTGCTCAATGATCTTCGGGGGGCTTTTCATCCATTCCTATAATAAATGTGTTGATGAGCATTCGGGCTATAACGATTAAAATGTCAAAGAAGATTAAATGTCTGAGTGGTTATGAGCCAAGCCAGTGCTCAGTTTGATACGGTGAAAGTGAAAGGTCGTACAACACACCAACCATGGATGAGGTATCAATTATGCTTGGATGGGCTCTCACATTTCTTGTCGTAGCAATTATTGCTGGCGTACTCGGCTTTGGTGGTATCGCTTCCGGCGCGGCATCCATTGCCAAAATTATTTTCTTTATCTTTCTGGCACTGCTGGTCATTAGCCTGGTCGTCAATGCGCTGAAAGGGCGTGGTCCGAAAGTGTGACAGCGTTATTACCAGTGGGTGAGGGCTGCGCCTATCACTCACTGGACATCGGCCTCTAGAAGTGAATAACTATGCGCTGTGGCACTCTTATAAGGCTTCGATTATAGAGTTGTTCACTAAGGTGACCGGTTATTGTCATAATCGCATCGCTATAACAACGACGACTGTGCTGTCAGCGTTCCATCACGGTAATCCCGCAGGGTTTGATTAATTTCACTTTGAGTGTTCATCACGAAGGGGCCATATTGCACTATCGGCTCCCCCAGCGGCTTGCCTGACAGCAATAACAGACGCGCCCCCCTTTTTCTTGCTACTAGCTTTACATTATCACCATCGGTCAAGGTGGCTAGATGATGGGTTTCCACGGTCTCTCCGCTCACCTCTATGCGACCTTCGAACAGATACACAAAGGCGTTATGGCCCCGCGCCAGTGGCACGGTAAGGTTTTCTCTCGGGCGTAGTACCACATCTAGATATAACGGGTTGGTTTGGCCGCCTTTCATCGGAGCACTGAGCGTTTGCTCGGCAATCGTCACTTCACCGGCAATGGCTTTGATCTGCCCACCACTGGCCAGATCCAACCGCGGCATCTCTGTATCAGCAATATCTCGATACGTTGCCGGCTTCATTTTTTCCGCTGCGGGCAAGTTAATCCACAGTTGAAAACCGCGTAACAAACCGTTTTCCTGTTGTGGCATTTCTTCATGGATAATACCGCTTCCAGCGGTCATCCATTGCACGCCACCCTGTTTGAGATCCCCTTCGTTTCCTAGGTGATCTCGGTGACGCATATGGCCTTCCACCAAATAGGTCACCGTTTCAAATCCCCGATGCGGATGCGGCGGAAAGCCGGCAATATAATCGTCGGGATTGTCGGAGGAAAACGCATCGAGCATCAGAAACGGGTCCAAACGCATGAGAGGGGTATATCCCAGTGCGCGCTTCAGCTTAACGCCAGCACCATCGGATGTATCCATTGCGCGAAACGTATTAAGAATGCTGCGTTCCATAAGAACCTCCTAAACTTAATGGCAGAAGCCGACATTTCGCCAAAACATCACCTTCGTCCCGCCGGTTTTAGACGTGGACAATCTCTCGCTTTCCCAACGGCTCGCGGCCGTGTGGCGAGTTCCAGTCCAGCTGCGGGCCGATGGAAATAATCCCATGGGGGTTGATAGTCGGGTGGCTGCGAAAATAGTGGTGACGAATATGTGCTAAGTTCACCGTTTCGGCCACGCCGGGAAGCTGATAAATGTCTTTTAGTAAGCCCTGTAAATTTGGATAATCGCTGATCCGTTGCCGGTCGCACTTGAAGTGCGTGACATACACCGGGTCAAAGCGAACCAGGGTGGTCCACAGCCGAATATCTGCTTCTGTTAAGGTATTGCCTACCAGGTAACGCTGTTTGCTCAACCGCTCCTCTAATACATCGAGTCGCTTGAATAAGGCCTCTACCGCATCGTCGTAGGCGTCCTGACGGGTAGCGAAACCGGCCTTGTATACGCCGTTGTTAACGTCGTGATAAATGCCTTCGTTGATCGTTTCGATATCTGCTTGTAATGCTTCAGGGTAGTAATCGCCCGCGGTAACGCCGAGCTCATCAAAACTGCTGTTAAGCATGCGGATAATATCGGCGGATTCATTGCTGACGATGGTTTCCTGTTGTGTATCCCAGAGTACGGGTACGGTCACCCGACCGGTATAATTGTGATCGGCCTTGAGGTACAACTCATACAGCTTTTTGAAACCATACAATGAATCTCCAGTGGCCCCGTCAAAGTCATCCCGTAGTTCCCAACCGCTCTCCAGCATGAGCGGATGAACCACAGACACACTAATATGTTGCTGCAAACCTTTCAGCGTGCGCATAAGCAGCGTGCGGTGGGCCCACGGGCAGGCATAGGAGACATAAAGATGGTAGCGACCGCTTTGCGCCTGAAAGCCGCCCTCACCACTGGGGCCTGCGCTGCCATCGGCGCTGATCCAGTTACGAAACTGACTCTGAGAGCGCTCGAAACGACCACCGGTACTTTGGGTGTCGTACCACTTATCTTGCCATCTTCCGTCGACTAACAATCCCATGATGCTCTCTCTCTACGTAAATGTGCTTTTGTCTTACCTCAAGTGCTTGCTAGTAGTTCAGAACGCGCCACAGCTAACGCTTTTTCTTTGACGTCGTCGCCCATGTTCAACCCTTCGGCGAATACAAACTCCACATCGGTGATGCCGATAAAACCGAAGAACAATTTGATATATGGAGTGACCGTATCGTTGCTGGTGCCGGCATAGATACCCCCTCTGGCTGCTAGTACCGTTACAGGTTTGTTTTCCAGCAAACCCTGTGGCCCCTTTTCGGTATAACGAAAGGTGATTCCGGCACGGGCTACGTGATCAATCCAACTCTTCAACTGGCTGGGAATGCCGAAGTTGTACATGGGAAGGCCCAGCACAATATGGTCTGCCGCCTTGATCTCATCAATCAGGGCCAAGGAAAACGCGTCGATCGCTTGCTGTTCGTCGGTGCGCTGCGTTGCCGAGGTGAAAAAGGCGCTAACGCGATTACCGTCTAGGTGAGGAATGGGATCTGTAGACAGGTCTCGTACGCGCACCGTAGCTTGCGGATGTTTGGCTTTCAGCGCATCTACCTGCGCATTAACCAGTGCGGAGGAATTACCGTTATCACCAAAGACGCTGCTTTTGATCACCAGAATGTTCATAACCCCAACTCCATTTATTGTGTGGCCGGCCCAGGTGGGCGACAGGATTGTTTCTATGGATCTATTGTGGTTTCAGTAAATACGATATAAAACGGGATAAACCTGCACATTTATCTCAGGAATTTCGATATGTCAGCCAAAATTACACTGGATCAGTGGCAGGCGTTGCTGGCTGTGGTGGATGAGGGAGGCTATGCCAGCGCTGCTGAGGCCCTGAATAAGAGCCAGTCGGCGATTAGCTATGCGGTGCAAAAGATAGAAACCGAGCTGGGAGTGCGCGCCTTCACTCTGGAAGGGCGACGCGCCAAGCTCACTGAAACCGGACAAATGCTGTACCGCCAAGCCAAAGTGCTGGTGGAGGAAGCTAACCGCCTAGAAAGCGCGGCCATTCAGCTCAGTCAGGGTTGGGAGCCGCTGGTACGGGTAACGGCCGACGGGTTATTTCCCCAGCATTGTATGTTGTCCGCGCTGGATGCTTTCGCTCAGCACAGCCCTCTGACACGGGTTGAATACAGTGAGACTATCCTGTCCGGCTCTGATGAAGCGCTGCTGCGCAAGGAGGCCGATGTGGTAGTAGGCGGACGTGTGCCACCAGGTTTTTTTGGCGACCCCCTGATGCGGGTACGTTTTCTGGCCGTGGCAGCTGCCGATCATCCATTGGCCCAGGCTAAGGAGCTGACCCATGAAGATCTTCGCCACCACCGCCAGATCGTGGTTCGTGATTCCGGCAGCCGACGTATTGATTCCGGTTGGCTCGGCGCAGAGCAGCGCTGGACCGTATCTCATGCCTCCACTCGAATGGCAGCAATTCGTCGCGGGCTGGGCTTTGCTTGGGTGCCGGAATCTGAAATGGGTGACGGCCTTGAGACCGGCGCCCTGAAGGTTCTGGCCTTGGATGAAGGAGTAGAGCGCATGATGGACTTGTACCTGATTTATGCTGATGGCCAATACGCAGGCCAAGCCGCCCGTTATCTTGGGGAGCGGATTCGAGATGCTGCTGCCTTGCCTTGTCCGGGGGTGACGGTTTCGGCTCGCTCACCCGCTAATGACGCGCAAAGCGTAAAATAGGGCGCACACGCCAAACGTGAGGAGACTGCCATGCAACGTTTAATGATTCCGAGATTTCTGGTGCTGGCCTCAGCCTTGTTGCTCAGTGCCTGCGTTAGCCCGGTGGTAATCGACAGCCAGCCGGACGCGAATCTTGCCCAATACCAGACTTACGCCTTTGTTTCCCAGGCTGAAGACGGTCCCCGCGAGCTGGATGATCAACGCACTCTGGCTGCGCTGGAAAAAGCGCTGGCGGCGGAGGGAATGACCGAGGTCGATGCAGACCAAGCGGATGTGCAGGTGAAATACTTTTTCAAGCGTGAGCAGCGCTTTGATGGTTCCTCCGTTCAATTTGGGTTTGGTTTTACCCGTAACAATGTGGGGTTGGGAGCCTCCACTCCCACAGAAGGCGAGATTAGCGACGAATACAAGCTGGTAGTGCAGTTGATTGATCCTCAGAACCGCAATGTAGTGTGGCAGGCAACCAGCCGTGACAAAATGCATGATGAGATGAGCAGTGAGCGTCGCAATACGTATATTCAAAAAGCGGTAGAGGAAATGTTCAAGCAGTATCCGTAAGCGGCCAACTCAAGGTGGCACAAAGCCCCCCGCCCGCGCGATTGTGCAGAGTAAGCTGCCCGCCGCTGCGGGCCATCACGGTGGCTACAATGGCTAGGCCTAGACCCGTTTGCCCTCGGTCCCCGCGGTGGCCCCGCGCGCAAACCACCGCTTGATTGTCACTGATTCCTGGACCTTGGTCCTCCACATGGATGTGCAGCTCACGGGTATTCGCCACTACGCGAATCCACACTTCCTTGCCCTTTGGTGTGTAACGCAACGCATTCTCCAGCAAGTTGCGTAATGCCAGGCTGGCCAGGGAGGGGGCTGCCAGTGTTATCCCGGCACACGCTTGGTCATCACGCTGCACGGCTTGCCGCTGCGGGTGTCCGGCCAGCTGGGCCAAACTTTCATCGATCACCTTTCTCACTAGGCGCGGCCGACTCTGTGGTAGTCCGTCTAGGCGGGCCAAGGCCAGCAACTGTTGCAGGTTATCCGCCATCCTTGAACTGGCGTTCTCCGCTGCCGTCAATGCCATCATGGCTGGTGCATCTGGAGCCATTTTTAAGCGGGCAACTTGTAACTGGGTTTTCAGTGCTGCCAGCGGCGTACGCAGCTCATGGGCTAGATCATCGGTTAGGCGGCGTTCGCGCAACAATGCCTGCCGGGCCTGGTCGGCCCAACCATCCAGCGCGGTTACCAATGGCATCAGTTCAGTTATCCCCGCCGCGCTGGACGCCACCCCGGATTTTGTCTGCACGGGCCGTGACTCAAATTCCTTGCGCATCGCATCCAAGGGTGCCAAGCCACGGCTCACAGCCCAGCGCACCGCCAACCAGGCGCCCAATAGTGCCAGCAACAGGCCTACCAGCAACGCCCAGGCTAGGGTCGACAACAGGGATTCACGCACCGCCATGGGTTCCGCTGTCGCCACCCGTATTTGCCCTTCGCTGACGGTATACACGCGCCAGCGCTCACCCTCCAGGGATCGTTCCGTAAAGCCGTCCTGAGCACTGGCAAGGTGAGCCGTTGGGGCTCCACCGGAGCGTGCCAAAATTTCGCCCCGTACATTCATCACCTGACAAAATAACCCGCTATTCACCGCGGCCTGCAACCCAGGGTTACCGGATAACACCGGTGCACTGGCATTGGCCATGGAAGCGACCATGCGTGCCGACGCTGCCAGACGTTGATCCAGTGCCGTTCCCAGATGCTGCTTGACGGTATTGTGTAACCACAATGCCAACAGCAACCAGACACTCAGCAAGCTGAGCGCCACCAGCCACAGCACCCGGGAACGTAATGAGCGTGCCATCATAGCGGCGCGCCTAACCGGTAACCGCCACCGCGTACGGTTTCCACAATGCGACTATCCAGTTTGCGGCGCAGGTTATGGATATGTACCGTCAAAGCGTTGCTCTCCACGCCGTCCATCCAGCCGTAAACACGGTCGGCCAATTGGTCCGCCGTGAGTAACCGACCCTGGCTTTGCAACAAAGCAAGCAACAACGCCATTTCCCGCCGTTGCAATTCCACTTCTTTATCCGCCAGCCAGACTTGCTGTCGGAACGGATCGACCCGTAGCCTGCCATGCTCAATAAACGGACGGGCTTGGCCCCGGGTACGACGCAATAGGGCCTGTAAGCGCGCTGCCAGCTCGCCCAAATCAAACGGCTTAATCAGGTAATCATCGGCGCCGCGCTGCAAGCCATCAATGCGGTCTTGCACGGCGTCTCGGGCGGTGAGGATCAATACCGGCACCGTCAGCCCAGCCTCACGCCATTGGCAAAGGGCTTCACTACCCTCTTGGTCGGGCAGTCCTAGATCTAGCACCAACGCATCAAAATCCACGCTTTTCCAAGCGGCCAGGCCGTCCCGCGCAAGCGTCACCCAGGCTACGGTAAATCCCATGGCTTGTAGACCGGCCTGAATACCGTCGCCTAACAGAGCATCATCTTCGATCAATAAAATATGCATGCCGTTCTGACCCGGTTAGGCTGCTCAAGTTGCAACCCAGTGTATGCTCCGCCAGTTAACTCACGGTTAATGGAGCCGGGTCACACTGGTGACTTCTTGATTGGAGATACCGTGGACACAGTCATTATTGGGCCTCTGGCCCTGCCGGCAGGCACCTTCGTGGTGCTGGTCGGGTTTTTCGCCGCTACCCTGGCTAGCCTGTGGTGGCAACGACGCGGCCAACGCATTGAAGCAACACTTTGGTTGATTGCGGTTACCGCCGTGTTTGGTGCCCGTCTGGCATTTGTGTTGCGCTACCACAACCAATATGAATCTTGGCTGGCCATGCTCGATATCCGTGACGGAGGCTGGTGGTGGCCCGGTGTACTACTGGCCCTGCCGGTGCTGGCCGTTAGCCTGTTCCGACACACCCGCGTTCGGGCTGCGCTGCTATCCACCTGTGCAGCCGCCATGCTCACCATGACGGTGACGCTTGCTGCTCTGCAGGCATTGTCGCCAACACCCAGCCCGCTACCTGACGTCACGCTGTATAACCTAGAAGGGGAGACCGCCACACTAAAATCGGCGGCTAACGGGGTAACACTGGTAAATCTGTGGGCGACCTGGTGCCCACCATGCCGACGGGAGATGCCGGTGCTTGAAAGCGCACAGCAACGTTACCCAGATGTCCGCTTCATTCTCGTCAATCAGGGTGAGAACCCGACTCAGGTTCGCCAGTATCTCACCGAAGAGCAGCTGCACTTTGAATACCTGCTACTGGACCCGCATACCGATTTGGGTCGCTATGCAGGCAACCGAGGGCTACCACTGACTCTGCTGTTCGACAATAAGGGGCAAGAAGTGGCGCGCCATTTTGGCCCCCTGTCCGACGCCAGCCTGCACCACTTTCTCAACCATAACCTTTCCGGAGACACCCCATGAGCAAAATAGTTGTCCTGCTGCTAACCCTGCTGGCTCCCCTTATTAGCCAAGCCGAAGCGGCTTCGATGGACAGCCTGCTGACCCAGCTAGAGGCCAGCAGCTGGGTGGCAGAAGGTGCGCAGGAGCCGCAGCGGGTCGCCTATCTATTCACAGATATGGCTTGCCCCTACTGCGCTCGATTATGGGAAAACATGCAGCCGATGATTAACGACGCCGATAATGTGCTGCAGGTCCGTCATATCATCGTCGGGCTGATCAACCCTAAACGCAGCTTCACGCAAGGCGCTGCAGTGCTGGGGGCTCCAGATCCGAGCGCTGCATTGGCAGAACACGAAGAGTATTATGATGACGGCGGTATTCGACCGCTGGAGCGAGTACCTGATGCCATTCGCAGCCAGATTCAAAGCAACACAGCGTTGATGATCGGGCTCGGCCTGCAAGGCACACCGACACTCATTTTCCAAGACAAGGAAGGGCGCTGGCGCGTGGCGCCAGGGATGATCGGCGAAGCCGACCTAAGACAGCAAGTGTTTCAGCTACATTAAACGAAACGCGAAATGTTCAACGTTGAAATGCGAACAAAGCGCAAAACGAGAGGCAAGGCTCTCGCTCGCGCTTTTTAACGTTCAATTTTGAGCGGGCGGCTCAATCCGATAACCAGCTTACTTTGCCCTGACATACCGTCAACTTCACGGTGCCCTTGAGCTGAGCATGGCGCCAAGGAGAATTGTTGCCGGCGGATAACCAATCTTCGCTGAGATCTTTTGCCGCGGTGGGGTCGAGCACACATAGGCTCGCCGGGCGGCCGGCTTCCAGCTGGCCGGCCTGAATACCGAGGCAGCGAGCGGGAGCGGCGGTGACGGCATCTAGCGCGCGCAGCAAGTCCAGCTTGCCCTCATCCACCAGTTGCAGCACTAACGACAGCAGCACATCTAGCCCGGCCATACCCGGCTTGGTGGTTGGGAAGGGGGCCGCCTTGCTGGAGGAACCAATGGGCGTGTGCTGAGAGCAGATAGCATCGATGGTGCCATCGGCCACCGCTTCCAGCAGTGCTTGCCGGTCCTCGGCACTGCGCAGCGGCGGGATCACGTGGCAATGGCTGTTGAAACCTTCCAGCGCCGATTCATCCAGCAACAAGTGCTGAATGCTCACATCTGCGGTCACCGGCAGGCCTCGCCGTTTGGCGGCTTTCAGCAGGCGCAAAGAATCGCGGCTGGAGATCTGTTGGAAATGTGCCCGCACTCCGGTGGCCTCCACCAACAACAGGTCGCGTGACAGGTCCACGCTTTCCGCCACGGCGGGAATGCCGGGCAGGCCGAGGCGGGTGGCCACCGGCCCTTCGTGGGCACAACCGCCGGCACTGAGCGCCGAATCCTGCGGCCGGAACATCACTGGCAAATCAAAGGTCGCCGCGTATTCCAAGCTGCGCTTGAGTACCAGCGCATTGGCCACCTTGCCACCGGCATTGCCCACCGCAATACAGCCGGCTCGGGCCAAGGTAGACATTTCTGCCAGTTGTTCGCCCAGCAGGCCCTGAGTCATGGCGGCGATGGGCATGATACGGGCAAACCCGGCCTGCCCGGCCTGTTCGCGGATCAATCGAACCACGGCGGTGGAATCCACCGGCCCACAATCAGGCTGGGCGGCCAAATGGGTAATGCCCCCCGCCGCCGCGGCACGGGTTTCACTGGCAATATCGCCGGTGCGACCACTGCCGGGCAGAGACAAATGCACGCAGGCATCCACTAGCCCCGGCAATACCCAGAGGCCATCGGCCTGGATAATATCGGCACCTGGTGCATCCAGGCTGGCACCGATGCGGGTCAAGCGACCGTTTTCGATCAGCAGGTCGGCCACGTCGTCGCGGCCACTGGCCGGATCAATCACCCGGCCTTTGCGGATCAGGATGTGGGCGCGTTTACGGTTAGCGCTGGCCATGGGCACCTCCCGCTGCGGACATGTCGCTATCCTGACCACTGATGGCCATGGACATGACCGCCATACGCACGGCGATGCCGAACGTCACTTGGTTGAGAATCACTGATCGAGGGCCATCCGCCACTTCCGACGCGATTTCCACGCCCCGGTTAATAGGCCCGGGGTGCATCACGATGGCGTCCTCTTTAGCAAATAGCAGCTTGTCGTTGTTAAGCCCGTAGAGCCGAAAAAACTCAGCTTCACTGGGCAGCAAGGCGGAATCCATACGCTCTTTTTGCAGACGCAGCATGATTACCACATCCACGTCTTTTAGGCCCTGAGCCATGTCGGTGAACACGGTTGCGCCGAGGGCTTCTGCATCTACCGGAAGTAATGTCTTCGGGCCGATCAGGCGTACTTCATCGGCGCCAAGAATATTCAATGCATGGACCTGGGAGCGGGCCACACGGGAATGGAGAATGTCACCAACGATGGCCACTTTCAGGCCCTCGAAGCCGCCCTTGTAGTGGCGAATGGTATACATGTCGAGCATCGCCTGAGTGGGGTGCGCATGGCGTCCGTCACCGGCATTGATCACCGCTACGTTGGGGGTTACTTCATTGGCGATGAAGAAAGGCGCTCCGGAATCCTGATGGCGCACTACGAACATGTCCGCCGCCATGGCTTCCAAATTACGCAGGGTATCGAGCAGGGTTTCGCCCTTGCTGGTCGCTGATTTGGCAATGTCCAGATTGAGCACATCCGCGCTCAGCCGCTGGGCCGCCAGCTCAAAGGTGCTGCGGGTGCGGGTACTGGATTCGAAGAACAGGTTCACCACGGTTTTGCCGCGTAACAGTGGGACCTTCTTGATTGCCCGGCCGCCCACATCCACAAAGCTTGCAGCCGTATCGAGAATATCTTCCAGCAGGGAGCGGGGCAGATGCTCAGTGGTGAGAAAATGGCGGAGCTTACCGCTGTCGGTAAGTTGTACTCGGGAGGATGGCGCAAGCGTCGGCGTCATTCTTATGACCTTGTCTCAGTATCGTCCTCAACAACCAGATTGCGAATTTCGGCAATCAATGGAGAGGGTCCGCGTAATTCTATCCGCTGATGGGGGGGTAATGCCAAAGTTTCCCCACAAATATCAGCACCAATCGGTAATTCCCGACGGCCGATGTCGAACAATACCACTAGGGATATGGACGCCGGGCGGCCAAAATCGAACAATTCGTTCATGGCCGCTCGAATGGTGCGGCCGGTCATTAGCACGTCATCCACCAGTAAAATGTGCTGGCCGTCCACATCGAAGGGCAGCTTGGATGGCGTTACCTTGGGTTTAAGGCCGCGGGTATCAAAGTCGTCTCGATAAAAAGCCGGGTTCAGTGAGCCCAGCGGTAACGCGGTCGGCAATCGCGCATTCAGAGCCTGCGCTACCCAGGCTCCCCCGGACTCAATTCCTACTAACAACGGTGCCTTGCCTGCAAACTGGTCATTGATGGCAGTAGCCATGGCATCCAGGTGTGTCTGCAATTGTTGCTCATCCCAGCTCAAGGCTGTTCTCCCACAATCCATAAACCGTAAGAGTAGCAGAAGGCTGGGCTGCTGAGGCAATCAACGGAACAGCTGATCAAATCGTTCAGTTTTTTGCGCTGTGTCGCAGCAAGCAATGCGGACAAGCTAGTCTCAGCACCAAGGCGACTGTAAGTTTTGTATTATTTGGAACCCATCGTGCTGTACGGACTCCAAGCTACTAAGGGATCGCCCGGTCATAAGGGCGAAGAACATTGGAAGGGAATCACCATGAAACTGCGCAATGACTCGCAACGCTTTGGCGCTATTGCCCTGCTATTCCACTGGCTGGTGGCATTGGCGGTGATTGGCCTGTTTGCATTGGGCTTTTATATGGTGGATTTGGGTTACTACGACCCTTGGTATCGTAAGGGGCCTGATCTGCATCGTAGCGTTGGCGTTCTGCTGTTTATTGTCATGACTCTTCGTCTTGGCTGGCGATTTATCTCGCCGCCACCGGCGCCGCTTGCGTCCCACAAACCCTGGGAAAAGATCAGTGCCCACCTTACCCACTGGGCTCTGTATATTTTGTTGTTTGTAGCCATGGTGAGTGGCTACCTGATTAGCAGCGCCGATGGCTCTTCCGTTGCGGTGTTTAATTGGTTTTCCGTGCCCTCGGTCAGTGGCCACCAAACTGGCCTAGAGGACACCGCCGGGCTGATTCATTACTGGGTCACTTGGGCGGTGATTGGGTTAGCCAGCGTGCACGCGCTCGCCGCCATTAAACATCACTTTCTTGATCGCGATGATACATTGCGGCGCATCCTTGGCTTGGCGCCTCGCACCAACCCGTCTCCCTCAACGGGCACACACAATTATTCTTAATCATCCAAACGGAGCTTGATGCTTATGTTGACGTTATTGAAAAAAATCACCCTTCCCACCTTGGCACTGCTGCTTAGCAGTATGGCGTTTGCCGAGCAGCCCGGCGGCACCTACAAGTTCGATACCAAGGGCACTCACCAGTTTGTCATGTTCAAAATTTCCCACCTGGGTTACAGCTGGCTGTATGGGCAATTTAATGATTTTACCGGTGAGTTCACTGTGGATGCGGACAATCCGGAGAACAGCCAGGTAACCGCCATCATCCAGACCGCCAGTGTGGATTCCAACCATGCCGAGCGAGACAAGCACCTGCGCGGTGATGATTTTCTAGACGTGAAGAAATTTCCCACCGCGACGTTTAAAAGCACAAGCGTTGAAAAAACCGGCGAGCAAACCGCTAAAATCACAGGGGACTTCACCCTGCATGGTGTGACCAAGCCGGTAACCCTGGATGCCAAACTGATCGGCCATGGCGATGATCCTTGGGGCGGCTACCGTATGGGCCTAGAAGCTAGCACTACTCTGACACTGGCAGATTTTGGTATTACCAAGAATCTAGGACCGGCGTCTGAAACAGTGGAGATAATTATTTCAGTGGAAGGCATCAAGCAGTAACGCTGTTGGTTCTCGTAGGTCGGATTAGTCGCCTTAGGCGTAATCCGACACTGACGTGTTGGTCTCGGCGTTAATGTAAAACCGTGGGCACGGCATGTGCCAATTCAGGCGGTGCTTTCTTATAAATAGGGCGCGCGCAAGATACCATCCAGGTCTGAATAAGGAATCGTCAGGGTCGGCTGCCCCATGGCGTAAGGGGCGATGTGGTACACATTGTATTGCAGCACGAGCCCCTTATCAGTGAAGAAGACGTTATCGGTTTTGTCGAACGGCCAGCTGTCACGGAAAGCTTGGTCCAAATTTTCTTTATTCAGCCACGCGGTATGTTGCTCGCGGGCTTTTTCCCAGAAAGCAGCTTGTTGGCCCGGCACCAGCATGTCGTTTAGTTTGACACTTTGTTGTTTAGCGAGATCCCAGTGAAAGTACTGCACGCTAGGCACCCCGTGGGCGCCCCCGGTGTATTCATAGGTTTCCATAGACAGAGTGATAACGTCTCCGCGGCGACCCTGTTTTTTCACCGTAGCGGTAAGCTCCCAGCCCTGCCTCGAGGCCATGGCCATGTCGGACGCGTCTTGCAGAAATGCATCCGCCAGATCTTCAATGCGGACATCGTGGTTGGGGTTATCTTCATTGTGAATCAGCATGGCAGCAAGGTGCTGGGTGATAGCGTCGTTCAGTTCAGCTTGATTCTCAAAGGTGAGCCATTGTAGGTCGACTTTTGGGCAGCCGTCAGCGTCACACTGCTCATCGGTTTTTTCTAGCGCGTGAACATTGCGTACTAGGGTTTGTGGCGTAGCCCCTTTTGGGTTGGCGGCGGGGTTTTTAATAGCGGCGGCACTGTCGGTGGATTTGGCTGTGGGCTTAGCCGGTGCGTTTGAGTCTTCGCACCCTGCTAGCAGCGCAGAGGCGATCAGAAGAATCAGTGTTATACGCATGGCAAACCTTCCTGAAATCGGTGAGAACCTGATGGCATTTAACGGCAGTGGCCGCTCCGGTTCAAGGTGGCTTTTGCAATCAAGCGAGCCTATCCTGCCGTTTTTCAGCTATCAATCGGGAGAATGAGCATGAGCTTCTGGACCGTTTATCTTTCTGGAGAAATTCACACGGATTGGCGCGAACGCATCGTCAAGGGCTGCATCGATAAGGAGCTGGATATTGAGTTTAGCGGCCCAGTGACTGACCACGAGGCTAGCGACAAAGTGGGCGTGAGTATTTTAGGCGCAGAAGAGAAGCGTTTCTGGGAAGATCGTTTAGGTGCGGGCATCAATGGTATCCGGACCCGCAAGCTGATCGATGAGGCTGACCTTGTGGTGGTGCGGTTTGGCCCCAAGTATAAACAGTGGAATGCGGCATTTGATGCTGGTTACACCGCGGCCTTGGGGACACCGATGATCATTTTGCACGATGAAGAGCATGATCACCCCTTGAAAGAGGTGGATGCTGCCGCCGACGCGGTGGCGCGCACTCCAGAGCAGGTGGTGGAAATGCTGGCATATATTCTTAACGCTTAACCCTCATTCGTTATGCCACGGGGCTCTGGTCCGGTTTCAGCGTCTTGTTTTATGTCTTTTTACATCATTGGGGGAGCATTTTGCGGTATGGCTTGTCGCATTCGTGTACAGGAACAAAAAGCAAAGCAAGGAGTTCTCCCGATGACACACCGATTATTGGCCGCCGCCACTCTCATGTTGGTTACCACCGCTACGGCGTGGGCAGAGACAGAAGGCGTTCCCAACGTAAAAACGCCGGAACCAGAAAAAATAGAGACTCAAATAGAAGAAACGTTGGCGGATATCCAGAGCTATTCTGTGGAGCAGAAGAATCAAGCTATGCGAGTGGCCCGCCATGCCATTGACGATCTAAATCAACAAGTTACCCTGCTACAGGGTGACATCAACAGCCAATGGAAGGAGCTGTCCCAAGAGGCACGTTTGCACAAGCAAGACGCGCTTGCCTCGTTGAAAGAGCAGCAGGCGGATCTGGAGAGCCATTACCAGGCCTTGCAGAATGCCAGCGAAGATAATTGGGAGGCGGCCAAGGTGAAATTTCAGCGGAGCTGGGAAGCTGCCAAGCAAGGCTGGCAAAGCCTAACGGCGCCTTCCCCGGCTCAGGACGAGACCCCCTAAATAGAAGGCTCGATAATGTTTATATTTGAGCTTCGGTCAGCTCCTGGGCGCACGCGGTAGCCACCACAAAGAGGGTGGGCGGACTAGACGTTAGTCTGTTTCGAAGATGAACGGGGTGTTGGTGATGTGTGTTTTAACTTGCAGCACACCCCTTCCCCTATACGGCGAACGCTTCCAGCCGCTGTCGGTAAATCCGTGCAAACTCTTCCGGGTTTTTGCTGCCTTGCCCTTCACTATGGTCAGACACTGGGCCGGCTAGCCGTGATAACCAGAACCTCAGAGCCGCTACCGGCAGTGCTTCATTCAAGCGGCGGGTGTCTACGCTGCGGCCCTGGCCCCGATAAGCTGACAGTAAGGCGTGCTCCCGTTCTGCCACCACGTGGCCTCTAGCATCTACACACCAATCGTTGAGTGCAACGGCTAGGTCGTACTCCGGATGGTCCTGGCAGGCGTTATAGAAATCCAGCAAAGCGCTTATTTCACCGTTGTCCCATAGCAGGTTGTCACGGAACAGGTCGCCGTGAATCAAGGTGGTGCCAGCGGGGTGGGCCAGCCAGCGGTGAAGCAAGCGTGCCGCGTTGTCTCGATCAGCGGTGGGTAATTTGTCTAGATGATGAGTGAAATCGCGCAGCCGCGCCCGTTCGCTGGGGAGCGGCTGCAGCTGCTCCGTGTGGCTAGCGTGTAGCCGTGCCAGCAAAGCACCAACCTGCCTGCAGCGATCGGCATCCACAGAGAAATCGTGCCTGCCTGGCAGGCGCGGCATTAACACTGCCGGTTTGCCCGCAACGGTAATTTGGTCGTTGCCGCTGGCAGTCGCTAGTGGTGCAGGCACGGGTAAGTGTTGTTTGGCCAACTGTTTTAGTAGAGTCAGGTACGGGGTTAGCGCGGGATGGTCGAGGGATTCGAACACCGTTAACACTAGCGGGCAGGGCTGATCATGTTTGCCAAGGCCATCGATAAGGAAAGTGCTATTCTCGATGCCGTGACTGGCGGCGTGATAATCACGCAACTGAAAACCAAATTGTTCCAGCACTTTTGCCAGTTGGGTCGGGCTGAGTGGTGTATACACGGACATCACAATCCTCAAGCTTGGAAAAGGCCGCAGATGACCGGACTCTGCAGACGGGCAATGGTATAAAAGGGCGTCAACGCGAATCAGCAAAGCGTTTGCTATTAACAATAGCAAACCGATGATGGGTAATGCGTTACTGGATGCGTTTTGGGTTGTTGTGTCGTCTCCATATTCGAGGTTGAGTTCCTGGTCAGGCTAGTGTTTCCCTTGTCTATTATAGCGAGCCGCATGGTGTGTGCTGCTTATTGCAAAACTTAAGGAGAACTGATGAATCCTGCCGTTATTGAGCGGGCCACGGTACGTGCCCTGATGTCTTTGCCGGGCCCGGTTTTGGAGCGTTTGGCTGCGGGTTTGGAAACCCATAGTCGTCCGCATTTGGATTCGCGTCTGCGCTTTCTGCTTGCGCTCAGTGGGGCCAAGCCCACCCTGGATTCAGGGACGGTGGAGCAGGCTCGGCAGATTTATCGGAGCACGCTGGCATTGCTAGATATGGCACCGGTTAGCCTTCCTGTGGTTGTTGATCATCAGGTTAGCATGGAGGACGGTAGCCAAATTCTAGTGCGCCGTTATCGCCCGGCCGATGCTCCGCTGGTGTCACCGGCTATTATGTTTTTTCACGGTGGAGGATTCACTATTGGCGGTGTTGAAGAGTATGACCGGTTGTGTCGCTATATAGCGAAGCGTACCAATGCGGTGGTGCTGAGTGTGGATTACCGGTTGGCGCCGGAACACCCAGCCCCTGCCGGCATGGATGATGCGTTGGAGGCTTGGCGCTGGTTGCTGAATAACACCGCGCAGCTGGGGCTTGATCCGAACCGCTTGGCGGTGATGGGCGATAGCGCTGGCGGCTGCATGAGCGCAGTGGTGTCACAACAGGCCAAGCTGGCCGGCCTGGCGTTGCCAGCTTTACAGGTGCTGATCTACCCCACCACTGACGCCGCCCTGGCCCACCTTTCCGTGCAAACGTTGGGGCAAGGGTTCGGCTTGGATATACCGCTGCTGACTTGGTTCCGAGGACACTTTGTTCAAGACCCAGCGGTGATCGAGGACTACCGCGTTTCGCCCCTGCGCAACCCTGATTTAACTGGCCTGCCTGAGGCGATCGTTATCACGGCTACGGATCCCTTGCGGGACGAAGGCTTGGAGTACGCCCAAAAATTACGTGAGGCAGGAAACACGGTGACCTCACTGGATTATCCCGAACTGATACACGGCTTTATTTCCATGGGGGGTGTTGTTCCGGCGGCGCGTAAGGCAATCAATGACATTTGCGTTGAGACCAAGCGGCGGTTGTGATTCAGGCAAAAGCCATTGGATTTTATGGTGGAGTGCATGAATCAGCGGGGGAATGGCTGGGGTGGTGCACCGATGCAAAGGCGGTTTCAGGGTCTCAAGTTAGAGTAAGAGGCGGCGATGGGTTGCCAAGGCTTGCCTGAGGCAAAGAAAGGCGTCGGTGGTTGTCTGATGGATTACTGCAACGCGCACCGCCTTACTCTTTCAATGGTGGCATGGTCTTCCTGGTGGTAGAGAAAACGTAAAGTTCTTTTCGTTATTTGTTGGTCACTACAGCCGGCACGGCGCGCGGCGGCAACATACGCCGTGCGCCGTGCCGGTTATTCCTATAGTTGTTTCAGTACGGTGTCCGCACTGCTCTTGTCCACGCCTTTGGCATCTACGCCCAGATATTCCACTACGCCATCGTTGGCAATCAGCGCGAAACGTTTGCTGCGAATGCCCATACAGCCACCGGTCGCGTCTAGCTCTAGCCCCAGCGCCTTGGCCAGTTCAGCGTTACCATCCGCTAGCATGGTAATTCGCTCGGCATTCTGATCTTTCTGCCAAGCACCCATCACAAAGGCATCGTTCACTGCCATACAGGCAATGGCATCGACTTTCTCCAGCAACGCATCGGCGTTAATGACGAAGCCGGGCATGTGGGTGTTGGAACAGCCAGGGGTGAATGCTCCGGGAACGGCAAACAGGACAACTTTACGCCCTTTGAAAAAGTCACCGGTGTTGAGGTCCTGGGGGCCATCGGGACCGTTGGTTTTCAGCGTGATAGAAGGGAGGTTGTCGCCAACTGCAATGCTCATGGTTCGCGTCCTTGGCTTGAGAATGGACACTCACTGTAGCAAACCGGCAAGAACAAGAAAGCACTGTGTAAGCTGGTTGGAATAGTTAGAGGGTATAGGAGGTAAAAGGCAGGGTTAAATCGGGGGGAACGAGTGACGAAAAGGAAAGATAATACCGGGTAGCGCTCTTTCGCAAATTGTTACTAGTGGTGCATGTGCATGCACGAATGCCATGCAGGGAAACGATAAACAGGGCGGAGGTCTCCCTCCGCCCTTAATCGCGTTAGCCGAGCAGACCGCCTAGTAATCCACCCAGAACCGGGCCGAGTACAGGAATGTCAGCCAGCACATCGCTAAGCGGGGCTAGCAGCGAGCCGGCAGCATTCTCACCGAGCAGGCTTACCAGCAGTGAGCCTACTAGGTCGCCTACTATCGGTAGTGACTGTACTAAGCCGATCACTGCGTCGAGCAAATTGCCATCCTGGTCCAGAATGCCGTTAAGCAGTTGGCTGGGATCGCCACCTGCCAAGCCACCCACCAGGCCGCCAAGCAGGCTGTCGAGCAGGCCTTGTAGGGCGGGTTGCTCAATGAGCATGGCCAGATCGGGAGTAAGAAGGCTATCTCCGGCACCACCTTGCAGCACAGTGAGGATCTGGTTAAGCAAATCACCTACGACGGGTACTTCATTGAGTAGGTCGACGCCAGCCAAGAGCTCGCCTCCGCTTGCCACTCCGGTCAGGGTGGCCAGTAGTGGCTCCAATAGATCGCCCAGCAGAGGGACTTCGGTTAATAGATCGCCGAACTGTCCTAACTGGCCAGCAGATTGAGTCAGGCAATCTAATGGGCTGCCAGATTCACACGCCACAGCACCTAGCAGTTGGTCGATCACATTACCCAATACGGGGATTTCAGCCAGCAGGTCGGTGACAACAGTTAGTTGGTCGCCAGACAGGCCGTTCAGCAGGCTTTCCAAATCTAAGGCGTCTGTCGGTAGGCCACCGCTATCGCCGCCAGCAATCCCGTTGAGTAGATCCCCAAGGATAGGGAGCTGGGTGAGCAATTCGGGAAGGGTTTGCAGGTCTTTCAGTGGCGCAAAAAGATCGCCGCCGTTGTTCAGTAGCCCAGCAAGCAGATCGCCCAGAACCGGAATTTGCTCCAGCAGAGTGGGGAGGGTTTCCAGCAACGCGAGGTTGCCTGGCTCAGCAAGGCCAGCCAGCAGGTCCGTTAAGATTCCTGGGTTGATGGTTCCGCCGCCCAGCAGGTCGCCCACAGGGCCTAGCTTTTCACCGGCGGCCAGCAGACAGGTTAGTGGATCCGCATCTTCAGGGCACAATTCGCCAAGACCACCGGACAGGTTAAGAATGCTGCCAACGCCGCCGAGCACTTCGGTCAAACATGCTTGGGGCTGAAAATTATCGGCGCGGGTAGATATTGGACACAGGGCGGTGGACAAGCTATTCACTGTGCTGATTAGTGGCTCGCCCTTGGACAGATTTTCAGCCACTTGGCTTAAGCACACTTGCGGGTTCAGTGAATCCTCGCAGCCCAAATAACCGAGAACACCGATAAGCGTGCTGTCCGGCACGGTGTTGACAGTTTCAATGATGCACTCGATTGGGTTAGTGGAGCTGGGGCACAGTTGTTGGCCGATAGGGCCACTGTTATCCAACAATCCTGTCAGAGTGTCTTTCAGGTAAGCACCCGACTCCAAAAGACAATTCTGTAGGAAATCTGGGTTGGTGGCGCTGCTGAGTAAGTTAGATTCGGTGGCAGCAACGGTGTCGGCACATAGCAGGCCGAGTAGGTTGTCATTGCCAAGAGAGATATTTTCCAGTGCCTCATTTTCACAGGTCAGCACATCAATAGCGCCGCCCAATTGAGTGCCAAGCAGAGCCTGCGGGCAAACTGATACGGTGAAATGGTTGTTGGTATCTATCAAAGTGAGGAGCTGGGCTTCTTCTTCCTCTGTTACCGGAGGCACGGTGTCGTCTTCATCGCCGCCGCCAGTATCGCCGCCGCCAGTATCGCCGCCGTCGGTGTCTCCGCTGTCGGTATCGCTGCCGTCGGTATCGCCGCCGCCAGTGTCGCCGCTGCCGGTGTTACCGGTTTCTTGGTTGGTACTTGTGCTACCGGAAGAGCTGCTGCCGCCGCCGTCGCCACAGGCGGTTAATACTGCCATAAAGGTAAATAGCAGCAATAATCGGGTCAAATGTAACATGTGAATCCCCCTCTAACATGAATATACGAAACAAGCTGTCAGGGCGTTGTTTATGTCAACGCCCTGGGGGGAGGGTATAAAATTCGTTGCGTTGCGAGTGTTGGCTAAAAATATCGTTTTGTATCTGTAATTGCAGTGTTTTGTAATGCACAGGTATTGAGCACGCTCCGATTGTTGATGAAGTGTTTAGATAATGAGAAAAAAGGGAAGAGTTAAGGGGCGAGGAATGGTGATTACCGGAACGGAGAGTGAAATCAGCCTTAATATAGTGTCGGCCTGATGTAGCACGCAAACGTGCCGTTTATTTACTTCTGGTCTTATGTTTCTTCGTTTAGAGAGGCTCTTTTACTGGGTGGGGAATTGGCTATGTCAGGCACCGCATTTTCAATCCCATCGCTACAGTATCAGTTGTAAGCGTCTCCATTTTCTTGGCGGTGTGCTTTATTTTGGGGGGGAGCAAGTGGGTTTTTAGTGCGATATGAATTAGCTATGGCCGTAATGAGTGCGAGCCGGGTGGCAGCCCTCGACGGGCGGGATCTCAAGATACAGTCGAAAACTTAACCGTTCACGTGTCAGGTTATGCTGCGCACGTAAGGCGTGTTCAGAGGCCCATAATGCAAAAAACCGCTCAGCCATAGCCGAGCGGAATGCCCATCAGCCATTAACGGGCTAGTGTCGGCGACGTAACCTTCCGCCGATTAGCAGGATCAAAAAGGGGAGCAATGCCCCCATACCGAAGGCACCACCGCTTCCTCCACTGCCACTGCTATAAGACGGGCGATTACTGTTATACATGGGTTGGCTGTTGTCTACGCGATTACCGCTAGGTGCACTGGCTTGGCGTTGCGCTTTTGCCCGCTTTTCAATCTCCCGACGTTTGGTGTTGCGGCGATCAATGCCGTACTCCTTAAATACTTCCTCACGTAGCACCACCATGGAGGTGTAGTGGGTGACCAGCCCATATTCTATTCCCAGATCGGTAATCCCCTGTTGGAGATCTTTTTCCTCACCGAAATACTCTATTTCCTGCTGCATGTCCTGAACAGTGGCGTAAGCCCACAGGCGCTCGAGTTCCGGGTTATTGCCGCCCTGGGCGGGAAAATCGAAGCGGGTTTTGTAGGTTTTTTCTTGCCCGGCCACCTCGGCGCGAAGAGTGATTTTGGCGGGGCCGTCACCCCAATAGTGGCCGAGCAGTACGATTTGGCGGCCGTGGTAAATGCTACCAATGCGTTGGGGTTGTAGGTCTGCGGTGCGAATGCCATCGATATCGATCTCCACGTCATTCATGGCCTGGTGGGTAACCTTGCTGGTGGCGTTGAGAATCTGTCCGGCAATGTCGTCGCTGTTGGAGACGCTGATGGCAAAACCGTTGCTGGCATCGGTCATGGCGGTGAGCATGGGCCGGTTAGCACTGTTACCCATGACAAAGGTGAATAACCGAACGTCGTGATTTTCCAGAAGGTCGATAAAGTCTTTCTGTCGGGTTTTACCTACGTTAGCTACGCCATCGGTGACGAGCACGATGCCGGTGGGCCGGTCTGCGTCCAGCGGGGTCAGTGCCAGGCTTAAGCCTCCGAACAGGTTGGTGCCACCACGGGACTGGAGCTGCATGATTTTTTGGGTGTACTGACGAATATTATTGGGTGTGGCATCTACAAAACCGCTAGTGAGTTCTTCGGCTCGGTCATCGAATAGAACGATACGGAAGCGGTCGTTGCCACGCAGTTTTCCCAGGGCCTGGCGGACGCCGTCGCCTAGAGTCGCCAGTTTGGCATTCATGGAGCCTGAAATATCCAGTACGAACACCCAGTCGCTACCGGTGGTGATCGGGGGCAGGTCGTCCCCTGGGGTAATGCTCAGCATGAAGGTGCCGCGGTCTTTGCCCGGTGCCTTATACGCCACTAGATCGACGCTGCCGGGCAGGTCTTGCTGGTGACGCCAGTAGACAACGATGTCTTGGTCCAAGGTGAAGGCGCTGGGGGGGTGGCCATTGGTTGCTGGCGGAGCGAAGTTGTTATCGCCCTTTTCACTCCTTCCTTCCCCTTTAATGGTGGTGCTTGCGTTACGGTTATCCAGTGTCACTTGCCATTGCTGCGAACCAAGCTGCTGGATCTTCGCCTGAGGGTGCTTGGGCAGACGCAGGGCATCCACCGGATAGCTGCTGCGCAAGTTAAGGGTAAAGCTGAAGCGTTCTTCTACCTTTTCGTTGGTGGTCCAGAACGCCAGTTTCTTCTCGTCTACACTGCCTTCTTCCAGCGGATATACATAGCGGCCGATGCCGTTGTCCACGAAGGCCGGTTGCATGTAAACCAACCGCACGCGAGTGTCCTGGCCGGCGCGCACTGGTTGCACTTTCACATCGAAGGCCTTGAAGCTGTCCTTCTCGGTGAGCCCGGCCTCGCGACCAGCGGCTTTTTCTTGCTCGTAGACCTGGCGGGCCTGTTGTTTTTCCAGTACTTCACCGATCACTGGCTTGCCATCGATCCACGCGGTGAATTCGGCCACGGTGCCTTTTTCGGGAACAGGAAAGCGGTAGTAAGCTTCCAGGTCCTGGTTATTCGGATTGTGAAAAACCTGCTCGACTTCGGTGATGGCATAGCCGTCTTCCACATCCACGGTGACATGTTGCTCGCGAATCTGCAGTGGCGGCAGGGAGCTGTTCGCTGGGGTCATCAGCCCTGCGGCTAGGGTTGGGTTGGTTAGCAGGCAGCCAAACAGCAACGCCAGGCCGGCCGCAAAACGCGTGTATCCGTTCCTGAAACCCATGATGGTTCTCCTTGTTATGAATCATGGGCACTGTTTTACCTGTGGCGGAGGGCTTTGTTAAACGGCGTTCATTAACAAGCCATGTCTTGGGGTGTTCAATAGGAATTGATTTTGCGGGTTATCCCTTTTGTGTCAGTTGGTTACGGGTGGCGTCTAGTAGAGCAGCAAAATCTGGGCGGGCGATAATCGCCAGAACCAGAGTATAAACACCGTTGAGCAGGGCTAGCAGGGCATCCGCTTGCATTAGGCTAAGAGCGATAACAATCATGGATACCGCATCGAGAATGCCCAACAGCATAAACATGCTGGCTTGAACCTTGAATACCGCCGTGTCCCCGGCAGGGTCAGCGGGGGTGGTGGTTTGAACCGAACGCTGGGCAATGGTGGAGGGGGCTAGCAGTGCATTACGCAGCGGCCTGGCAATCACTAGCATGAGTGCCATGGCGCCCATGGCCCCCGTGCGTAGGGTGTCTTGCGGCAGCCATTCTATGGAGGCCGTGTAGTTACCGAACCAGACTAGGCCGGCAATGGCTATGCCGATCAAAAGCGGTGCTGAGAGCACCAGAAACCAAAACATATTAAGTCTCTGTACGGCTGAAGTAGGCGCGGACATAACACTATTCCTGTAATCGGTTGCTGGTGCTTAAGGGGTTGGGGGGCGCGGCTTAATCTCTAAAGTTATTAAATTGCAGCGGCGTTTCGATTTTCGATTCTCGCAGCAGGGCCATTACGGCCTGCAAGTCATCGCGTTTTTTGCCGTTTACTCGTACTTGGTCGCCTTGAATAGATGCCTGCACCTTGATCTTGCTTTCCTTAATGAGCTTGACGATTTGTTTGGCCACGGGCTGGTCGATGCCCTGACGGAAAGTCAGTGTAAGCGAGAAGGTCTTGCCGCTGTGCTCAAGCTCTTCGGGTTTGTCGGCACCGGCGGCGCTGATGTTCTGCTTCAGGCAGGCTTTGGTAAACAATTCTTCCAGCTGACGTACCTGGAAATCGGATTCGGTTTTCAGGGTAACGGCCAAGCCGTTCTGCGCGATGCTGGCTTCTACGCCACGGAAATCAAACCGGGTGGAAAGTTCACGGTTGGCGTTCTCCACTGCATGGCGAAGGGCCACTTCATCAATCTCGGAAACAATGTCAAAAGACGGCATGGGGTTGGGTCTCCCTGTAATGGCTAGCAGGCAAGTATACGCGCCCTAAGCAGAAGGAGCATGCGCCTCCTATACGGAGGATTAAGGGCTCACTTCAGATAACGGTAAATTGGTACGTTTGCAGTATAGTTTACCCGGCACGGCCCCTTTATGTTGAGCAGGGCGCCTCACGGCTACACCGTAGGCAGCGCTGAAAATGACAACGCCAAGGAGGCACCTTATGCCACTTAAGGAAAGGCTGTCCGCTGACAGCTTGATGGAATCGTTCCCGGGTTCTCGGGATCTATTGACTCGTCTGGGCCTGCTCGGAGCCCAAGTATCCCGCAAGATCGCTATCGACCAGGTCAAGGTTGATAGTGGCATGCTCAGTAATCTCAAGGTCGACAAGGTTTCGCTGGGTAGCGCCAGCATTGGCACCCTAAGTGTGACTAACGGCTCGGCCAGCCTCAATAACGCCAGTGCGGTTCTCAATCAGGTGCGCAGCATTGTGGAGTTGGGTTTACGGCTGGATTGGGAAATCGATCTAGGCTGGATTGGTAACTGGGATGGCAGTGAAAGTCTTGGCAGCCTGGATGTCCCGGTGGATTTGGGCACTATT
Organism: Alcanivorax sp. NBRC 101098; assembly: GCF_001010505.1. GTDB lineage: Bacteria > Pseudomonadota > Gammaproteobacteria > Pseudomonadales > Alcanivoracaceae > Alcanivorax > Alcanivorax borkumensis. The sequence continues at coordinate 52,354 of NZ_AP014613.1, forward strand.
ACTATTCCCGACCTGGCTGATATAGACCTGCAGATTCCGGCCATCGACATCCCAGGTTTGGTTGCCGATATGCAGCCGATCCGTGACTTGGATTTGGGGAGCTTGGAAATTGCCGGAATGCGGTTAGACAAGTTGGGGCTGCCCAGTGCCGGTTTGTCGGTATCCGGCATGGGGATTGGTGAATTATCGCTTAGCTCGTTAAGCGTACCCGCCGCTGAAGGTGAGTCACTGCGGGTCAATCACGCTGCACCAACCGGACAGCTTAAGCTGCCTGGCGCTAGCCTCAGTAATGTGAATATTCCTTCTATTAGCTTGCCCAGCGCGCAAAGTGGTGCCTTTGATGCCGATGCCACTGCCTCCGACAAATCGCTGACGGTGGACCTAGGGATTCTAAAAGTCACCATTGCCGTCACGCCAACGGTCCATCTCAATGTGGGTAGCATGACCCTCAAGGATGCCCAGTTGTCGGCGAAGTTGGGTAATGTTTCTCTCAACGAAATTAGCTTGCCGGTGGCATTGGAGGGCATCTCTGGTGGCGGGCTGGGCCTGAGCAGCATTAACGTCAGTAAGCTGACATTCTGAAAAGGAGTTCAATATGTCTTTGAGTCACAAGGAGTTCGAGAAGCGTTGGGAGCAGGCTCATCGCCAACAGGGCCCGCAAAAGAAAAAATCGTCGATTGCACCGGTGGTTCACTTGTCGGTGATCTCCGTACTGGATAATTACATGACCCAGTTGCATAAGGCGGTGGAAGGGCATGCCTTGAGCAAGGAGGAATGCGATGAGGTCTGCAAGAAAATTGCGGAACTCAAACCGCTGGCCAAGAAGGCTGACGGCAAGGCGGCCAAGTATTTGAAGGTCTGAGCCTTTGGGCCTCTGCTTTGGCGGGGCCCTTTCCTTAACATTCAGCTCGGTGCTCTCCTCGTTTGACGTTCTGTCGGCAGCGGTGATGACCGGTCATCCTCTTCCCTCATTTAGCCGGGCTTATACTCACCACGATATGCCCCTGTAATAAAAAAGGTGGGCGGTAAGCCGCACGCTTACTCTCGACCGCGTAAGGGGGTTTCAGAGGCCCCCTAATTCTCTCTTTATTCCCGCGTTTCAGTCTATTACTGAAAAGTTGGTACATCCCTTGCTGAGGCTCCTTCATACAAGGAGAGTATTATGAGCAGCCTCAAGCCAATCGCGATTATTCAAACCGGCCATACCTACCCGCAAATTCGCCAGCATTATGGCGATTTCGATGACTGGATAGCCCAGGGATTGGGCCAGTTATCACCCGTGATACGGGTGGATGCCATTAAGGAGGGGCCGCTGCCTGCCCCGGAATCGCTGGCAGGTGTGGTGATTACCGGCTCTCACGCCATGGTCACCGAGGCGAAACCGTGGATGAAAAAGCTGGCCCACTGGCTTTTTTCTACCCTAGAGAACGCCCAGCAGTTGCCAGTGCTGGGGCTGTGCTTTGGTCACCAATTGCTGGCCCAGGTGCTGGGCGGGGAGGTGGCGGATAATCCCCTGGGGATGCAGGTGGGCACCGTGCCGCTGCGGTTTACTGCGGCTGGGCAGCAGGATGCGCTGTTAGGCGCCATGGCTGGTCACCCGTGGGCGCAAGTGGTGCACAGGCAGTCAGTGCTTACTCCTCCCCCGGGCAGCACCGTGCTGGCCAGTAATGTGCACGATGCCTGCCAGGCGTTCCGTTATGGCGAACGGGTATGGGGAGTGCAGTTCCATCCTGAATTCAGTGCAGATGTGATGCGTTCCTACTTGCAGAGGTTGAGTGGCGAGGGCTTGATGCAGCAACAGGTAGATACGCACCTTCAGAATGTGCGCGAATGCCGGGATGCCAGCGCTATCCTTGCCCGGTTCGCCCAGCTAACGTTAGCGCAGGTAGCGTAAGAGCAGTGACAAACCGCAGCGCAGTATGGCTCGGATTGGCATTAATGTTACCTGCTGCCAGTGTTTGGGCTCGCCGGCACAGCGCTTTAGGTTGTGCCGGCATTGTCATCTTCACCGCTGGAAGCTCGTTACGTTCCAGCGCCTCATCTTCAGTCACGCCGCCAGCGATGCTCCTGCAAGAGTTTTGGCTGGCTAGTTAGCGTTGCCAAATACTGCTCCGATCAGAGCGCTACCCTGCTGCATGGGGTTCTGCCGAATCAAGGTTTCCTGCTCGCCGATGCGTGTGTATAGCTCATTCATGCTGTTGTCGATAACGTAGCTTTCCAGATCGAGATTGGGCTTGTTGGTAAGTGGTAACTTATTATAGGTGCCCAGCATTGTTTGGTATTGGTCATAAAAACCGGTCTGGCGCAGGTTATCTTCCACGATGGGCTGGAAGCGCTCTCGCAGGCTACTCTCGGTCTCGCCACGGAAGTAGGTGGTAGCGGCGGTGTCCCCGCCTTGAATGATTCCTAGGGCATCCTCTACGCTCATAGCGTTGATGGCGTCTTTGAATACGGGGGCGCCGGACGCCACCGCCTTTTCTGCGCCGCGGTTCATGGCCGTTTCCAGCTGATCCACGTAGCTGCCAAGGCCAAAGTTACGCAACGTATTGGTAACCGGATCTGCGCTTTTGGGCAATTTCATATTCATGGCCCCTTCCTGAGACAGCTGGTTGGCGGCCACATCGGTGCCTTTGATGAGGGCTTCTTTGATTCCGGCAGCCAGTTTTTCGTCGGTGTTGTAACCGGCATTTTTGGCCATCTCGTTGCCCATGTTGATCCAGGGCATGGCTGATTCCATATTCTGACAGCCGGCGAGTACTAGGGTTATTGCAAAGGGCAGTAGTTTCTTCACGGTGTTCTCCTTGTCTTCGGGCGTTATGCTACTGCAAGGGCGGGGACTGCTAAACTGCTATTTTTTGTATAGGGACTTCTACAGCGTCGTAGGCTGCCGGCCAGGGGGCTCAATGAGTGAAGACGATTACCGTGAACAACACAAACAACGTCTTGCCTACATGCCTTGGCTGTATGGTCGCTTGAAACTCAGGCATCGAGCTTGGGTGGAGCCCTGGCAGCAAGGGATCCAGCAGCGGTTGATGGCGCTGGAAACGGTGCATTGCGGGACGGATTGCTTTGTAGCGCCACAGGCGGTTCTGTTAGCCGAGCCGGGTCGCGATATTTTCGTGGGAGATGGCTGCCAAATTGCCGCTGATTGCGTTATTCATGGCCCTGTTCGGTTGGGGCAACGGGTCAGTATTAATCATCATGTGAGCCTGGAAGGTGGGGCAGCGGGTATTGAGATCGGTGATGACACCCGCATTGCCGCCTATTGCACCCTTTTTGCGTTTAATCATGGCATGGAGGCGGACCGGTTGGTGCGCGAGCAGCCGGTGAGCTCCCGTGGGATTCGCATTGGCTGTGATGTCTGGATTGGTGCCCGGGTGGGCATCGTTGATGGCGTTACTCTGGGGGACCATGCGGTGGTAGGCATGGGGGCGGTGGTCACCCGTGATGTGCCGCCTTGGACCATCGTGGCCGGTAATCCCGCCCGTCCCATTGGCCGCCGCCCGGGGGCTCCATCCTGCTGAGCACGCTATGTGATACTCGGTAACCGCCCTTTATTAAACGATGTTTAATCGTTGTATTGATTGAACACCGTATGAAAGAGAATAATGACGCGGGTGCCCGGCAAAGAATGGCGCGTGATGGAGATAGTCTGGCGTGCTTGTAACGAGAATAATGGTGCATTGGCCAACAAAGGCCGTTCACTATCGTATGGCCATTGTTTGTCTGATGCCGGCTGTATGTCTAAAACAAAAAAATGATTGAGCATTAACTATGGCACGCCGAAATCAACATAGTCGTGAAGAACTTCAGGCACTGGCAATCGAAGCGGTGCGTGAATTGGTCGCAGAGCAAGGGCTGGCCAAACTCAGTGTGCGCAAGGTCGCTGAAAAAATACGTTATACCCCGGGGATGCTATATCACGTTTTTACCAATCTTGATGACCTGATTTTGCATGCGAATGCGGCCACTCTCGATATCTTGTTGGCGGATATGATGGCACCGGCTGATCTGGCCCCTTTCCAAGCATTGCACCAGATGGCTAGCGCCTACTTGAACTTGGCACGCACGCAAACTGCCCTGTGGCAGATGGTCTTTATGCACCGTATGCAACATGAAGCGCCCGTGCCGTCTTGGTATCAGCAACGCACAGGGCTGTTGTTCGAGAGAGTGGAACAGCAAATGGCTCGGATGGCGGGCCGGCAGCCCACCGAGGCGGTCCATCTGGCAGCCCGAACTCTGTGGAGCAGTGTTCATGGTATTGCCGTATTGGCGGCGGAGAACAAACTAGAGGTAACCGGTGATGTGGATGAACAGGCGATGTTGGATTCGTTGCTGGAAAATTATCTGAAAAGCTGGGCGGGACTGGAGAGCAGTTGAGAGTGCAAATTTTAGCTCGCCTATTGAAACTGATGATGGCGACAACGGAAAAAGGAATAAACAGTGAAAAAAGGGTTGTTTTCATTATTGGTTTCACGGCGTTTCGGGCCGTTTTTCTTTACTCAATTTTTGGGCGCCTTTAACGATAATGTGTTTCGCCAAGCGCTGATTCTTCTTATTGCTTCTGGCGTGGTTAGCACGGTCAGCGTCAACACACTGAACAATGTAGCGTTAGCGCTGTTCATCGTCCCGTTCTTTTTATTTTCTGCCCTAGCTGGCCAAGTGGCAGACAAGTACGACAAGGCAACCCTGGTGCGCAAGATCAAGATGGTAGAGGTGTTCATTATGTGCGCCGCCGCAGTAGGGTTCTTTTTTGATGGTGTCTATTTTCTGTTGGCGGTGCTGTTTTGTATGGGCCTGCAATCCACTTTTTTCGGGCCGATTAAGTATTCGATTATTCCCCAACATCTGACAGACAAGGAGTTGGTTTCTGGCAACGCGTTGGTGGAAATGGGCACCTTTCTGGCGATCCTGCTGGGCTCCATTTCTGGCGTTTTTCTGAAGATGGACGGCGTGGGCGATGGCGTGGTTGCCATGACCGTGGTGGGGCTGGCGCTGTTGGGTTACCTGGCTGCTAGAGGGATTCCTGCCGCGCCGGCAGCGGATTCATCCATCAAGATTAACTGGAATTTGTGGAAAGAAACCTGGCACATCGTTGGCTATGCACGGGAAGTGAAATCCGTGTGGATGTGTGTGCTGGCGATTTCCTGGTTCTGGTTTATGGGGGCGGCATATACCACGCAGCTGAAAGTCTACGTGGACGATTATCTGTTCGGTACCGATGGTTTGTACGCCCTGCTACTGGGCACCTTTTCCGTGGGGATCGGCTTAGGCTCATTCCTGTGTGAAAAGCTCTCGGGCAAACGGGTAGAGCTGGGGCTGGTGCCGTTGGGGTCTATTGGCTTGAGCGTGTTCGGTATCGATTTGTTCTTTTCTTATGCCGGGTTGGCAGGCGTTGGCTCGGTAACGAATAATAATATCGGCGTTGCCAGCTTTCTACAGCAGCCTGGTGGTTATCGGGTGCTACTGGATCTGCTCGGTATTGGGGTGTTCGGTGGCTTCTATATTGTGCCATTGTTTGCCTTTATCCAGCACCGGGCCAACCCTAAGCACCTGTCACGAATCATTGCCGCCAACAATATCCTTAATGCCTTGTTGATGGTCTTGTCCGCGGTGGCGGGTATTGTCTTGGTTGGTTTGTTGGAAATAACGGTTCCACAGTTTTTCCTTGCCCTTGCGCTGAGCAATATTCTGGTGGCTGCTTATATTTATACCGTGGTGCCGGAATTTCTGATCCGCTTGTTGGTGTGGATGCTTACCCACACCATGTACCGTGTAAAGCATACGGGAATGGACAATATTCCGGATGAAGGCCCCTGCATGCTGGTCTGTAATCATGTGAGCTACGTGGATGCATTGTTGTTGGCAGGTGCCATCCGCCGTCCGGTTCGTTTTGTCATGTTTAAACCGATTTACGATATGCCGGTGCTAAATTATATTTTCCGCACCGGTAAGACGATTCCGATTGATTCCAAATCCCGTAACCCGAAGATTTATGAACAGGCATTTGTGCGTATTCGAGAAGAATTAGCAGCCGGGGAGGTGGTGTGTATTTTTCCAGAAGGCCGGCTAACCGAAGATGGCGAGATTGATGAATTCCGTGCCGGGATTGAAAAAATTGTTAGCGACAGCCCTGTGCCGGTGATTCCGATGGCCTTATCCGGACTGTGGGGTAGCGTTTTCAGCCATAAGGGCGGCAAGGCCTTGACGCATCTGCCCCGTCGTTTCTGGTCACGTATCAAATTGGCCGTGGGCACAGGCGTCTCGCCCCAGGAGGTGCAAGCCAGCGACTTGCGCAAACGCGTTTTAGCACTGCGAGAATGCCCCTGATAGTGCTTTCGTTGCGTAAAACATACGCACGGTAACTTGGCAGCCAGGTAAAAAGACCGGAAACTTAACAATAAAAGGGTGCACTGTATTCTTTGCGGCTAGGCATAGAGCTGACGCCAGAGTGTGCCCATAACGACAATAACAACAGGGAACCAACGTGCCTGATTCTCCCCTCTCGCCGGCCTCACTGCGGGCGCGAATTCAGCAACTATTACTACAGTTGCCTCCCGTACAGCGGGCGGATGCCCGCTACCATGAGGTAGAGCATGAGTTGTTGCACGGGCTAAAACAGCGCCTGGAAGCACTTCATCATCCAGGCGAATTGGAGGGTAGCCCGCAAAACTTGCATCAATTACTGGGTGTGTCCATAGAGCAGAGCGTTCCCCAGGCACAGACCATGCTGGTTGAACGGCATTTGGCGAGCTTAACCGGTGATGAAGCTCGATTGCTGGCGGCGCTTTCGGATGGCAGTGCCTTTGCGCTTCTCACGCTTTATAGCGGCAGTCGCTTTTCCCGTGGCGAAGTCCTCTACCGTTATTCCAACGCCGGCCGGGCTGCGGGGATTCAATGTAACGACTTCATTGCTCTGTACCTGAACCATTTGTTTGCTCAAGGGTTAGTTATCGCTAGCGATTTCACCGAATCGCTGCGAACGGATTACGAATTGTGTGAAGGCGACAGTGATTTTCGTAAGGCGCAGGCAGAGTTGCAAATTCACTTGCCGAAGCTGTCTATCCGCAGGGAAACCCTGCGAATTAGTCCTTTGGGTCGCCAGTTATGGACGTTAATGACCACCCCGGCGGACATTGAGGAGTAGCCCGTGATTACCGATCTCAACCTGATATTGGCTGATGTGCAGGCCAATTGGGCGCTCTATCTGTCCATGCCTTTTGTGGCCGCCGCGATTGGTTATGGCACCAAGGTGGTGGCCATCAAGATGATGTTCAAACCGCTTCAATTTGTCGGCTGGCGGCCATTTTTTGGTTGGCAGGGCATTGTGCCCGGCAAGGCGGCTACCATGGCCAGCATTGCCTGTGACCTGATGATGGAGCGATTACTGAAACCGGAGGATGTATTCAATAAACTGGATCCTCATCGGGTGGCAGAGGAAATTCGTGAGCCCTTGATTCGCTCGGTGGAAGATATCACCCGAGAAGTGGCTGCAGAATATCAGCCAGGCCTGTGGGAGGCCGCGCCGGAATCGGTTAAGCGTTTAATTATTAAGAGAATCCAGAATGAAGCGCCGCACATGGTCGAACAGATCATGGAGGATATTAAAAATAACATCACCCGGGTTTTCGATCTCAAAGATTTAGTCATCAATGCTCTGGTGCGTGACAAAGAGCTGCTCAACCGCGTGTTTTTGGAGGCCGGTCATGTGGAATTCAAATTTATTCGTAATTCCGGCATTTATTTCGGTTTTGCCATCGGCCTTATTCAAGCGGTGGTGTGGGCCTTTACCCATAACATCTGGGTGATCCCCCTGTTCGGGTTGTTTACCGGTTGGTTCACAGATTGGCTGGCCCTGAAAATGATCTTTAACCCCAAAAAACCAGTGCGGTATCTGGGATTGTTTGAATGGCAGGGTCTGTTTTTGAAGCGCCGTAAACAGGTTGCGGCTCGTTACGGTGAGTTGGTGGCTAGCGAAATTGTTACTCCGGCTGCCGTGATTGAAGCGATTCTCAAAGGGCCCATGTCAGACCGATTATTCGGGCTAGTGCAAAAGCAGGTACAACGGACGCTAGATGAGCAGTCCGGGGTGGCTAAACCGCTGGTGGTGTTTGCGGTGGGCAGTACCAAATATCAGGAAATGAAACGCTCGGTATCCGAAAAAGTCATGCAGTATTTGCCTGAAACACTCAGCCATATGGAAGCCTATGCAGAAGAAGCCATGGACCTGAAAAACCTCATGGTAGAAAAAATGCAGGAACTGACCGAAGAAGAATTCGAAGGGTTGTTACGCCCGGCTTTTCAGCAGGATGAATGGATACTGATTACTGTGGGGGCGATTCTCGGCTTCCTTGTGGGTGAAATGCAGGTTCATGTAATGATCCACTTCGCTGTCCCGGTCGTCTGATTCGGTGTGCGCAGGTCGGTGCTCAGCTCGGCCTGCGGCTTAACGTTCAGAACCGCGAGAGCATTCCATATTGCCTGCACATTTGTCTGTCATAGTTTATAAATAGCATTTAATTATAACTAAAGACCTTAGGCCGCCCTGTGCGACCTACTAGGAGAACTTCATGTCGCTGAACGATTCCCCCACGCGTTACGGCAGCCTCACCCGATTGTTGCACTGGAGCATGGCTCTATTGTTGGTTTGGCAGTTTTTGTCGGCTTTGTCTCACTATGCTTTTGAAGACACAGCGTTTGAAACGTTTTTCTGGCCAACACACAAACCTCTGGGGCTGGTTTTGATGGTGTTGCTGGTGATTCGCTTGGGTTGGGCGCTGATCAATCTGGCCCGCCGCCCGCCTTCCCTCAGTCTGGCTGCGAAATGGGGGCATCTGAGCCTGTACGGATTATTGTTCATAATTCCGGCCTTGGCGTTGTTGCGCCAATATGGCTCCGGTAGAGCCTTTAATCCTTTTGGGATTGAGCTGATGGCGGGCTTCCAGGGTGACAAGATTACCTGGATGATAGAGCCAGCAAACCTGCTTCATGGGGTATTAGGTTGGGTGTTGCTGGTCATGATAATTGGCCATGTGGGCATGGCTTTGCTGCACCGCAAACAACCCGGTCAGCTTAACGTGTTGCCGCGTATGTGGGGCAAAGGCTGATTGTTTTCTTTGTGCTGGGCTTCCGTGCTGCTGATGCCGTAAGAGCGGGTATTGGCGTGCGGCACCAGGCGAGATAATAGTCATTGCTGTTTCTTGTTGTTAGGCTGGCAATCCCTTTGCCGCAGTTATGGTTATGCTTCAAGTCAGTCGTGATTTACAGATTCCGGACAACGAGATCGATCTACAAGCGATTCGCGCCCAGGGCAGTGGTGGCCAAAACGTGAACAAGGTCGCCTCGGCGATCCACCTGCGTTTCGATATTCGCGCTTCCTCCCTGCCCGACCGCTACAAGGAAAGACTGTTGGCGTTGAGTGACCAGCGCATTACTAGTGATGGCGTAGTGGTGATCAAGGCCCAGCAGTTCCGCACCCAAGAAATGAACAAGGAAAATGCCCTAGCCAGGCTGGCCCAGTTGATAAAAAGCGTGACGGTGGAACAAAAACCCCGCAAGGCCACCCGCCCTACCCTGGGGAGCAAACGCCGCCGCCTGGACAGCAAGACCAAGCACGGGAAAACCAAATCCCTGCGTGGCAAAGTGGATCCACACTAGGTATTGCTCACACAGACTGTGCGGGTGATTCGCAGTGTCCCGGTGTTTGTTGTTCCCTCTCTCATCGCCATCGCCATCGCCATAGGTTCTCTGCTGTTGGCACCTGGAACCGTTCAAGCCGCGCGGTCTGTGGCAGGCGCAACAGGCTAATGTGCTATTAATCCCGGTGCAGTCGCATAACGACGGTGGTATCAGGCCAAGGGCTTGCTCATGCGTGCCGGTTTCGTGCCTATTATACTGAGCTGCCGGCACAGTATAATGCGCTCTCCGCCGGAACAACGGCGGCAGGTGAGGGCTGATTAGCTTGCTGTGCCGCGGGGCGTTGCAGGCGCAGCCTTGTAATCGGTGGTGTATGAGCAACGAGTCAACACGGGAGGCGGAATACCACATGGTTGGCTGACCGCGGCTCGCACCTGGGCAGAGGGAAGCGGCGCTGGCCGCGCTGGAGAACTATGCTAATAATGCGCAACGCACTGACGGTACTGTTGCTGAGCCTGTCGCTCACCGGGTTGGCTGATACTGATTGCGAAACCGGGTATTTTGCTTTGCAGCAGGCCTTGGCCCGAGCCGGCATTGGTGATGCGCAGGCACGAACGCTGACAGGTTTTCCTCACTTGGGCGTGAATCGTTGGTTAGCCTTTCAGCAGCGCAAGGCCGTCAGTGAGCCTCAACAACAGCAGTGGATTCGTTTGGCTACAGCCAAGGCCTGGCGAGATCAGTCCGTTCTGGTTCAGCGGCTAACCACGGATAGTGATGGATTTTCCCCGCAAACAGCGCAAACATTGCTGGCCTCCTGCCTACCGGTGCTCGCCGCCCGAACAGATTTTTCTGTGTTACCCCAAGCCGAAATTCCGGACAGTTATGCTACGTGGTTGCGGGTAGCCGGGATGTACCCTCTTATGGCCTGGCTGGCCACAGGATCGATTGATGATTACCACCGAGAAATGAGTGCGCGTTTTCGTGATCCGGCGCGTCAACCGCGGCAACAGTTTTCGCCGCCTACGGGCGGCACTGTGCCGGTGGCGCCGGACGTATTGTCGGCGAATCCGCTGCGCATACCTTTGCCGGATACAGAGCAATGGCAGGCAATGTTATCGCACTACGCGCCGGTTGTTGCGGTGTCCGACACCCAGCCTTGGAATGTGCCGGGGCAGATTCAGCTAGATGAAACGCATACGCCGGTAATCCGCACTGAGACACCTGTCAGTTATACTTGGCCAAGCTGGACCCATTTTCGTGGCAAAAACCTTCTACAAATCAACTACCAATTTTGGTTCAGCAAGCGCCCGAAACGTGGTTGGCTGGATACTTATGCGGGCTCTCTTGATGGGGTGATTTGGCGGGTGACCCTCAAGCCCAATGGCAAGGTGCTGTTTTACGACAGCATTCACCCATGTGGCTGTTATCACAAAATTTATCTTGTCGACCCGACGTTGAAAGCGGCAGACATAGAGGGTGATAAGCCGGTGTTCTATCCCGGCTACGTGGTGGATGCTTATGATCAACGCATCACTCTGTTGCTGGAGCCAGACACCCATTATCTGGTTCGCGTGACCCCGACATCAGATCTCTTACCTACCAGCTCCTATCAGCTGGCTGATGCCAACGCGCTCCGAGCGTTGAAACATCAAGATGGTACTGTCGCCAGCCTGTTCAATGCCCGTGGGCTTGTGCCAATCTCAAAACGGGCAGAGCGGTTCTATTTATGGCCCATGGGAATACCGTCTGCCGGCGCCATGCGCCAGCCAGGCGAGCATGCGATCGCGTTCAAAGGTCGTCGTCATTTTGATGAAGCAACCTTGGCAGAAACATTGTTTGAATAGTACGCCGAGCTTTAGAGAAAGCCTCTCGCCTCTGCAAAAGCCCCAAAATCCAGTGTGGTTCTTTCGTGGCCGGTCGCTGGCAGGTCTGGTGATTGGAATTTGCTATGGTGTTAGCGGCTCAGCCGGCTAGTAGAGCGAGCATCATGAGTGAAGCTATACGAAAATATAGGGCTCTATCCTGCACTGTTACGGTGTAAGGATAAACGTTCGAGACATTATGATGAAAAAGAATCCTGAGCCCTGTAATAAGTCGCTTATTTCCAGCAAAGACGGCGGATAGCAACGTTATTCATTGACACAAACTGCTTATCCCTTTGGCGTTATAGGATTGCTCACCTTCTCTTGCCCTTTGTTAAGCTTGGGGCCGTATTAATGCCTCAGGAGCTAAACCATGAAAGCCATCGCTACCACCGGCTGGGGCCTCAAGCCCACCCTCTCCCTGATTGAGACAGATGCTCCAGGACGATTAAAAGCGGATGACGTGCTGGTGGCCGTCCATGCGGCGTCGGTTAACCCCAAGGATTGGAAGCTGAACTACAATTTGGCGGTGGCAGCGAGCCCGGTGATGGTTAAACAACTAAAGCCCCTGTTTGGTGATGACCTGGCAGGCATCGTGGTGGACACGGGTCCTAATGTTAGTGACTTTGAGATCGGTGATGCGGTTTATGGAATGGATATGCGCCTGCGAACCGCATCGCTGGCAGAGCTGACCCTGATTGATCAGCGCCGTATTGCAAAAAAGCCGGAGAACCTGTCATTTACTCAAGCCGCCGCCATGCCTCTGGCCGCCCTCACCGCGCTGCAAGGGTTGCGTAAAGGGAAAGCGGAAGCGGGGAAAAAGGTATTGATTATCGGCGCGTCTGGTGGAGTGGGTAGTTTCGCCGTTCAAATAGCGAAAAACCTGGGCCTGCATGTCACCGGTGTGTGCAGTGGTCGGAACACCGATTTTGTTCGTGAGTTAGGGGCGGATGCGGTGATTGATTACACCCAGGGGGATTACCGCCATTCGGCAGGTGAGTTCGATCTGGTATTCGATGTGACATCTTATGAAACGCCGCTAACGTGTGCCGCGCTGTTGGGCAAGAAGGGCTACTTCATTTCCACTGGTGGCGATGGCAAATCTATGTTGGCCACCCCGCTCTATCGGCTGTTGGGCAAAAAAGCCGGCACAGTGGTGGTCGAATCTTATCGGCGTGATCTGGAAACACTAAAGGCCATGGTGGAAGCGGGTTCTTTGACACCAGTAATCGATAGCGTTTTTACGTTGGCAGAGAGCGAAGCGGCCTATAACCGCAGCCGTTCCGGCCGCTGCCGGGGAAAAGTGGTTATTAATGTGGCTAACGCCTGACCGCCGATAGCGTTGGCAGGTCTATGGTCCGGTCGCGTCGGTTAGCCGCACGGCAACCCCTGTTTCAGTATTCCCTGCCCTTGAACCGAAAAGAGTTACCCACTGATTCTTTACCAGAAGCAATGTGGCCTGTGCGGTGCTATGCCCTCGTTGGCTGGTGCTGTAGTCACCAACGAACTGGAAGCGGAATTGGTCAGGCTGCTCAGGGTCCGGCTGTATGGCGTAGCCCAGAGTGAACGGTTCAGAGGCAATGAACCCTTTATCCTCAATATCCACAGCAACGTTCAGGGCGTCAGCTGAAGCCATGAATGAAGGCAAGGGACGTGTTGAGCGACCATCGGATGCAGTGACCGCGCACTCACAATAACGTATCTCCATTCGTAACGGTTTGGCAGAGAGATAGGTTGCCATTGCCGCTGTATCGGCCAGCGCAAAACCAGGCACCAGCAGTAACAACACCGACCAAAACCGTTTTGCTATTGTGCTCATGATATTTTCTCCGCGTTGATCTGGCTTGTTTCAAGTCTTATTTTGCCCGTGCTGCGTGCAACTTTTTATAGCTTTCGATTAGGCGTTGGTGTTTTTCCAGCCCTTCCAGTTGCATATTGGTGGGGGTCAGGCCGGGGAAACGGAGGCTGCCTTCAACAGCGCCAATGACGGTTTCCAGGGTATCTTCACCGTACATGCGCCCCAGGTTTGTGCGGTAGTCATCCAGTGACAACTCTTCGTCCAGGGTAATTTCCAGTACCGCATTAACAGCTCGGTAGAACAGGCCGCGTTCCACGGTGTTGTCGTTGAACTGAATAAACATGTCCACCAGCTCCAGCGCATCTTCATGGCGCTGTAATGCCAGATAGATCAGCAGCTTCAATTCCAGAATAGTGAGCTGGCCCCATACGGTGTTCTCATCGAACTCGATACCGATCAGGGTGATGATGTCGGTGTAGTTATCAATCTGGCTTTCTTCCAGCCGTTCCACCAGCTGGCTCAGCTGCTCATCGCTGAGGCGGTGCAAATTGAGAATGTCCTCGCGGTAATCCAGCGCCATGTTGGTGTTGTCCCATACCAGATCTTCCACCGGGTACACCTCGGAAAAATCCGGCACCAAAATCCGGCACACCGGTGCGCCTAGCTCTTCGTAGACAGCCACGTAGGCTTCTTTCTCCAGGCTTTCGAGAATGCCAAACAGGCGCGCGCTTTCTTCTTCTGTAGTGCCAGAGAAATCCCATTCGCAAAAAGATTCATCGGCCTGGGCACTAAAGAAACGCCAGCTCACGACCCCGCTGGAATCAATGAAGTGTTCCACGAAATTGTTGGGCTCGCAGACTTCCTGGCTATTAAACGTGGGCGGTGGCAAATCGTTGAGGCCTTCGAAGCTGCGACCTTGCAGCAGCTCGGTAAGGCTGCGTTCCAGTGCGACTTCGAAGCTTGGGTGGGCACCAAAGGAGGCAAAAACCCCGCCGGTGCGCGGGTTCATCAGCGTTACGCACATAACCGGAAACTGCCCGCCTAGAGAGGCGTCTTTCACCAGTACCGGGAAACCCTGTTCCTCCAGGGCGGTGATACCTTCAACAATGCCGGGATACTTGGCCAATACTTCTTGGGGCACATCCGGCAGGGCAATCTCTTCTTCAATGATGTGCTTCTTCACCGCCCGTTCAAAAATTTCCGACAGGCATTGCACCTTGGCTTCGGCCAAAGTATTGCCGGCACTCATGCCGTTACTCAGGAACAGGTTTTCAATGAGATTGGAGGGGAAATACACGGTCTCGCCGTCGGACTGGCGAACGAACGGTAATGAGCAGATGCCCCGGTCGGCACGGCCGGAGTTGGTATCAATCAGGTTGGAACCGCCCAACTCCCCTTCCGGGTTATAGATGCCCAAACAGTAGTCATCCAGAATGCCCTCGGGTAGCGCGTCGTTGGGCCCGGGTTTGAACCACTTTTCGTTGGGGTAATGGACAAAGTTGCTGTTGGCGATCTCTTCCCCGAAGAACTGGTCGTTGTAGAAGAAATTGCAGTTTAGGCGTTCGATGAATTCGCCCAGTGCTGAACATAGCGCGGCTTCCTTGGTGGCGCCCTTACCGTTGGTAAAGCACATGGGGGAGGCGGCGTCGCGCACGTGCAGAGACCACACATGGGGAACGATGTTGCGCCAGGAGGCGATCTCGATCTTCATCCCCAATTTCGCGAGGATCGCGGTCATGTTGGCGATGGTCTGCTCCAGCGGCAGGTCTTTGCCTTCAATAAAGGTACGGTGGGCCTCGTCCGGTTCCACCATCAGCAGGGCCTGGGCGTCTTCGGTGAGGCTGTCCACCTGCTCGATCTGGAAGTCAGGCCCGGTCTGGACCACCTTCTTCACCGTGCAGCGATCAATCGAGCGAAGTATCCCCTGGCGGTCCTTGTCGGAAATATCCTCCGGTAGCTCAACCTGAATCTTGAAGATCTGGTTGTAGCGGTCCTCCGGGTCAACGATGTTGTTCTGCGACAAGCGGATATTATCGGTGGGGATATCCCGCGCCTTGCAGTACACCTTCACAAAATAGGCCGCGCACATGGCCGACGATGCCAGGAAATAATCAAATGGGCTGGGTGCTGAGCCATCGCCCTTGTAGCGGATGGGCTGGTCTGTGATGACAGTAAAGTCGTCGAACTTGGCTTCCAAACGAAGGTTATCGAGGAAGTTGACGTTGATTTCCATGGCGGGGCTACCGAGTCGAGGAATGGCTGTGGCGGTCATTATCCCGCTTTTAACCCTCACCGTCTGTAGGAGGACGGTTTTCTCGGCTGTGGACTTTACTCAGCACACTGCTGTTTAAACATTGATCTATGTCTACATCGGCTACCCTGCCCGCTGCTAGCGTAAAGCCCATATTGCTTGCCTCCACACCACTAACCGGAGAGGGATCATGCGCCTCGTATGGGGCCCGGCCTATGAACTGGGCATTTTGGTCATCGACCAGCAGCATAAACGCATCGTGGATTACATCAACGACCTAGACCGTCTAGTCGGCCAGCCTGGCGCCCAACTGGGCGTGGCCCGAGTGCTCTATGATCTGGTGGACTACACCGAATCCCACTTCAGTTTTGAGGAAGCACTGATGGAGCGGGCCGGCTACGACAAGCTGGATGATCACCACTCTCAGCATCGCAAGTTCATCTTTCACATTGAGTCCCTGCTGCGGCGTCATGAAGAGGGTGTCGACGTGGCAGAGTCGCTATTGCGGGTTTTGGAAAAGTGGCTGTTCCACCATATTCTTGAAGAAGATCGTGCCTATACGCAGCAGGTGCGGGATTTTGTCGACGGTATTGGTCGTGAACGGCTGGGCGGCTGGGTCAACGAAAATTTGCGAAAACACTTTCGGATGATGTAATCACGGTTAGAGCGCTATTTCACAGAGGATAATAGCGCTATCAACGACCGTAATTTGGGCAGCGACACCGCTGCCCTGCTCGCTATTATTTTGCTGGGTACGGTGTTTGCCGCGCGTAAGACCCAGAGCCCATAGCACGGCGTTATTGTTTCATTACGGTTGTTTAGAGGCCCAGATCGCCAGCTTGTGCTGAATCGTGGGTTGCGACACCTGGTCCTCTGGTAATGGCTGGATGATCTTGTCATGGACCAGCAGGCGATAAATATAGAGCAACTTCTCGGAGGCAGAATCGGTTGCTTCAAATTCCACCACGCCGCGTTTCTCTGCGTAGGCGACCCCTATCTGTATGGCTTTCTTGACCAGCTCTTTCTCGTTTTTCAGTTTCTTCATGGGGCTTGCCCTCACTGCTAGCTCAATGTGCAGCTTGGCACAAAGCGGCTTGGGGCATAAGTGCGGGTGTAATGAGAGGGGCTAGGTGGTTTGATCGCTGAGCGATAACCTGTTCTGACATACGCCGTATGCCGCCCTTGGGGGCTTCGCGATGTAAACATTCATGCTCAGAAATCTCACAGGCAGTTTTGCTTTGGTCATCACATAGAGGCGCGTTGCGCCTCACTATGGCTCCAAGGCTACTGGAGATCCCCGTATTCAACACCGTGTTTGGCGGTTTCGCGGTTCCTGGGGTGCTCCCATCATGAGGGGCCAGGAAGGCGGCGGCGGGAGTTGTGCCGTTATCAGGCGACGGAGCCAAACACCTGAATGATGTTGCCCAGCCTGGCGGTGAACTTGTCGCCGCTGTTCAGCGGACCGACGCCGGCGGGGGTGCCGGTGAAAACTACATCGCCTGGTTCCAAGGTGAAGGTCTGGCTGATTTCCGATAACAGCTCGAAGGTGGGGAACAGCATTTGGCCGGTGTGGCCGTGTTGTTTTACGGCGTCGTTAAGTTCTAGGGTAACGCCCAGGTCCTGGCGCACCGAGATACCGCGGGCATCGATAAAGCCGGATACCGGGGCGGCGCCGTCGAAGGCTTTGGCCCGTTCCCAGGGGTGGCCTTTTTCTTTCAACTGGTTCTGCACTTCGCGCAGGGTCAGATCCAGGCCGATGCCGTAGGCGGCGACGCTGAAGCGCACGTGATCCAGGCGGGTTTCCTTACGGATGCGTTTGCCGATCAGCACGACCATTTCCACTTCATGGTGCACCGGCCCTTGCCCTTCGGGCAACACTAGCGGCTCGTGCAGGCTGGTTAGTGCGGTGGCGGGCTTCATAAACAGAATAGGGGCATCCGGGGTTTCATTGCCCAACTCTTTGGCGTGGTCGGCGTAGTTGCGGCCCACGCAGACCACCTTGCCCACCGGCATGTTCATGGCGGAGCCGTCGATCCAGCGATGTTGGTAACCGTCCGGGTCTACTTGGATTTCGTTGATCTCATCAAACATCGAACAGTTTTCCCGGGTTCATCACATTGTTGGGGTCGAATACCTGTTTCACCGCTTTCATGCAGGCGATTTCTTCCGGGCTGCGGGAGTATTCGAGGTAGGGTTTCTTGGTCATGCCCACACCATGTTCGGCGGAAATCGAGCCGTTGTATTTCTGCACGATCTCGAACACCCACTTGGAGACGTTATTGCACTTGGCGAAGAAGTCTTCCTTGGGCAGGTCTGCTGGTTTGAGGATGTTCAGGTGCATGTTGCCGTCGCCAATGTGCCCGAACCAGACGATTTCGAAATCCGGGTAGGCGTCTTGCACCACGGTGTCGATGTCTTCGACAAAGTCCGGCACTTTAGAGACGGTGACGGAGATGTCGTTCTTGTAGGGGGTGTGAGGGGCGATGGATTCGGAGATGCGTTCGCGCAGCTGCCACAGCTGATCCAGCTGCTGTAGCGACTGGCTCATGACGCCGTCCAGTACCCAGCCTTCTTCCACGCAGCGTTCAAAAATGGCCATGGCCTGGTCGCCAATTTGTTCAGACAATTGCTCGAATTCCAGTAGGCAGTAGAACGGGCATTCGGTATCGAAAGGCTTGGCGACACCGTGTTCCAGCACGTGGGCCATGGCCTTGTCGGAGAAGAACTCGAAGGCGGTGAGGTCGATGTCCTGCTGGAAGGCATGGAGGATTTTCATTACTTCCCGGAAGCCTGGCGCGCCCAGTACCAGGGCGGTCAGGTC
The DNA here is from genome assembly GCF_001010505.1 of Alcanivorax sp. NBRC 101098. Lineage (GTDB taxonomy): Bacteria > Pseudomonadota > Gammaproteobacteria > Pseudomonadales > Alcanivoracaceae > Alcanivorax > Alcanivorax borkumensis. The sequence goes on from NZ_AP014613.1 coordinate 70,722, forward strand.
TTTGGGCTCGCGGGCCAGTTTTACTGTGGCTTCTACCACAAAGCCCAGGGTGCCTTCAGAGCCGATAAACAGGTGGCGGAAGTCATAGCCGGTGGCGTTCTTGATCAGGCCCTTGTTCAGGTCCAGTAGTTCACCCTTGCCGGTGACCACTTTCAGGCCGGTGATCCAATCGCGGGTCATGCCGTAGCGAATTACCTTGATGCCACCGGCGTTGGTGCCGATGTTGCCGCCGATTTGGCTGGAGCCGGCGGAGGCAAAATCGACCGGATAGAACAGACCTTTCTGTTCGGCGAATTCCTGCAGCTGCTGGGTAATGACGCCGGGCTGTACGGTGACGGCGCGGTCGAATTCGTTGAAATCGAGGATCGTATTCATACGATCAAAGGCCACGACTAGCTCATTGTTGGCGGCGACTGCGCCAGCGGACAGGCCGGTGCGACCCCCGGATGGCACGAGGTGCAAACCATGCTCGTTGGCGATTTCGACGATCTGTTGCACTTCCTCGGTGGTTTCCGGCAGTGCCACGGCACAGGGTGCCGGTGCCCATACCTTGGTCCAGTCGACCCCGTAACGTTCGGCGCTTTCCTGGTCGGTGAGGCAGCGATTGCCAAGCAAATCAGTTAGTTGCTCTAAGGCAGCATGGGCAAGGGCAGTCATCAACAGGTCTCCTGAACGGGTTTAACCGGGGGGTTGAAACGGGTTCACGCTGACTTGAGCAGAAGTACAGCATGGGTTGCTCTCAATTTGAGCGCGCTATGTTAACATACGCGCCCATTTCACAGGCTACCGAGACAGAATCATGGCCGATACTTCTCTTGAGAAGGATAAGATCCGCGTTCTCCTGCTCGAGGGCATCCACGAAAACGCCGTGGAGAACCTGAAAGCGAATGGTTACTCCAATGTGGAGCTGCTGCCCACCGCGCTCACCGGGGATGACCTGACTGCCAAAATCAAGGATGCTCATTTTGTTGGCATCCGCTCCCGCACCCAGCTCACCGAAGAGGTGTTTGAGGCAGCGGAAAAACTGATTGGCGTTGGCTGTTTCTGTATTGGCACTAACCAGGTAGACCTGAAGGCCGCCCTGAAGCGTGGTATCCCGGTTTTCAACGCGCCTTACTCCAACACCCGCTCGGTGGCGGAATTGGTGATTGCTCACACCATCAATATGATGCGCGGCATTCCGGAAAAGAATGCGGTTGCCCACCGTGGTGGCTGGCTGAAGTCTGCCAAGGACAGTTACGAGATCCGTGGCAAGACCTTGGGTATCGTGGGTTACGGCAACATCGGTGCGCAAGTGAGCGTGTTGGCTGAATCCATGGGCATGAGAGTAAAGTTCTACGACGTGGTACCTAAGCTGCCGCTGGGTAACGCTGAGCAGGTGGGTACTCTCACTGATCTGCTGGCCCAGTCTGATGTGGTGAGCCTGCACGTGCCGGACACTGCTGATACCCGCTGGATGATTCAGGAAGAGCAGATCCGTGCGATCAAGCCCAAGGGTTACCTGATCAATTATGCGCGCGGCAAGGTTGTCGACATTGAAGCGTTGGCGGCGGCCCTGAACGACGGCCACCTGTTGGGCGCGGCCATCGATGTGTTCCCGGAAGAGCCGAAAGGTAACGATGACGAGTTCATCAGCCCGCTGCGCGAATTCGATAATGTGATTCTGACTCCGCACATTGGTGGCTCCACCAAGGAAGCCCAGGTCAACATCGGTACGGAAGTGTCCGAAAAGCTGATCCGTTATTCCGACAACGGCGCTACCTTAGGTGCGGTGAATTTCCCGGAAGTGGCTCTGCCCCCGCATCCAGATATGCACCGCCTGCTTCACACCCACAAGAACGTGCCCGGCGTGCTGACTCAGATCAACACGGTTTTCTCCGAAAATGGCATCAACATTTGTGGCCAGTACCTGCAAACCAACGAAGAGATTGGTTACGTGGTTATTGATGTGGATAAGGGCTACAGCCAATTGGCGCTGGAAAAGCTACGCACTATCGACGGCACCATTCGTACCCGGGTGCTGTTCTAGGGCATAGAGCTTGCGGTATACATGCGCCGGCATATTGTGCCGGCGATATGTGAACTGCTCGACAAAAAGCCGGAGTCAGGCTAACTTGCCTGCTTCGGCTTTTTTCTTGGGGCGTACACTAAGACCATGAATTTATTAAGGAAGGGATGCCTGTGGGTGGCGTTGTTGGCAACGCTGAGTGGGTGTGCCACGAACTCCCTGTTCGTCTCTTACCCCAGCCAGGCACAAAAATGGAAAGCCACATTGGGGAATGAGGCTGCCAGTTTGGGGACCATGCAGAAATTGGAGAAAGCCACCGCCGGGGGCGATGGCGTGTTGTATCTTCAAGAGTTAGGCCGGGTCGCGCAGCTCAATGGCCAGGGTGAGGTCAGCCGTAATGCCTTTGCCGATGCGGTGTCCAAATACGATGCTGAAGACGCCAGCGCGAAAATCCAAGTGTCCTCTCTAGCCGCCAGCGGCACCTCTTTGCTCACCAACGATAATGCCCGCCCTTATGTGGCACCGGACTACGAGCGCATCTTTACCCGTGCCTATCAGGCCATGAATTATTGGGCTGAAAACGATGTCACCGGCACCGCTGTAGAATTGCGGGCGGCGGCACTGGAGCAGCGGGTGTCGGCCAGCAAACGGGAAAAGGAAATCGCTAAGGCTGAGGAAAAGGCGCAAGAGAACGACGTGGACGTGTCCCAGTTCGATGGTTACTTCGAGGGTATTGATGCGGTAGCCGGTGACGTTAAAGCCAGCTTCCAGAATGCCTGGACCTTCTATCTGTCTGCCTTGTTCTGGGAGGCGCATGGTGAATATAACGATGCCTTGGTCGATTACAAGAAAGCGCTGGAGATCCATTCCGGCATCGATATGATTAAGGAAGACGTGGAACGGGTGTCTAACCCAGAGGCTCGGAGTGGCAGTGATGAGGGCATGGTGGCGGTGCTCTATGAACAGGGCTTTGTGCAACCCCGGGAAGAGTTCTCCCTGCCGATTCCCACTGTCCACGGGGTGTTTTCCGTGGCATTCCCGACCTATGCGATTAGCAGCAAGCCACGCCCGGACAGCCTGCGAGTGCTCGACAGCGCTAGCCAGCCGTTGGGCGAAACCGTGGTGTTGGCGGATGTGGGCGGCTTGGCCGCGAAAGATTTGAAAGAGCGCATGCCCGGCATGTTGGTACGCCAGACGCTGCGGGCCACGGCTAAATACAACATGCAAAAACAGGCCAACGACAACTTCGGCCTATTAGGCTCATTGAGCACTCAGATTTATAATTTGGTTAGTGAGCAGGCCGACCGTCGCAGCTGGCTGAGCTTGCCAGCCTATGCTCAGGCTACCCGACTTCACTTGCCTCAAGGTGAGCACGTATTAGTGCTAAGTACCCCGGCAGGTAACAGAACGCTGACGGTTCCGGTCGTGCGCCGGGGCCTCACCGTGATTCATGCAGTGGCCGTACCTGGCCAGTTGATTACTCGCATATTACCCGTTCAGGAGGGTCCCCTATGACATTTTTACGCCCGATGTTGGCAATACTGGTAGCGTTGGTGCTGGCGGCATGTTCCGCCAGCAATAAAGGCCAGATGGAAGTAACCGAAGACGGCGAAGTCGTCACTAAGGTGCATTCCAGCAATAGCTTGCTCTCCAGCCGCATTTCCGTTGTAGACCTGCGTCAAAAGCGCGTTGGCGATTTGCTTCAGGTTCAGGCTGTATTGGAAAACGACTGGAAATTCCAGCTCGACTTCCAATACAAGTTCAAATGGTTTGATGCCGACGGTTTCGAGCTTGAGCCAGAAGCCCAGCCCTGGCGGCAGGTGGTGATGGCCGGTCGTAGCCAGAACAGTGTGCAGGGGGTGTCCCCCAACCCGTCCGCCGTGCGCTTCGAAATCTGGGTGCAGGAATAACGGTCAGCCCAGCTGACGCAACAAGGAACAAGGAGAAATAAGAATGGTACGTTTATTTTCAATGATGATGCTCGGCGCTGCATTGGTGCTGTCTGGTTGTTCCACTGTGGATTATGGTGATGCCCAAGGCCGTGAAACCGTGAATACCGACTTCGGTTCCACTGACCTGCAGATGATTGCCAGCAAGATGGTGGATGACATGCTGGTGTTCCCGCCCATTGTGCAGATGACCCAGAGCCGTCGCCCGGTGGTCTTTGTCGATCGCATCAAGAACAAGACCACCGAGCATGTGGACACGGAATCCATCACAGATACCATCCAGTCCAAGCTGATCAATTCCGGTAAATTTCGTTTTGCCGACATGACGGTGGTTAATCGTGTACGCGAACAGTTGGATTACCAGAGTGATTCCGGCCTGGTGGATCAGAGCACTGCCGCGGCCATGGGTCGTCAAATCGGCGCTGAGTTCATGATGTACGGTAACTTTTCTTCCATTGTGAAGCGTGATGGCAGCACCAAAGATGTGTATTACAAATTCACCCTGAAGTTGCTCAACATCCAGACCGGTATCATTGAGTGGGCGAACGAGAAAGAAATCCGCAAGACCAAATCCAAAAGCCTGTTCGGCCTGTAAAGCGACGGTATTTGCGGTGGCAAATGACTACGGCAACCCACGCCTAGTTCTACCGAGGCGGTTGGAGGCAGGGAGGCTTGCCTCCGTTATTGGGGTGCGCGGGAACGGCGTTATTGATACGCTTTGTTCCCGGTTCATGCCGGCCTTATTCGTGATATAAGTGGTGGAGCGGTTGCCGCTATTGGCAAGGAGATCTTTCATGATCAAACGTCTTTTCTCTCCCTTTTTTCTTATCCTGCTGCTTTGTTCGTCTTTGAGCTATGCGATGACCGAAACCGTTTCCGTGTCAGCGCGGGGGTATGGCGATAACCCGGAGCAAGCCATGACCAATGCCCTGGTCGCGGTTGTGCGTCAGGGGGGTGGTGTGACCTTGGCGGTGGATCCTAATTTCCGCACAAATGTGTATGAATGGGTGATCAACCAAAAGGGAGATGTGTCTACTTGGCAGGGCAAAGAGACGTCGGTGCCGGAGCCGCAGTTGCCAACGCTGGGTAACATAAAAACCTACCAGGTCCAGACAGTGAAGCAGGTAAATGACGGTATCTGGCAGGCGCAGATCCAAGCGGAGATCCTGCGGCCCAAGACTATCGGCCCGGACCGCTCTCACTTGCCAGGCATTGCCATTGCTACTTTTGATAGCGCCAAAAGCAGCTATGATCTCGGTGATATCAAGGTGCCCGCGAGCCAAGTGCAGCATCAACTTCAAGATAACCTAACAATGGCATTTTCCCAGTCCAGTCGCTACCGGGTGCTGGACCGTACCTACCTTGCGGATGTCGATGAAGAGTTGGGCGTGGTGGCCCAAGGCAGCATCGCCCCGGAAGAAATGGCACGGCTGGGTCAGCGTAAGGGCGCGGATCTGCTGTTGGTGGGTACCATTGAAGACTTCCAGATTGGCGACAGCGCGCAAGCGTTCTACGGCGCTAAGATGGGTGGTTACGCCCCCTATGTGCGGGTCCGCTATCGTCTTATCGACACCACTACCACGGAAATTCTGTGGAGCGATCTTTACGAGTGGGACAAATCAGAAGCGGTTATCCGTGAGATTGCCCGCCAGCTCAACATCGACGACCGTAATCACCCGGAGCGTTTAGCCGATCAGATCTACCCGGAAATTGCCCGCGCCATTGCCGGTGATGCCACTGACGTGCTTTATCCGGTGCAGGTGATTAAAGTTGATGGTGAGGCGGTATTTCTGAGCCAGGGCCAAGGGCGTTTGGAGAAAGGCGGCATCATGAAGGTGTATCGTCCTGCCGGGGAAATGAAAGACCCGGATACCGGTATGACCATCAAGTTGGAAGGCGAAGCCTTGGCCACCCTTAAGGTGAGCGATGTACGCACCGACTACGGCATTGCTCGAGTAGAAGGTGAAGCGAGCCCTTTGCAAGTAGGTGACCGGGTACGCTCGGACAAGCAGGCCCAACGTTCGTTGGCGTCACCCGCTGGCCAGGCTGCGACGCCGGGATCCTCGGACGCTCCCCTCAAGTGGTAAACACACCCCCCCGCAAACGCGGGGGTTTTTGTTTGGGCAAACATACCTCTATTCTTTCGTGGGCGATGCTCCCTAGCTGCGAACCGCAGCGTGGGAGTGAGTGAAACCCTAGGCAGCAACGTAAAAGCGTTTGTCCGGCCCTTGGAGTGACACGCTTGCTGCAATGCTCAAGGCGTGGTGGTAGCCGCCATCGCTGCTTCTTGTTTACGACGCTTGCTCGTTACCCTCGCCTTTCTTTTCTTCCACCAGATTACCAGCCCGGTGATGGAGAGCATGGCGACCGCAATGCCCATGATTGAGACGATAATGCGCCCAGGTAGGCCGGCGATGCGACCAGAATGCAGGGGGAACTGTAGTTGGCTGAAGACATCCGCGACGGTGCCTTCCCAGGGCTCTTCCTCACCAATTAAAGCGGCACTGCGGCCATCGTAATAGAGGCTCTTCACCTTCATTCCGCCGCTATCGTGGTCTTCCCCTGGGTAGTAGAAACGCACCCCGAAGACCGCAAAATTGTCGCTGTAGAAGGTGTCACCAATGGGCTCGTCCCAGCCGCGATTGTCCGCGTGCGTTCGAGCCTTTTGGAACAATGCAGGCCAGCTAACCTGGGGTTCTACGGGGTCATGCAATGCGGTGGGCGTGCGTGTTTCAAACGGCCCGGGGGTAGTTTCGGACACTATAGACATGACCGGGTAAAAGATTTCTCGGTATAAGTTTAGGGAAAATGAGGTAAAGGCTAGCATCAACAATAAAGCGAAGGTCCACAGGCCGACGGCCCGGTGCAGGTCGAAATTCAGTTTGTAGGCGCCCGCGCCGCGGCGAATCATCCAGGCGGGTTTCCAGCGTTGCAGCCAGCTCTTGCCCGCCGGTTTCTGGGTGCGGCGTTTGCGCGGCAGAGTCAGCGCCATGGCGATAAACGTGTCGAATAACCAGACCATGGCGGCGGCACCCATCAACCAGATGCCCCAGCGGTTGATGCCGTTCCATTCCGGCAGGTGCAGGGTGAAATGCAGCTTGTACAGAAACGACATCAGGTGTTCCGGGTGCAGGGAGATTTTCCCCCATTCGCGTTTGCCGACGATTTCGCCGGTAACCGGATCTACGAAGGCATGGTCGTAACCCAGTTCGTAGCGCCGCCCGGTGTCCGGGTTTACTTTGGCATCCACCCAGATTTCGGCGTTATGGCCCGGCTCTGCTTCTAGGGCAAAGAAGCTGGCCCGGACTCGCGGGTCCGCGTTTTCCACATGACGGACCAGTTCCAGCATGGGCAGTGGCTCGCCTTGGCTCTGGCTTGTAAAAAGATGCGGGTTAAGCCATTCATCCAATTCGTGATCCCAAGAAATCACGGCTCCGGTCAAGCCGGCAATAATCAGAAAAGCGGCAATGAAGAGACCGAACCAGCGGTGAAGTAGAACCAGTAATGCGCGCATGCAGAATCCAACCGGGCTGACAATGCCGCGCAGCCTAGCATAAAACGGAATCATTCTCATTGTGTCGGGGCGCGGGGTATTAGGTGTTCGGTTGAGGGGTTTTCCACAATGGGTAAGGAATGCCGGCAAGCCGGTTGATTACGAAAGCCTGAGCAACCAGTAATGCCACGGCGCTAAGCAACACCGGCAGTTGTTGCAGCTCATGCATTAGCCCCAGCGACACGATCAGTGCGGTGGCGCCGGCCGGGGGGTGAGCCACCCGAAACAGGATCATCAATGCACTGGCCATGCCCAATGACAGCCCTGCCGCCACCACACGGGGCCATTCTACCCCGGTAATGAAGGCGGCTGGCGCATCATGCAGCCCGCATACCCATAACGATGCCCAGCCACACAGTGCGCCGATCAGATGGCCGCACAGCACATTGCGGGGGGACGCGGCTTCCGCCAAGGGAAGATGAAATAACAGAAAGGCGCTGGCGCCCAGGGAGGGAAAGATAAACGCTTGCTGAGTAACCAGCGCCACACTGGCGATCAGTGCAATGCTCAGGCCACCATTGACGAGATTAAACAGTGCCAACACCACACGGGGATTAAAGCGTTCGCTCATGGCTTCCAGATGCAGCTGCCGTAACACGCCACCCACTAGTTGCTGGCGGAGCTGATCGCTTTGCTTGCTCATGGTGCGCACTAATCCAGGGCAGAAAAAGAGCGCAAGACTAAGGGTTTGCTGCTCCCTGGGCAATTATGGTGCAAAACGTGCGCTAAATGCCTTTAACAACGTGAACAAACGAAATCCGCTAGCATTAGCTAAGACAAAAAGGAGAGCGGTGTGGACGGATTTTTCTCGCAGGCGCTGGTGTTGCTGGGGGCGACACTGGTGTTGTTGCCGTTGTTCCAACGGCTGGGGCTGGGCAGCATTCTGGGCTATTTGGCGGCGGGCATTGCTGTAGGGCCGTTGGGGTTTGGGCTGGTTAGTGGCGGTAACGATGTACTGCATTTTGCCGAGTTGGGGGTGGTGTTGATGCTGTTCTTGGTCGGGTTGGAGCTGGCCCCGCAGCAACTATGGGCGCAGCGCCAGCGGCTGGTAGGGCTGGGGGCCAGCCAAATGGTGTTCAGTGCCTTGCTATTGACCGGCGGTTTTTATTTGTTGGGCTTCGATAGCCATCAAAGCGTGGCGATCGGGGCCACCCTCGCGCTGTCCTCCACGGCGTTTGTAGTGCAAATGCTGGTGGAAACCAACCAGCTGGGTACCTCTCAGGGGCGATCAGCCTTTTCCATTCTGTTATTTCAGGATTTGGCTGTGATCCCGATTCTGCTATTGCTGCCGTTACTGGCCGGGGCCCAGGCGGGTGAAGATAGCCCCCAGTTATTGGCAGGCCTCGTTGCGCTGGCGGCGATGGTATTAGCGGGCAAGTATGCGTTGAACCCGTGGCTCGGCTGGCAGGCCAAGCTGCGTAACCGGGAGCTGATGACCGCCAGTGCACTGATGTTGGTGTTGGGTTCTGCGGCGTTGATGGAACACCTGGGGCTGTCTATGGGGCTGGGGGCTTTTGTGGCGGGTGTGCTGCTGGCCAATTCGCCGTATCGGGAGCAGCTGGAAACCGATATCCAGCCATTCAAGGGTCTGTTGCTCGGGCTGTTTTTCCTGGCCATCGGCATGACCATGGATTTGCGTCTGCTGTTGGATCATTCGGGCAACATCGCGTTGTTCTTGGTTATGTTATTGGGTCTAAAGGGGCTGGTACTGGTCGCCATTAGCCGACTGCGTGGAGCGCAATGGCGCAGTACCGTCATGTTCGGCATTCTGCTTAGCCAGGGCGGTGAGTTTGCCTTTGTGCTACTGACTCAGGCTCAGACGTTGAATTTACTCGATAGCACTCTGGCCGGGCAGCTGAATCTGGTGGTGGCGTTGTCTATGGCCTGTACCCCGTTGTTGCTGAAACTAGTAACGCTTTTGTGGCCTAAGGCGGATGGCAAGGCACCGCGCAAGGATCTGGAAGAAGAAGACATGCCCAGCAATCACCACCCCCAGGTGGTGATTGCTGGGCTAGGTCGCTTCGGGCAGATCACTGCCCGGATTCTGGTGGGGCGCCAGATCCCCTTCACTGCGCTGGATTCGGACCCGGACGAAATCGATTTGCTGCGTCGTTACGGTAATGAGGTGTACTTCGGTGATGTGACCCGGCTAGATCTGCTGCACAACGCCGGGCTGGGACAGGCCAAGGTGCTGGTGCTGGCCGTGGATGATGTGGACGCTTCTTTGAAAGCCGCAGAGCTGGTGCGCGACCATTTCCCCAATGTGACCATCGTGGCTCGTGCCCGTGACCGCTATCACGCTTACAAGCTGCATGCCCTTGGAGTGGAGCAAGTGATTCGAGAAAGCTTTGAATCCGCCCTGCTGAGTGCGCGCCTGACGTTAATGCAGTTAGGGGTGCCTGAGTCCACGGCCATTGATTTGGTGCGCAGTTTTCGGGAGTTGGATGAGCGCCTGTTACTGGAACAGATTGAACATCGCGCGGACATGGAGATGTTAGTGGAAACCAACGCGAGAGGGAGGGCTGAACTGCAATCGTTATTGTCTGAGGGCAAAGCAGGCCAAAAAACAGGAGGCAATTGAGAATGGTTCGCGCCTGCATTATCATCTGTTCCTGAGTCCGGTCGCTCGCGCTAGCGCAAGGTATGTTAGTAGCGGTTGGCGATGGTCCGGGATGCAGAGACAACTACAGGCACGATCATGATCATCACTTCTGCACGTTTTTGGGGCCGCCCGTTGGCGGCCTTACTGTTGCTATTTCCACTGGTTTCGACGGCAACGGAGGTGGAAACCGGTAACGATGACGTACATGAAATTCCGTCAGTAACGGTGAATGAAGAAGCAAACCAAGGCACGCTTGCCGATACTTCGGAAAGCTACCAGCCGAAAACCCCGCTGAGCGCACCCACCGGGCTGTCGCTGACCCGTCGGGAAACGCCGCAGTCGGTTTCAGTAGTGTCGCGGACCTTGATGGATGATTTCCAGATCGTGTCGGTGAGCGAAGCATTGGCGGCTACACCTGGGGTGGTGGTTGACCAAGTGGAAACCGATCGGGTGTATTACAACGCTCGCGGCTTTGAAATTACCAACTACCAGTACGACGGACTGGGCATGCCGTTGCCCTACGAAATCGTTAATGGAGATACGGATACGAGCCTGTTTGAACGGGTGGAAATTGTGCGCGGGTCCAATGGTTTGATGAACGGTTTGGGCAATCCTTCCGCCACCGTCAATTATGTTCGCAAGCGCCCTACACTAGATGCCCATAGCACACTTTCCGCGAGCTATGGCTCCTGGGATAACCGCCGTGTTGAAGTGGATACCTCCGGCAGCCTGACTGAGGATGGGCGGGTCCGTGGTCGTATGGTGTCAGCGTATCAGAATCGTGATTCTTATCTGGACCGTTATGAAAATGAGCGTGGTGTTTTCTACGGGGTGGTTGAGGCTGATGTGACTGATTCAACGCTGTTCACGTTGGGTTATAGCTACCAAAACAGCAATGCAGATAGCCCCATGTGGGGCTCACTGCCGCTCTATTATGCCGACGGCAGCCCAACCGATTACGATGTGGAAACCAGTACCGCTGCAGACTGGGCATACTGGGATAACAATACCGAATCTGTGTTCGCCGAACTGCAGCAACGCTTTGATAATGGCTGGGAAGCCAAGGTGGTATTTAGCTATCGCAAGATGGAAGGTGAATCCAAGTTGTTCTATGTGTACGGCACACCCAACAAGGATGAAACGGGCCTTTACGCCTACCCCAGTTACTACCAAGACAGCGTTACAGAGCGGGTTTTTGACCTGTACACCCGAGGCCCGTTTGAGGTTGGTGGTCGTGTCCATGAAATGGTGGTCGGAGCTAACTATGCAAAAGGCCGTATTCAAGAGACGTCTAATTATGGGCGAGGGATTGGCACGGCGCTAATGCCTGAGCAGGCGTTTGGGGGACGCTATCCTGAACCGCTATTTGATGCTTCCACTAGTGCAAGCAAATGGGATGACCGCTATCGCAGTGCTTATCTGGCGACGCGTTTGAGCCTGGCTGATCCATTAACCCTGATCGGCGGCGCCCGCTATGTGGATGTGACCAGTGAAGGTCAGGGTTATGGTAGCAGTAAGGATGCTAGTGCCAGCGAAACCGTACCTTACATCGGCCTTATCTATGACCTGAATGAAGTACATTCTGTTTATGGTAGTTATACCAAAATCTTTAACCCACAAACCGAAGAAGATATTACCGGTCAGCGCCTGGAGCCAGTAACTGGTGAAACTCAAGAGCTGGGCCTGAAATCCGAATGGAAGGATGGTCGGATTTATACTGCCTTGATTGCCTTCCGAACAGATCAGGAAAACCTGGCAGAAGCCGCTGGGATGATCGGCCCTGATACTTATTACGGCGGTGTGGATGTGGAAAGCTTTGGCTATGAAGGGGAAATTAGCGGTGAAATTCTGCCCGGCTGGCAATTAGCCGGTGGTTACACCTGGCTGGAAATTGAAGACCAGGACGGCGATGAAATTCGCACCTATACCCCGCGGGAAATTGTCCGCCTGTCTACCACCTATCGTCCCGCCGCCCTCCAGAAACTGAAAACCGGTGTGCAGGTCAGCTGGCAGGACAGCATTTACCGGGGCGGCACGGGTGGCGTACCGAAAACCACCCAGGATAGCTATGCGTTGGTGAACCTGATGGCCAGCTACGATTGGACCAAACACCTGACCACCACCCTGAACGTGAACAACGTGACGGACGAAAAATATTACAACTCGTTGTACGTTGGGCAGGCGTTCTACGGGGCGCCACGTGGGGCCAATGTACGGTTCGATTATAAATTTTGAGAAGGTTCAGCGGGTGACCCTTACGGCTAACCCGCCTTGAAACACCAAAAAATAACCGGTTTAACGCCGATGTCTGCACAAGCAAGGGCGTCGGCGGTTTTTTATGCGGGTTTTAGAGAAACGTTTGTAGGTCGGCTTAGCCGTGAAGCGGCGGAACCCGGCAGCCTGCTGCCGAGTTCATTGCCTAATGTCGGATTATGCCTGTGGCTAATCTGACCTACAGGGTGCGGTTTACAGCTTTAGCTTGTTCAGCCCTCGGCCGATAGCCTGGCCCAGGCCGGCTTTGATGATCGGGCCGATCAGTGGCAACTTGCCTTCAAACTCGATGGTGTAGTCCAGCTTGCTGCCGCCATTGGCGGCTTCGGAAAAGCGCATGACGCCCTTATGGTGCTTGAGAGGGCTGCCCTTGGTGATGGCGTATTCAATGCGCTCGTTAGGCACTATCTTGGTGACGGTTTCTTCGAACGGTGGCGCGATCAGGATCTGCATTTTGCGGGTAGAACCTACCCCGTTGGGGCTGTCCTGTCCGTCTTTAATACGTTTGATCTTGGCCGGGGCAAAAATCAGTTCCAGATTTTCGTGCACGCTGAGAAAGTTGAACAGCTTGTCCACGGAAAACGGAAAGGTCTTGTGAATTTCGATACGTTGCATGGTGGTTGCTCCTATTACGTCCGGCAAGCGGACGGAGATGATTCACACTGCCAGGCGCGGCAGTAAACAGGGTGTTGATTCTGACGCTTGCCAAGTTGCTCACAAGGTTAAATGGGGCCATAGCACGGCTGACGACAGCCTTAGGATGAGAGGAGATAAGCCTCCCCCATTGTGTCTATCCGCCGTTAAAACTCATCGGCTAGCCAGGCGTTACCGCTGCACAGCGCTTCTGCTGCTGTGCGCAATGGGCCAATGGCGTTGCCGGCTAGTGAAAAGGCAGGCGCGATGTCCGGAAAGTAGCCTAACTCATGCATTAGACGGTTGACTATCCCCCGTGTGGGGCGCTCAGAAAATATTGCGGTCAGATGGTATGGTTAGCCCGGTTGCTGGCCAGCCATGGGGCTTGCATCAACGGGAGAGCAGTATTGAGCAGAGATCGCATAAAGGCGACCTTGTCAGACTGTAACTCGCTAGGCGGTAAGTTAGCGGTAAAGAGTACCAGCGGATCACTTGCTGCAGTATAAGGGCCACGGGGCCGTGGGTAAGGGCTTAGGGTGTGGTCATTTTCGACGGTCGAATTTATGGTCGATAGTCGGATTTGAGTAACGCGTAGAGCGCCTGATCTACGAACCGGTCGTAAAGCCATTCGGCTTGCCTGAGCGTTCCTTCGTACACAAAACCCAATCGTTCCGTCAGGGCTCGACTTCGCCTGTTGTTCAGCGCACAGCGGATCTCGATCCGGTTGAGTGTATATTCTGTGAAACCAATATTGAGGAGTTGCCTGACCGCACTTGTCGCGATGCCCTGACCCGTGTGGGTCTGCGCGAGCCAGTACCCGATGGATCCTGTGTGATGAGGTTGGTTGATATTATTGAACCCGGTGACGCCACATACAGTCCCCAAATGAACAATGGCAAAGGAGTGGGCGTCACCAGTGGCGGCCATTTTTTCAGCGGTTTCAATGAAGTGTCTTGTGTCGTCGACCGTTAACACCTGATCCAGCCAAGGCAACCATTCGCGCAGGAAGTTTCGATTACTGTTGGTGAGTGTAAACAGATCGTTAGCAAAGCCCTGATTCAGGGGGTGTAGGGTGACATTAGCGTCCACGCGAACCTCCATTTGAGGGCAGAAAAGCCTGCTGGCCTAGGATTAAGTTAACGCTTTGCCTCTACTCTGTTGATTGCTCCTTGGATGAATGTGGGGCTCGAATTTCGGCGCTACCGATCCCTCGTGGGTCGCTGGCAGCGGTGACCTCGCCACTATCTTGGCGCCACAGTATAGCCTGCATGTTGCCGTAGTTACGGCCAGTGGAAACCACCTTATGCCCCCTACGTACCAAGTCTTTTGCGGCTTGGCTGTCGATGAATGCCGGCTCCGCCTGCACTTCGTCGGGCAGGTATTGATGGTGGTAGCGCACTGCGTTGACCCAGTCTTCCACTGGTTTGTTGTTGCTGGCTTCCAGCACGGCCAGCATTACCATGGAAATGATGCGGCTGCCGCCGGGGGTGCCGAGAATGGCAATACGGTCGTCGAACTCCACGAAGGTGGGGGTCATGGATGACAGGGGGCGCTTGCCGGGGGCAATGGCGTTGGCCTGGCTGCCGACCAGGCCATAGGCATTGGGGCTGCCGGGTTTGGCGGAGAAGTCGTCCATTTCGTTATTGAGAAGAACGCCGGTGCCGGGGGCCACAAAGCCGCTACCGAATGGCAGGTTAATGCTTAGCGTAGCGGCCACTCGATTGCCGTCTTTATCCAGTACCGAAAAATGGGTGGTATGAAAGCCTTCTTCTACGCCGACGGGCTCGCCCAGGCTGCTGCTGGCAGTGGCCTTGTCGAGAGTAATACTGCTGGCGCGTTGCTTGGCGTAGCCTATGCTCAACAGCTTATCCACAGGTATATCCACAAAGTCCGGGTCGCCAAGATACCGTGCCCTGTCCTGATAGGCGCGGCGCATGGCCTCGATGGCCAGGTGCGGGGTTATTTCTGCGGTGTTGCCGTCGTTGAGTTGGCTGAGAATATTGAGCGCTTCGCCCATAACGATGCCGCCAGACGACGGTGGTGGGGCTGAGATTACCCGGCCCCCGCGGAACTGGCTGACGGTGGGGGTGCGCTCTACAACCTTATAGTTAGCAAGATCGTCCAGTGTCCAGATACCGCCAGCTTGTTGCACTCCGTCTACCAGCTGTTTGGCCACTTCGCCCTGATAAAAGCCCGCGTTTCCCTTTTCAGCGAGGGCTCTGAGTACCCGGGCAAGATCTGCTTGTTTGATCAGGTGGTTGTTGGGCGGCACCTTGCCGTTGTGCAGGAAGATAGCGGCGGCTTCCGGAAAGCGGTTAAGCACGTCTTTCCGGTAACCTGCTAATTTGCGGTAATGCTCCTCTACATGGAAGCCGTGTTCGGCCAAAGCAATAGCGGGGGCTAGAGTGGAAGTGAGCGGCAACTTACCGTAATTGTCCGCGAGATGGACGAAAGCGGCGGCTTGGCCGGGAATGCCGGCAGCGCTGGGGCCGTTTACTGCCCAGTCGCGCATCACCTTACCCTCTTTGTTTTGGTACATGGCAGCGGTGGCCGCGTCGGGAGCCGTTTCGCGGGCATCTACAAAGGTTTGCAAGCCATCCTGTTCCCGGTGTAGCAGCCAGAAGCCACCGCCGCCCATGCCGGCAGAATAGGGTTCGACCACGGCCAAAGTGGCGGCCACCGCGACTGCCGCATCAAAGGCATTGCCGCCCTGCTCCAGAATATTCAGCCCAGCCTGAGTTGCCAGTGGATGGGCACTGGCAACCGCACTCTTGCCTGGCCCGGCGGCCTGGGCGGTAATAGTAATTAGCAGCAGGAGCGAAAGCAGATGGCGCATGGGGATTCCTCCGTGTATTCAGCTATACCCTGGTAGACGTGCTTTAACCGGCGCTCCCACAGGAAGCTTCCTGCATTGTTATTGGCGTTGAAACAAGCAACGACACGGTTATGGTGGATGATTTGACTTTAGGCCCTGCTCTCGCCTCAGCACTCTGGTGCCGCTAGAAGCGGGTCGCGATGTTCTAATTCTGTCGCGCCTTGCGTTTCTCTTCCAGCGCCTCGGCCACCAGTGGTGGCACAAAGTTGTTCACGTCGCCGTCCAACAATGCGATCTCACGAATCAGTGAGCTGGAAATAAAAGACAGGTGCTCTGCCGGCGTGAGGAAAACCGTTTCCAACTCCGGAGCGAGCTTGCGGTTCATATTGGCCAGCTGGAACTCGTATTCGAAATCACTGACGGCCCGCAGGCCCCGTAGCAAGATGTTACCGCCTTCTTCACGACAGAAATGAGCCAGTAGCTTGGAAAATCCGGTGACTCGCACATTCGGAAGGTGAGAGAGCACGCTCTGGGTTAGCTCTACTCGTTCATCCAGAGAGAAGAGTGGGCCTTTTTTCTCGCTCGCAGCGATTCCTACCACGACCTCATCAAACATTTTGGCGGCCCGTTCCACTAGATCCAGGTGGCCGTTGGTAATCGGGTCGAAGGTGCCGGGGTAAATTACGCGGTTGGTCATGCTGAGGCTCGCTTTGTCACGGTAGAAACTGTACCCGGGTATAGCCGGATACCCTCTGTTGTGCCGCAAGCATACCTGATGCAGTGACAGAGTTGCAGGTGTGCCTAGCTGTGTGTGTGGAGCGTGTAGGCACCATAGGATAGGCCGCGCAGGCGAGCAGGCTCCTCAGAAATGGCGATCTGATGTAAGCATTCGCTTATATAAAGTAAGGGGAAATAGGTATATGTAGGGCTTGCTTTTTAGTCAACACGCGCAACGCATAATCATTTTTTATGCCCATCATCTTTTTGTCCACTCCCCTTTTAGTGAGACAGTTCTAAACTAGGGTTTTCTACTTTCTGGCGATACACCGCTGGCGGTATGTCTGTAGTGGTCTAATGAATCCGGACACCAACGTAGGTGGTAAAGTTACCACCTTAAGCGAAGTGCCAGATGACCAGAAAAAGACGTTCCTTTACTCCTGAATTCAAGCAGGAGGCCGCGATTCTAGTGCTGGATCAAGGCTATACAATTTCTCAGGTTAGCGTATCGCTTGGTGTTGTCGAGAGTGCGCTGCGGCGCAGGGTGAAGCAGCTTGAAGCTGAGCGCCATGGGGTCACGCCCAAAGGCAAAGCCCTACCCCTGAACAGCGGCGTATTCAGGAGCTGGAGGCCCGCTGCGATCGGTTGGAACGGGAGAAGAACATACTAAAAAAGGCTACCGCTCTCTTGATGTAGGACGATCTGAATCGTACGCGCTGATAGACCAGTTGAGTGAGGAGGAGCCTGTTGAATCGGTCTGTACGGCGTTTGATGTGAGCCGCTCCAGCTACTACTAGTATCGTCAGCGACGCCACTACATTGATGCGGAGCGTGTGACCCTGAAGGCGATGGTTAATCGTCTATTCAGGCAGAGTAGAAGCTCAGCGGGAAGCCGCACGATACAAAAGCTTCTCAATGAGCAGGGGAAGAAAGTTGGCCGGTTCAAAGTGCGCAGTCTTATGCGTGCACTGGGACTAATCTGTAAGCAGCCCGGGCCCCATGCCTACAAGCAGGCGACAGTAGAGCGGCCAGATATACCGAACCATCTGGATCGAGAGTTTACGGTAGCAAGCCCTAATCAGGTGTGGTGCGGAGATATCACCTATATCTGGCCGTCGTGCTTGATCTCTTCGCACGACGGGTTGTTGGTTGGGCGGTCTCCAGCCACCCGGATGCAGATCTTGTGGTAAAGGCCCTGGATCATGCTTGGGGACAGCGTGGTCAACCCGATAAAGTCATGCTCCACTCGGATCAGGGCAGCCAGTACGCCAGCCGCATGTTCCGGCAGCGTCTATGGCGCTATCGGATGCAGCAAAGCATGAGCCGACGGGGCAATTGCTGGGTCAATGCGCCAATGGAAAGGCTGTTCCGAAGCCTAAAGTCAGAGTGGGTTCCTACGATGGGCTACCGCGACTTGCCCGAAGCAAAGAAAGATATCGGTGACTATCTAATGGGTTACTACAATCACCACAGGCCTCACAGCTACAATGGCGGGATTGCACCCGCCATGGCCGAGGAAAAACCTAAATCACTGTCCGGTATTAGTTGACTACTACATTATTCTTTTGCGTGAGCGTTAGAATATTTAGGGGGCTTATGGATGGCTGAGCAAGTACGATGTTTTACAGAGGTTTTCTCGTGTTTAGTAAGAGGCTCAGAAAGCCGACTTAGATGAAGCTGTTACTGGTCATGCCGAGGGTGTGCTTCATTCGTTGCTGTTGATGAAGTTGTCGTTGGTCGTTGGTTTGTTACAGTAGGTCAGCCGATACCATCCGGGATGACTTCCCCGTACGTTTGCGTAAAGTGGATAGCAAGTATCCTGCTTGGCGCTATGCAAATGAAAAGGGCCTACTAACCGCTTCTCTTGATGCTGTGCCGGGAGGCGTGAGGGAATGCCGCCTGCCCGGCCTTTCTTAGGCGTAGGGATCGTCGTGGTTGTTGGTAATGCGTTCGCGGCGTTCTTGTTCTTCTTCAAAAGCGGCTTTAATCTCTGCCAATACATCATCTACATCGGCAATGTGCCCATCATCATTCATCTGGCCGGTGAGTTCGCTGTTTGGTGTCAGTTCCCCGCTTTCATACAAGGCCCAAATTTCTTGGCCGTAGCGGCTGCCGCGCAGTGATGGTGCGTATTGGCCGTAGTAACGGGTCATGTTATCCACATCCCTATACAGCATGGCCTCGGCGTTATTGTTGGCGGCGGCATCCACGGCCTGGGGCAGGTCAATGATTACCGGGCCATAATCGTCCACGAGGACATTGAATTCTGACAGGTCACCGTGAATGATGCCGGCGCAGAGCATGCGAACCACGTATTGCATCATTAGGGCGTGGTCTTCTTCGGCCTGCTCGGCGGACATGACAACGTCGCTGAGCCTAGGCGCGACGTCGCCTTCGTCGTCGGTGACCAGCTCCATTAATAGCACACCTTCGAGCATGTCGTAGGGTTTGGGCACGCGGACGCCGGCCTGGGCGAGTAATCGCAGGGCATCCACTTCGGCGCTTTGCCAGATCTTTTCTTGCTGTTCGCGGCCGAACTTCGAGCCTTTTTCCATGGCACGGCTGCGTCGGCTGTTGCGTACCTTGCGCCCTTCCCGGTACTGGGCGGCTTTCTTGAAGTTACGCTTGGCGGCTTCCTTGTAGACTTTCGCGCAGCGGATCTCTTGGCCACAGCGAACCACAAAAATATCGGCTTCCTTGCCACTCATCAGACGGCTGATGACCTCATCGACGAGTCCATCATCGACCAGGGGCTGTAAACGTTGTGGGGTTTTCATGCCGCACTTATACCTCATTTAGCGCGTGGCTTCGCCTGCTTCCTGAGGTTTTGACAGGGAAAATGAGAAAAAAGCACGCATAGAGGGGTAAGGACGTGTCCCTGCTACGCAGGGTAACTACGTAGCAGGGGGATGATGGCGGTGGTTCAGCCTTTCAGTTTATCGGCCAATGCTGAGGCATTGCGGGCGCTGAGGCCGTAGATGGAGAGTTGTGGATTGGCGCCAATGCTGGTGGGGAATACGGAGCCGTCTATGATATAGAGGCCGTTCAGGTGCTTGTAGCTGCCGTCGCTGTTGACGGTGCAGCGGCTCTCATCAGCCCCCATGGTTAGCCCGCCCATAACGTGGGCGCTGCCCAGCGCGGTAACGACAGGGGCATAGTCCAGTTGTGCCACGCCTTCGCGGGCTGCTTTCCAGCTTTTGTAGTAACCAGCATGAGCGTGGCTGGGCCGTACTTCTTTGGCGCCAGCGGCAAATTGCATTTCCAGCATGGTCAGGTGGGATCGTTTGGCACCTTCCAGCAGGTAGTCATTGACGGGATAATCGAGCAGTGGTTCGCCGTTATCACGCAACTCCACGGCGCCACCTTGGTTATCTTCATGGAAGCCATCGCGAATTAGGGCAATAGCGGTGGCCAAGTTGGGAAGATGTTCGATTTCTTCCCGGGCTCGTTCGCCGAATCCGCCTATTAATGCACCAGACAGGCCCGGATGCATGGGCATCATTTCCATTTTGTAACCCGCCGGGCCATCGACTCCGTGTTTAAACGTGAACTCGTCGGAATACATGGATTGTGGGGCGCCGTAATACGGAGCGATTTCTTTATCGTAGAGACCGAACACAAACGTGGTGGGATGCAGGAAGGTACGCTTACCCACTAGCCCGTTCGGGTCTGGGGCGTCGGAGCGCATCAGCAGTGCCGGACTTTGAATGCCCCCCCCCGCGGCAATTACGGTTTTGGCTTTTAGTGTTACTGTGGCGCCGGTAGGCTTTTTGTCATCGTTTAGTGGCCGCACTCGCACGCCGGTAACGCTGTCACCCTCAATGATCAGGGTGTCGGCCTGAGCGCTGTAAATCAGTGTGGAGCCGTGATCTAGAGCGCTGGGAATGGTAGTGACCAGCATGGATTGCTTGGCGTTGGTGGGGCAGCCCATGCCGCAATAACCGATGTTCCAGCAGCCGCTTACGTTGCGGGGGATAATGGCGGAATGCCAGCCTTTGTCATCGCAGCCCCGTTTCAGTATGTCGTTGTTGGCGTTGGGCGGCATGGCCCACTTTTCTATGTTTAGACGATCTTCCATCTGTTGAAACCAGGGAGCCATTTGTGCCTGGCTAAGCCCCTGTACGCCGAATTCATCGTGCCAGTATTGCAGGGTTTTCTGGGGGGTGCGGAAGCTACTCGTCCAGTTAACCACGGTGGTGCCGCCCACCGTGCGCCCCTGCATTACGGTCATGCCGGCATCCTTGGTAGCGCGTAGCGCGCCCTCTTGGTAGAGGTCACGGTAGGCCTTACCTTCATCCAGTTTGAAGTCGTCGGAGCTTTTTAGTTTGCCTGCTTCCACCAGTATGACTTTGAGGCCGCGCTGGCTGAGTATTTCTGCACTAACGCCGCCGCCAGCACCAGTACCTACGATGATGACATCGGCTTCTAAAGTGCGGTTGTCGGTGATGGTGCGCCCGTCGATAACATCCCAGCCGTTGGCTGGGTTTTTCCACGGGTCTTTCACGTTGATGGTAAGGGTAGTGAGGTCCTGCATGGCATTATCCTTTTTCTTTGGCTAGCAGTACACGCGATAAAGGCCGCAAGCGGCGCGTGTTAGGCAATAATTTTCTTGGGCGGGCCGGGGTAGCCGGTGCTGCGAGCGGCGGCCGGTTTTACATACCAAGCCATATGGATCGGCTGGGTCAGCCCTTTAAAGGCCATGCGTGATAGGCTTCGCTCACTGGCGGACCATTCGGTGAGGGTTTGCTTAATTTCTTGTTCACTCTGATCGGCAAAGCTGGCCCAGGTGCCGGTTATATACCAGCGGGCGGCACCCAGTTGCATCAGATCGAGCACCTGAAATAGTGCAGCCCGGGTGCCGGGCATGCCGCCTTCGAGTAGGTCATCGAAGGCTTTCATGCCGTCTTCAGCGCTAGCGCCTACATTGGTGAGGGCAGGGCCGAGCACGGCACCCACCAGCGGGGTAAGCAGGTCGACGTCTTGTTGGCGGAAGTGTTTGTAGCCGGTTGCAGGTCCGTCGTTACTGGAGCAACCAGTAAGCAGGGCCAGCCCGGAACCGGTAGCCAGCACAGCACTGCCTGCGGCGCTGAGCTTGAGGAAGCCGCGGCGATTGAATTCCTGATCCATTGCGCACTCTTTTTTTTGTATTAGTCGTTATCTGTAGTGTAGGAGCGGCGCAATAGCCCAACTTAACTAGGTGCTCTTTGTGGTAACGGGCACCTAGTTAAGTTTGAATGACGCGATGAGCGACGCTCCTATAGCAGCTACGGTTACTTTTATTTCAGCAGGAACTTGTAGATGAGCTTATGGATACTACGCCCGTAGGGAGGGAGTATGTATTTGGTAGCGTTCATCTTCCCTTTTTTGTAAATGCCTTTGGCCTGAGAGAAAGTTTGGAAACCTTCTGGGCCATGATAAGCGCCCATGCCAGACGGGCCGATGCCGCCGAAAGGTATGTCATCTACACCTACATGAGAGATGGTGTCGTTCAGGCATACGCCGCCGGAGTGTGTGTTCTTGAGCACACGATTGCAGTTGTCCTGATTCCAGTCGAAATAGTAAAGCGCTAGCGGGCGGGGCCGGTCGTTCACGTATTCGATGGCCTCATCCAGCGTTTTGTAAGGCACGACAATCATCAGTGGGCCGAAGATCTCGTCTTGGGCGATGTCCATGTCGTCGTTCACATTCAGTACCAAGGTGTGTGGCACCTTCTGGCTACCGCTGAAGTCTTCATTAGCCGGGTTGATCTCAATTACATCTGCGCCTTTGGCTTTGGCGTCGTCGAGATAACCCAGCAGCCGTTTTTGCTGGCGTGGGTTCACAATGGCAGTGAAGTCCGGGTTGTTCACCATGGTCGGGTAGGACTGGGTAACCTGGGCTTTCCATGCGTCGACAAATTCTTGCACGCGATTTTCTGGGCAGAGAATGTAGTCTGGAGCCACACAGGTTTGTCCGGAATTCAAGCATTTACCGAAGGCGATACGTTCGGCCGCGTCCTTCATGGGGAAGTCCTGGCCGATGATGCAGGGGCTTTTGCCGCCCAGTTCCAGGGTGACTGGAGTCAGGTTAGCGGAGGCCGCGCGCATAATGTGCTTGCCAATGGTCGTGGAGCCGGTGAAAAGGAGGTGGTCGAAAGGCAGTTCAGAGAAAGCCTGCGCTACATCCACTTCGCCATTGATCACGGCAACTTGTTCCTGTGGGAAGATGTTGGTGATCAATTTTTCCAGCAGCGCGCCAGTGCGAGGTGTGGCCTCACTCATCTTGATCATCACCCGGTTACCGGCGGCCAGAGCAGTAATTAGCGGTACTACCGCCAGCTGCACCGGATAGTTCCAGGGCACGATAATGCCCACCACGCCGAGCGGCTGATATTCCACCCAGGTTTTGCCCGGCCAATTCATGGCGCTCACATGGCGCTTGGAGGGCTTCATCCATTTGCGTAGTTTCTTAGTGGTGTATTTCAGCCCTTCTAGGGTCATCATGATTTCTGCGAGTTTGGTTTCATCCGCAGCACGGGTGGTGAAGTCGTTGTTCAGAGCGTCGATCCAAGCATCAACATGATCGACCAGCAATGGCTTGAGTCTGCTGATTAACTCAAGACGCTGTTCGGCGCTAGGGTAAGGGTTCTGACGGTATGCGGCTTTTTGAGCAGTGAATATGCTCTGCAAGCGGGCGATGTCTGGGTTATTTCTGTGCAGATCTTTTACTTCGGCGACCATGGTCCTCGCCTCCCTAGTTGAATTGTTATGTATGATGGAGTGATTAAAAATTAATCTTGAGTCTGATTTTTAGAGTAATTACTCTAAGAGTCAACATCGTGTATCAGAAAGACCACATTTGGCCCCTTATGACCAGCACTAAAGCGCGCATTTTGGAAACCAGCCTTGTCTTGTTCAATCGACAAGGAGAGCGCAACGTGACCACCAACCACATTGCCGAGGCCCTGGGGATTAGTCCAGGCAACCTGTATTACCACTTTCGAAACAAAGGCGTGATCGTGTCAGCGCTTTTCGACCGTTACCAACAACAATTGCTGAGCTTGTTGGAGGCGCCTCAGGGGCCGTTGAGCTGGCAGGTGAAGGTGCATTATTTCGAGGGGCTGTTGGCGTCCATGTGGCAGTATCGATTTTTTCACCGCGACCTGTCTCATTTTCTGCACGCGGAGGAGACTGCTCTAGCAACACGTTATCAACAGTTTGTGGAAGCCATTCTGGTACGCGGGACCGTGATTTACGAAAAGCTGCGTAGCAGCGGGATACTGGCGTTGGATGATGAGCAACTGCAGGGTTTGATGGTCAATACCTGGGTGCTGATGTCATCGTGGGCCTCCCTGGTACATGGTTTGCGCCCGGATGCTGCTGCTAATGAGGAGCTGGATGAGAGCTTGATGCGTCATGGGGTGTACCAGATTATTTGCCTCGAGGAGCCCTTCCTAAAAGGTGAGGCTCGAGATCACCTGGCGGAAATGAAAGAGCGTTATCGAGCCGCCCATAACACCAGCGAGTTGCTGCTGGGCCATGCTGTTGAGCTGTCACCCTCGGGTTGCTGAGGGCTGCCTGTGGAGCCTCAGCGAATCCCGAAACCTTGCACAAACGCTAATAGCCGTTGTTCTAACCAGTAACGCTGGCTTTTGTAGCCGACAAAGCCCACATGCCCACCGTAATCGCTTACCTCCAGTGTCACCGCTGGCCCGAGCTCTTCCTGCCGGGGTAACGTTTGTGGAGTCATAAACGGGTCGTCACGGTTTTGCAGCATCAACGTGGGGGTGCGGATTTGTAGCAACTTGGGACCCGCGGAGCATTGCGCGTAATAATGCCAGGCACTCCGAAAGCCATATAACGGGGCGATGATCTGGTCGTCGTAGCGCCAAAACGAACGGATGCTATTCATGTTCAGGCGATGTAGTCGTTTGGCCTCCGGGGGGTTGACCTTGTCCAGATGGATTTTCTGCCTTTCGAAGTTGGTCAAAAGGTTTTTTAACAGGTGTTGGCGGTACAACTTCGACAAGCCTTGATCCAGCCGGTTGGCACAGATATCCAGCCGCAAGGGAGCACAAATGGTGGCTACGGCACTGAGGTGGTTGTTGTCCCGGTGGGCCAGCCAGTTCAGTAGCCGGCTGCCGCCTAGAGAGACGCCGATGGCAATGCGGTGGCCAGTGGGGTTTTCGTGGAACACATGGTCGATCACTGCATCCACATCATCCACTTCGCCCGCGTGATAACACAACGCGGTGTCGTTGGGTTTTTTGGCCCCGCGACTGTTGATGGCCACAGAACGGATTCCCGCTTCAGCCAACACTTTTTGTATGCCGCGCATGTAATGGGAGTCGCTGCACCCGGATAGCCCATGTAATAACATCACCGTCAGCTGCCCGGGTTGGCTCTGTGGTCCGGCCCAGTCTAGCAACAGATAATCACCGTCTTTCAGGTTCAGCCGTTCCGTGCGCCGCGTGACTTCCGGCAGGGTGCGGCCCATGGGCCCCCACAGGGTTTGCAGGTGGGGGTTGCGTAACCATAGTGGTGGCCGGAATGCCGACTGTACAATCTCGCCCATAGGCAATGTCTCATCCATCGGGTTGGCAAAATCACGCCGGGGGCGTGGCGCAGGTATGGTAGCCTTTTGTTTTTCCCGCTGGCACCTATTCGTGATGGAGATTCCATGCCGCGCCGCTTTTTTGATGATCAGAACTTTCATGTAGGTCAGCTTGTAGAGTTGGGTGCTAGCGCAAGCCACCATATTGGCAAGGTGTTACGCATGGCGGTGGCTGATGAATTAGTGGTGTTTAACGGCCGCGGCGGTGAATGGTTAGCGCGTATCTCTGCCATCAGCAAAAAGGCGGTCTGCATTGAGCCGCTTACGTTCACGGATGAAGATCGTTGCGCTCCTTTGGCGGTGACGGTGGCGTTGCCGATGATCAAAGGCGAGCGCATGGACTATGCGATCCAGAAGGCCACTGAGCTGGGCGCCACTGCCCTGGTGATCCTGGACACGGAACGTTGTGAAGTCCGCCTAAAGGGTGAGCGTCAGGAAAAGAAGCTGGGCCATTGGCAGCAAGTCGCTATCAGTGCCTGTGAGCAATGTGGCCTGAACCGGGTGCCGGTGGTGCACGGCGTGCTGAGCCTGCGTGACTGGCTGACATCTGATCTTCCCGCCCTGAAGTTGATAGCCCATCCGGGCGAAAAGTCCTTCTCTGCGGCTGCCTTGCAGGGGCAAACGGAGCTGGCGTTGCTGACGGGGCCGGAAGGTGGCTTTTCCAATGATGAATTACAGCAGGCGGCGGATGCGGGCTTTAGCCCGTTCGCGTTAGGCAACCGGGTGTTGCGAGCGGAAACCGCCCCGGTGGCGTTGCTGGCGGCCCTGTGGGCCTGGCATGGCCACTAAGGGGAAGGGCCGGCCCCGGAGATCGCGCCGTCGCACAGGTTCCAAGGCAGTTGCTGCATCGGGCATCATCGCGGCACTGACGGCCCTTGCAGTGTTTGCGCTAGTGTTGGGCATTTATGCCCGCCACAACAGCCTGCTGCCCTACTTGGCAGGCGTTTATGCGGTGCCGTCGGTGCTTGTATTCGGGCTTTATGGGTGGGATAAGCGCGTCGCCGTGCGAGGGGGTTCTCGTACTTCTGAGCAAAGCTTGCACCTATTGGCGCTGGCCGGGGGGTGGCCCGGTGCGATGTTGGCTCGTTCTCTGTTTCGTCACAAAACCCGTAAGCAACCGTTCACTGGAATTTTCTGGTGCACGGTGCTGTTTAATGTGGGCACGGTAAGTGTGTTGCTGGGCGAGGTGGGCTAGCCGCACGCAAAAGGCAGGGAGAGGGTATGCCGTTAATCGGCCAGAAAAATAGCCGAGTGGAGATCCGGCCAAGATCCATCGTGAACGCACTATGGGTGGTTTGTTGATGTCAGCGAAACGTAGCCTGGTCTTGACGGCTTTGGCGATGCTGGCTTTTGCGGCCAATTCGGTGTTGTGCCGTTTGGCGTTGCGTGAAGGCGCCATTGATGCCGCCAGCTTTACCGCAGTGCGTTTGCTGTCCGGAGCGCTGATGTTGGCGCTGATCCTGTTGCTGCGAGACCGGCAAGTGAAAGCCATGGTCACACAGGGTAATCATGGCTCGGCCTTAGCGTTGTTTGTTTACGCCGCCGGGTTTTCGCTGGCTTACGTGGCGCTCGCCACAGGTACGGGCGCCTTGCTGCTGTTCGGCGCGGTGCAGGCCACCATGGTGGGTGTTGGTTTATATCGTGGGGAGCGCTTGGCGCGAGCCCAGTGGCTGGGGCTGGCATTGGCGCTGAGTGGCTTGGTGGCGTTGATGTTGCCCGGCGCGACGGCCCCGCCGCTGGCGGCAGCAATAGTGATGCTGGTGGCAGGTGCAGCCTGGGGTGTGTACTCCCTGCGGGGCAAGGGCGCGGCCGACGCCACGGCGGTCACCGCGGGCAATTTCCTGCGTGCATTGATCTGGCTGCTACCGTTGGCGCTGTTCGCTTGGCCGAGCCAATGGCCAAAGGTGTCGGGGCTGCTGTATGCGGCGTTGTCCGGTGCCCTGGCATCGGGAGCCGGTTACGCTACCTGGTATCTGGCGTTGCGTGGGCTGGCTAGCTCTACGGCAGCCACGGTGCAATTGAGCGTGCCGGTGCTTGCAGCGCTGGCGGGCGTATTGTGGATGGATGAGGCGCTCACTCTGCGTCTGGTGCTGGCATCGGCGGCCATTCTGGGCGGCATTACTCTGGTGATTCGGCGCGTTTCTTCTGCTAAATAATCTATAGGAACCGTCATGCAGCAAATCGGGATTGTGATCTACGATGATGCCGAGGTATTGGATTTTGCTGGCCCTTATGAGGTGTTTGCTACGGCGGCTCGCTTGTGTGAGGTCACGCCTTGGTGTGTTTCATTGATCAGTGAAACCATAACGGTGATGGCTCGTGGAGGGTTTTCCGTGCAAAGCCACTTCACCCTAGATGATCATCCGCCGCTGGATGTGTTGTTGGTTAGTGGGGGTGTACATACTCAGGCCATCCGTAACCCTGCCCTGCTTTGCGCAATTCGCCGGGCTGGAGAGCCGGCTGGTTGGGTGACGTCGGTCTGCACCGGTGCGTTTCTGTTGGCCAAGGCGGGGTTGCTTTCCAATGAAAAAGTGACAACGCACTGGGAAGATCTTGCTGAGCTACGCGCGGGTTTTCCTGACCTAGACGTTCACAGCGAAGTGCGTTGGGTTGAAGATGGAAACCGACTCACTTCTGCGGGTATTTCTGCGGGTATCGATATGAGTCTGCATTTGGTTGAGCGGTTGCACAGCCGTGAGCTGGCCGAGCGCACCGCCCGGCAGATGGATTATGCCTGGCAGCAATGACGTCTGCGGCTCTGGTTCTCCGAACAATTAACGTGGTGACCCTGCGTGGATACGGATGGCGTTAGCGGTGTTGTCGGCTGTATCCCCAATAAATTACCGCTAGTAACGCGGCTAAGGTTGCCGGCGCGATCAGCGCAGAAAAATGCAGCAGGCGGAATAATAAAGTGCCGATGACTCCGCCACAGATAAAGCCGCTAATCAGCAAGAGAAACAGCAACAGCCGGCGCCCATTGAGAGGAATACCGCGCAAACGGTTGCCGAGCATGATGCCCAAATCAGTGAAGATCCCTGACAAGTGAGTGGTGCGAATGATGGAGCCGCTGTAAGTGGTGACCATGGCGTTTTGCAAGCCGCAGGCCATGGATGCCAGATAGACACCGATATCATTGCCACGTTGCAGAAATAGCATCGCCAAGATGAGTAGGGCCGCTTCAATCAGCAGGGAAAAACCGTAGTGGCGGCCAAGTTTGAGGGCCGTGCTGGTAATGAGTAAGCCGCTGAGGATGGCGCCGGCGAGAAAGCTTATCAGGGTGAAAAGCAGGTGTAATACATTGCTGAGAGCTAATTCGGCCAATGCTAGGCCTAACAGTGATGAGGTGCCTGTCAGGTGAGAAACGGATTGATGGCTAAAGCCCAGTAGCCCTACGGCATTGACACTGCCCGCCAGAAACGCGAGCAAAAAGGCTCCAACTTCGACCCAGGGAGGAAGGCGTGTCAGCAAGAAAACCCCCAATGTTTAACCGCAGTGATGGCGGTATTGTAGCATGGGGGCTGATTCTTTTTTTCGTTCCGATCTAACGAGCCGGACGGGGTTTTACTACGATAGTACGCAACATGATGATTAGGATTGCTGTTGTTCCATCATGTCGGCCTGAAGAATCTCAATCCAGTAACCATCGGGGTCTTTGATAAAAGCGAGACCTTTCATTTTGCCGTCATCCGGACGCTTGACGAAAGTCACATCCATTTTCTCAAAGCGCTCGGCAGCGGCATATACATCGGGAACGGTGATACCGATATGGCCGAAACCCTGGGGCTCAGCATTGCCGTCATGGTAAGAAAAGTCTGGATCCTCTTCGCTGCCCCAATTGTGGGTTAGCTCTAGCATGGCTTCACGACCGAAGGTGAAAGTCAGTCTCTGGGCATCATTTTTGGGTACGTCTCCCGCTTCTTCCTCACTTAGATAGCCAAGAAAATAAAGGCTAAATTTCATTTCAGGGAAATCAAGCTTGCGCACCAGTCGCATGCCCAGCACTCGGGTATAGAAATCCAGACTGCGTTTCGGATCTTTAACGCGCAGCATGGTTTGATTGAATAGGTATTCTTGGGTTACCTCGTCCGGATGCTCGAACAAGCCGTTGGCTTTTTCAAAATGACGGGACATGGTGACTCCTGAATCTTTGTAATGGGATATCAAGGCTATTGGGGTGATAAGAAGAGAATGCAAGCCTTGCAGGTGAGTTTGAAATTTGAAGTTGAAAAGGCGCGAGATTGTGTGTTGAATTTTGCGCGGTAGTGGCTGTGAAAGGCGCCTGGCGCTGCGGCGCGGGGAAAGCGGTTTCGATTACCGCTTTTACCCCGGTCGCGCTTTTCAATTTTTAACTTGCTCCTCAGGCCGGGGTTTTTTCCACGGTCTTAAGGACTTTTTGCAGGCTGGCGACGGTGCCGCCGATATCGCTGAGGCCCTGGGGGAGCAGCATGGTGGTGGATTCCTTGGCAACTTTTTCGAAGGCGGTCACGTATTGCTCTGCAATGCGCAGGCTAACGGCTTCCTGGCCGCCGTCTTCCTTCACGGCTGCGGCAACCTGGCGCAGACCTTCGCCGGTGGCGGTGGCAATCAGTTCAATTTGCTGAGCGCGCCCTTCCGCTTCATTGATCTGTTTCATTTTTTCACCTTCAGAGATATTGATCATCTCCTGTTTCTCACCCTCAGAGCGGTTAATCGCTGCCTGGCGGTCACCCTCGGAACGGTTAATCGCTGCTTGGCGTTCACCTTCGGATTCAGCAACCACGGCGCGACGTTCACGTTCGGCACGAACCTGTTTCTCCATGGCATCTTTGATGGAGACGGGAAGGTTAATATCGGCTACTTCGTAACGTAGGACTTTTACACCCCAGGGCTGTGCGGCTTCGTCCACAGCTCTAACTACTTCCATGTTAATTTCGCCGCGCTCTTCGAAGGTTTTGTCTAGATCGATTTTACCGATAACGGAGCGCAGAGTAGTTTGAGCCAGCTGCTGGGCAGCCATGACATAGTCGTCTACACCGTAACTGGCAGCTTTGGGGTCGACCACTTGTAGATACATCACGCCGTCGATAGAAACTTCGATATTATCTTTGGTAATACAGCTTTGGCGCGGTACGTCGCGAACAATTTCTTTCTGAGAATGTTTGTAGGCGACACGATCAATAAAAGGCATCAAAAAGTGTAGGCCAGCATCCATGGATGACTGGTATTTTCCCAGCCGTTCAACCACATAAATTTCTCGCTGGGGAACGATGCGAATTACCATAAACAGTAAAACGACAACGCCGAGGGCGAGCAGTCCGGAAATAATCAAACCAGCCATGGGTACAGTTCCTTATTGTGTCGAAAGTCAAAGTAGCGATAAAAACGAAAAGTGGGATGTTCGACTGTCACGGAGTCAGTTTTTTTGAGTGTCTTGTGGGGATATCACGGGCCAAGGTTCCACGGTGAGCCAAAGCCCTTCGTGTTGGGTGATGCGCACTATATCCCCTGGATTAAGGGGGTGGCTGCATTGTGCCTGCCAGCGGGCACCGCGATAGTTTACGGTACCCGTGCCTTTGGCAAAGGCTTCAGCCACGGTGGCTCTGTGGCCGATCAAGCCAGCGCTGTCTTCTTCGCCTTCTCGTTGCTGTTCGCGGCCCATCAGTTTGTCGTTAAGAACGCGTCGCACAAAGACCAGTGATAACAGGCTGGTGATCGCGAAAACGGTGAGCTCCCAGGTGGTGTCGTCGAGCAGGCCAATAAATTTAAGGCTGCCCACCAACAAAGCGGCAATGCCGAAGAAAATCACAACCAGACCGGAAATGGCAAATTCGGCAATCACCAACGCGAGTCCTGCGATGATCCAGTAACTGTACTCCGGAAGATCCATGCCTGTGCCCCTTTGTATTATTCTGATGCACAAAGATAGCATGTTGATGGCAGGTACGTCGGTAGGAAAAGACTGAAAATGATATAGCGACAAGCTACGAGCTAGAACGCGGCCCTAAATCTATGGTTTTGTGCGGTTCACGGTAAAAGCGCGGGCGCAAGTGGATCGACCTGGAAAGCTTACCCCGCGTTGTAGCTCAGTGGCTTGACGCCAATTTTAGTGCTGGTGCCCACCAGCGCCATGGGCATGCTTATGGGCTATTTCCTCGTCGGTGGCATCACGAATATCTGTGATGTCGACAACGAAACGCAGAGCCTTACCCGCCAAGGGGTGATTGGCGTCCACGTCGACAGTTTTTAGGCCCACCTTCAGGATGGTGAGCATACGTGGGCCTTCGTCGGTGGAGACGGTGACGACTTTGCCTGGCTCAAGCTTACCAGCGTGTTTCAGGTACTTGCGGGAGATGCGTTGGAACAGCGTGTTGTCGTACTCACCATAGCCGTCTTCAGGGCTGATGGTCACATCCACGTTGTCGCCGGTCGCTCTTCCTTCCAGCGCTGATTCCAAGCCCTTGATGATATTGTTGTAACCATGCAGGTAGGCCATAGGCTCGCCGTTGTCTCGGGAATTTTCAATTTCGCTACCATCGTCGGCGTTGAAGAGGCGGTAGTGCAAGGTGGCGACCTTGTCATTTTGGATAGTCATGCAAGCTTCTCTTGGGGGAAAAAATGTGAGGAGCCGTTGGACGGCCCAGTGCACAGGCATTGTGCCGCCACAGCGGGGTACAGGCAATCTGCCCTCTTGCTTGCACAATAGTTTTCCGACCAGTGAGGGGCGGGTCTACAGTCTGTGCAGAAGGATTCGGGAGGCGAGGGTGGCCGGTGCTGTTTGTTTAGATGGGGAGCGTTAGCGTTGGTAGGAGACCGTTAGCAGGCGAGCCCTTTTCCACTCGACTGCACGTTGTCTCCTACACTGCACGGATAGAGGGAAATGAAGTCTATTACAGCGTGTCATTGTGTTTGCCTGGGAGCATGCGCTGTAGGGTCGTATCTCTGTTGATGAAATGGTGCCACAGTGCCCCTGCGATATGAATGACAACTAGCGTTAGCAGAATGGTCCACAGCACGTCTTTGTGAATGAACGCGATTTGCTTGGCTAGATCCATATTCACCGTTACCAGTTGAGGTACAGTGAGAGCGCCAAAAATTTCGATGCTCTTGCCAGCAAGCTGACGCATGGCAAAGCCGCTGAGGGGCATGGCCAAGATGACTATGTATAGCAGCCCATGCACAAGGCTGGATAATTGACGCTGCCAAACAGCACCAATCGGCGTCGGCCTAGGGTAAAGGGCGCGGCCATAAAGCCGAATGAGCATAACGACTAGGGCGGTTAGCCCTAAGGAAAAGTGTAGCATTTTCCACCATTCGCGCATGGGGTCACTTTTCTCGTAGAACTCATGAAGCTCTACGGCACCCCAGACCATCACCAGTAGCAAAACCACTAGCCAGTGAAGCCCTTTATGTAATGGGTGCCAGTTCGTCGGTTTAGTTGCCATAGTGCCCCCCTTTTTGTTAACCGAAGTTTACTAGTA
This sequence comes from Alcanivorax sp. NBRC 101098, assembly GCF_001010505.1. Lineage (GTDB taxonomy): Bacteria > Pseudomonadota > Gammaproteobacteria > Pseudomonadales > Alcanivoracaceae > Alcanivorax > Alcanivorax borkumensis. The sequence continues at coordinate 103,319 of NZ_AP014613.1, forward strand.
GAAGGTTAACCAATGCTTAAGACTGTTTTACTGATCTTTGTCAGTGTCAGGGTGCAAGCCGAGAGACTTGCGGTCCTCCCCTTGTCGGATGCGGTGAAGCAATTGCAGGGAGTGTCTGTACCAATTGCGCCGACCGCGTGGGCCCCATTTGAAGCGCTTGTATGTCCATTGGTATTGGCCCGGATTGCGGTCAATACAACGCTGCAGGCCAGCGTTCATGGTGGTGAGGATTTCCATGGTATCGCTAGCCTGTTCGATTTCCGGGGCCTCCTCGAAATGGAGCTGGATATCTTTCACCCCACCCTCGCCACGGATGCACGAAACGATAAATACATGGGGCCGATAGCGTTGTACCAGTTTATCGATCAGGGCAGGGGTGGGCACCTCATAGCCAAAAAAAGGAACCACCGGATTGCTGCGGTTTCCCGGGTTATGGTCGGAGAGAATGCCTAAGGTGCCGCCAGCTTTCATGGCCGCCAGCGCTTTTTTGACCCCCTGACTATTGGTGGGAATGAGGACGGAGCCGGTGCGCTCCCGGGCCGCTTTGACCATGGCATCCATTAAGGTGGCCGGGTGGGGTTGGTACATGATTAAGGTCTTTTCGCGGTTTCCCTTATCGCCTAAATATAGATTGCTGATTTCCCAGCTCCCCTGGTGCAAGGACAACATGAGTACGGGGCGCTCGCTAGCGCAAGCATCGAGAAAGGCTTGTTCGCCGTGGATCTGGGTAACTCGGGCAAGGGTCTCTTGGACCGGGCGGTGCCAGACATGGCTGAATTCGGTGAGGGTGCGCCCCAGTTCCGCCATGCTACGGCGACCGATGCGTTTGGCTTCGGCCAAGGACATGCTTGGGTGGGTCGCAAGCAAGTTAATTAGCACCACTCGATAGGCGCTGGCGTAGCGTAGCGGCGCCAGGGTAATCAGGGTGGCTACAAATGCGCCGAAAGCGGTGGCCAAGGGTAATGGTAACCAAGCCAGTAGACGAACCACCAGCCACAGGCGGCGGCCTTGATATTGTTTATTCATGTGTTAGTTCAATGGTCAGGGTTTCGCCGTGTTGCGGAACCTGAAAATGTACGTGTTCGATGTGTTGCTCTGAGAGTGCTTTGGCCAAGGCTTTCGGCGGTGCATCCATGGGTTCATCCGTCAGCACGAAGGTGCCCCAATGCATGGCGAGAGACTGACGAGCTTGGATATCTTGATGAATTTTTACCGCCTCCGCGGGATTAATGTGCACAGGGGACATAAACCAGCGCGGCTCATAGGCTCCAATGGGCAATAATGCCAGATCTACCGGTCCGAATACCTTAGCAATTTCGTTAAATAATGGTGCATAACCGGTGTCTCCCGCAAAATAGAGGCTGAAATCCGGGAAATTTAGGCGCCAGCTGCACCACAGTGTTTGGTTGTGGTCGTTAGGGCCGCGCCCGCTGAAGTGCTGGGCGGGCAGGCAGAAAGCCTCGACCTGGCCGTGATAGTCACTTTGCCACCAGCCTAGCTCGATGATTCTTTCTACCCCCAGTTTGCGCAGCCAGGGAGCAATACCTTCGGGCACGAACCAAAGAATATCGCGGCCGAAACGTTTCTGTAATTGTTTTACTGAGGCTTTATCTAGGTGGTCATAGTGGTTGTGCGATATCAATACCGCATTGATGTCGGGCAGCTGATCCACGGTCAGTGCCGGCGGTACCGCCCGTTTCGGCCCCGCAAAGCTAAAGGGTGAGCAGCGGTCGGAGAACACCGGGTCGGTGAGCAGGTTCCAGCCATGGTGCTGGAACAGGTAAGTAGCGTGACCGATCCAGGTAATCTGAGGCCGATGGCCTGGCTTGTGCAATTGCTCCGGGTCGGGTCTGTGTAATGGGAAGGACTGGTGCGCCGGGAAGCGCCCTCGGGAGTCCCATTGCCAGCGCAAAAAAGCACCGAGGCCGTGGTGTGGGGTGGCAAAGCGGTTGCGAAACGGTTTCCCGCTGCGGGGGCTGGTGGACTCTTCCGCCGCCAGGATGGCTAGTCTGTCACGATCAATCATGCCGGTTTCTGCAGCCCCGCCACGGCGCCTTCAATGGCGTCTAGATCAGGAATCACCGCTAGGTCGCCACCGACCTGAATGTACATGGTTTCAGCAGGTCCGGTATCCATCGGTTCTTCCACCGGGTCATCTTTGCTCACTTTCAGTAGACGAGGAATCCCTTGCACTATCATGGCATAAAAGGGTACTTGGCTAGTCACCGTATTCAGCACTGCTATACGAGCATCCTGACCAATGGTGACCTGGCCTGACTCGTTGAGTTTTTCGAATGACAGCAGCGGGATTTGCTGGTCGCGCCAACTTAGCCAACCCAGCAGCCACTCCGGTCCATGGCCAGGACGATCTGGTTGGCGCAGTGGAATCACCTCAGCCACCACAATATTGGGCACCAGCCAAGGGCGCCCCTGCATAGGGATCAGCAGACTGGAAATATCGGAGGGCAACTGCGCCATAGTGCTGTTCCTTCTTTTGTCATCGTGTCTCTCGTCGCGGGCTGCGGGGCCGAGCACGAGCCGTTACGGTTGTTAATACTCTGGATGCATTGGGAATGGGTTTTGTGTCAGTTCCCTTCTTACTCGTTCCACCAGTTGTAGTGCAAGTTGTTCTGGTGAGCCGCTAAAGCTCACGCAGCCGGTTTCGCGTACCGAATCCGGTTGGCTGCTGACCGCGCAGGTTTCTGCGCTTTGTGCCCATACCGGGCAGCCAGTGGCTGCCAGACGCGGGGCGGCGATAGCACCGTCGTTGCCCATTCCGGAAAATAGAATGGCCCCGCATGCGCGAGCAAAGCCTTCGCCCCCATACTGGATCACCTGGTCGATGGACGGCGCATAGGGGCCTTCCCAGGGTGCACCGGTTGACTGGATACGGCCGTCGTGACGAAAGCGTACCGCATATTTCACCGGCACAATGGCCAGCTCTCCGTGGCGCAGGGCTTCACCATCAACCCCGATCTTGCAATGAATCGAGTTGTCTCGGCCCAGCACCCCGCACAGGGTATCTAGAAAGCGCCCGTCAATGTGTTGTGCCAGAACAAAGGCCACTGGCAGATTGGCCGGCAGGCAGTCAAGAAACCGTTTCACCGCGGCCGGTCCGCCCAAGCTGGCGCCCAGTACCCACACTTGCCGGGGCCGGTCGCCGGGGCGAATGGCATGAAACTCCCGAGGCTGGGGAATGCGTACTTGGGGCGGGCGCGCGGGAATTACCTCAAGCCGCTCTTCTGCTGCCGGTTTGCCGATAAAACTCACCAGTTTGGTGACTAGGCGCCGTTCCCATTTGGGATAGAGGACGTCGGTGCGAGCCGGTGCCTGGCCGTCACAAAACAGGATCGGCACTTCAGCTCGCTCCAGCAGGTCATCAAGAAACTGCTGCCAGCGATCTTCACTGGACAGATCAACGACCAGCAGATCCAGCGCGTCAGTTTCCAGCCAGCGATCCTCCAAGGTTTCGGGTTCGGTGCTGACTACGACCTGATAACCCTGGCTTTTCACTGCGCTGGAGAGCAGGTGCCCTTGCAATGTGCTGTCGGCAATAACGCCAACACGCCCGGGCGCGGTCATCCGTTATCCACTTCCTGCAGTTCACCAAGCAGCTCGCGAATGGTGGAAAGCAGTTCGCTCTCTTGGAACGGTTTGCCGATGTAGCAGTTAACGCCAATATCGAAGGCCCGTTCGCGGTGCTTCTCGCCGGTACGGGAGGTGATCATGATGATTGGCACATTTTGTAAGCGGCTGTCGTGCCGCACATGGCTGGCCACTTCGAAACCGTCCATGCGGGGCATTTCGATATCCAGCAGCATTACATCCGGGCGAATATCTTCCAGCTTGGCAATGGCATCCATGCCGTCCTTGGCGGTGACCACTTCGTAGCCATTACGTTCCAGCAAGCGGGTGGTCACTTTGCGCACGGTAACCGAGTCATCAGTGACCATGACCAGCGGAGTTTCGCGTTGGGGTAGGGCTTCTTCTTCGGGTTCTTGAGGCAGGGCCGGAACCGCCTCATCCGAGATAAGGGCAGTGGTTTGCACATGAGCGGCACGAATCAGGGAATGGATATCAAGAATGATGACTACGGAACCATCCCCGAGGATGGTGGCGCCGCTGATGCCGGCTATGGTCGCTAGCTGCGGGCCTACGGCTTTGACCACCACTTCCCGGGAACCAACTAGTTCATCTACCACAATAGCCACGGTATGTTCGGTACTGCGAATTAGCAGTACCGGCATGGGGGTGGTTTGATTCTCCAAATGCGGTACACGGTTGCCGTGAACAAAGTGCCCCAGATACTGTAACTGGTAATCTTGGCCCACATAGGTATAGACCGGGTTCTCTTCTTCGAAGTAGTGCTGTAATTCGAAGGGGCTGATTCGCACGATGCCTTCGATCTGATTCAACGGGATTGCGTAGGAATCGTCGGCGGCTTTTACCATCAAGGCGCGGTTCATGGCCAAGGTGAACGGCAGCCGAATGATGAAGCGTGTACCTTGCCCTTTATGGGAGTCGATGGCGACTGAACCCCCCATTTGCTTGATTTCGCTGGCCACCACGTCCATGCCTACTCCGCGGCCTGAGATCTGAGTTACTGCGGCGGCAGTAGAGAAACCGGCGTGGAAGATGAATTGTTGGATTTCCTGTTCGCAGAGTTGGGCGTCTTCGGCGATTAGGCCTTGTTCTATTGCTTTCTCGCGCACCGCATCGGTGTCGATACCCTTGCCATCATCGGAGAGGGTGATGACAACCTCTCCTCCTTCGCGGCCCAGTTCGAGGTTTATATGTCCAGTAGGGTTCTTGCCTGCGGCATTGCGAGCATCACCGGTTTCGATGCCATGATCCACGGCATTACGGAGCATATGCTCTAGTGGGGCGACCACGCGCTCCATCAGGGAGCGATCCAGTTCCCCTTCCGGATTGATCACATCGAAGTCTACCCGCTTATCCACTTCACCGGAGATTTGGCGAACAATACGGCGCAGCCGTGGCACCAAACGGCTGAATGGCACCATGCGGGTGCGCATCAGCTTTTCCTGCAGCTCGGTATTAATGCGCGCTTGCTGTAGTAGCAAGGTTTCCGTGTCTTTATTACGGTCCAGCAGGGTGTTCTTCAGGTCTAGCAAGTCAGAGGCAGACTCGGAGAGCTGCTTGGCAATCTGGTGCAGTTCGGAGTACTGGTCCATTTCCAGCGGATCGAAGTCCTCGTCGTGTTCGCCGAGATCCACGCCCTTCTGATAGTTGGACATGATGTGCGCTTCTGTTTCCGAGTCCAATCGGCGTAATTGTTCGTAGAGGCGCTGTACGGTGTTGCCCATCTCTTCTACGTTGAAGGCAAACTCAGTGATGCCCTGCTCGACCCGGCCACGGTTGATAGAGGTTTCCCCGGCTAGGTTTACCAATGCTTCAAGAACATCGGCGCCGACTCGAACCATTTCCTGTGGTTGCGCTTGAGCCTGTCGCTGACGGCGGGCGTCTTTTTGCGGTTGCTGGGGGGCCGGCTGAGGAGGGGCGGTTAGTAAGGTATTAAGCTGATCGGTGGTGTTTGCCCCCTGGGCGGCGGGCGTATTGGCTCGTGCCGCCGCCGCGACGGACTCCATGCCCCGGTTGATTTGATCATGCCAGCGGAGCATGGGCTGGAAATCGCTTGGTGCCGGGGTTTGACGACGACGCTCCAGCGCCAGTAAATAGTTTTCAAAATTGTGGCTGATATCACCCAGTTGCTTGAGCCCGGCCAGCCGTGCACCGCCTTTAAGGGTATGTAGCGCCCGTTTTAAGTCGTCGGTGAAGTCTGTGCTTTGCGGATTATCCCTCCAGGAGGTTAGGCAGGCATCAATGATTTCCGATAATTCTTCGGACTCCTCCAGGAAAATATTCAGAATCTCAGGGTCGCTGTCCGCTTGCCATGCATCATCAGCCGCCGGGGTTGATGATGCGGATTCATGGCTGGTCGCGGGAGGGTTTTGCTCAACCACGTCGGCAGAGGGGGGGCTGGGGTGTACCGTTTGTATGGCTGATAATGCGGGCAAGGCAAAGGTTACGGGGTTAGCCATATAGTCGTGGATAGCGGCGATCAGTACCCCGCCATTTGGCAGCGGTTGGTTGGTTCTCAGTGCCTCCACCATCTCAGCCAGTTGGTCATGACAGCGGTGAAGCAAATCAAATAAGCTGGGTTCGATAGCCAGTTGGCTTTGGGCCAGTCCTTCGTACAGGGTTTCCAGTTCATGGCCTAGGTCTCCCAGCTCCGGGACTTCGGCCATGCGAGCCCCCCCTTTGAGGGTGTGCAGATCCCGTTGTAGGGATTGCAGTTCAATCAGGTTGTCCTGTTGACTGATCCACAATTCCAGACTGTTGCCGGCAGACTCAAGAATTTCATCCGCTTCTTCCAGAAAAATTTCCACCAACTCTGGGTCGCGCTTCGGTTGAGGGGGCACATCAATGGACGCGGGTGCGTCCTCAATCGTAATGGGGGCGCCAGTGGTGTTGGGTTGTGGGGTGGCCAAGCTGTTTTTTTGCTCGCTATGTTCAGCATGATCGGCGGGTTGAGTGCCACCCTCGTCGCGGCCTGAGGGAGTGTCAGGCTTGGGGGCATCGCCACGGATGAACGCCTGAATGGCAGCCATGAGTGCCGGGGCATCGGCAGGGGGAGTGTTGGCCTGCAGATTTTCGATCATCATTGCCAGGCTGTCGTGGCATTGGTGCAGTAGGTGGAACAGCGCCGCGTGGGATTCCAGTTGCCCCGCGTTATAGCTTTCGTAAAGGTTTTCCAGTTCGTGGGCCAGGTCTCCCACCGGAGCGACACCGGCCATGCGCGCGCCGCCTTTCAGGGTGTGCAGGTCACGCTGCAGGCTGCTGACGTTGCTGTTGTCGCCGGCCTCCCACTGGTCGAGGCTGTGGCTGGCGGACTCGAGGATTTCCTCGGCCTCTTCCAGGAACAGCGCCATTAGCTCCGGGTCCATGTGGGCTTCGTAGCGGTGACTATCCGTGGTGTGTTCAGCCCGTTGGGTCACTACAACTGTGCTGCCCAGTGTAATGTCGCTGCTGCTGTCGGCCAGGCTGCCGTTAGGGTCGTCGCCTCCCGTCAGCTTACGCAGGGCCTCTACTAATTCTTGTTTCGCGTGGACGGTCTGGCCGGCGGCCAGGCAGTCCATCATATTCATCAGCGCTTCTTGGCCTTCACTAGCTAAGGTGAATAGACGCTCGCTGTAAGCCAGATGAGCGCTCTGCACCGCGCTGTAACAGCCCGTCAGCGCTGCGGCCAGATCGTGGATTTCGTTGAGGTCGGAGGTGGCAGCACTGTTGGCAAGCCGTTCCAATGCATCGCGCAGGTGCACCAGTTCATCGGTGTGCTCGGGGTGCTGTGCCCACTGGCTTAGTAGTGGCTCCGAATCTACGATCAGATCCATGCCTTCGGATAGGAAAATAGAAAGAATGTGCGGGTCTAGATCGTTGCTGCTGCTATCTTGCAGTTGATCGCGTTGCTGATTCAGGGAGTGGACCAATTCGTCGGCGCCAGGTAGATGACCTGGGGGGCGCGAGGTGATTTTATCCAGGCTGGCGAGAATCAAGTCATGGGTTTTAGCCAGTAGAGTTATCTGCTGCTGGTTGGCCCGGCGGTTGCTGCTAATCAGATCCCGTGTCAGTTTTTCTGCTGGCTCGGCTACTTCGGCTACTGCTTCGATTTCGGCCATCCGCGCGCTGCCCATAAGAGTATGTAGGGCACGGTGGACACCGTCATCCACCGGGTGCTCGGACAGGTCGGTGTCGTTGTTGGCCAGCCATTGAGCAATTAGTGCCAGGCTGCGACGGGCTTCGCTGGAAAAGATTTCCAGCAACATGGGGTCTGGGCCACTTTCGTTGCTGTCCTCTTCAAAGGGGGCGCAGCTCATGTCCGGGATGTCGGATAGGCTTTCTATGGATGCATTGCTGGTATCGCTATCAGCGTCGTCAGCGGGTTCCTGTTCTGGTAAATCCAGGCTGATGCCTTCGTCGATTCCAGTGGGATCGTTGTCCGCTGGAAGCAGGTATACATCATCCCTGCTGCTCTCTGTCTCCCAAGGATTGAGGGCGTCTTCGCTGGCAGCAGCTTCAAAGGCGGCCAGGTCCTCAGTGGACAGGTCATTGTCGGCAGGATCGCAATTAGCGCTGTCGCTTAGTGCTGGTTCGGTTAGTTCTAGGTTCTCGTTTTCGCTGGCGTTGTCTAGAGTGATGTATTCAGCGTCCGCAGGGCTGTCAAGAGTGGCATCGGCGGTGGTGTCCATGACGATGTCGTCGAGAATTCCTGCGTTGTCATTGCTGTGGGTGGTGTTGCTAGCCGCACCGGCCAAGGTGGGGACCTGCCTGATCTGGCTACCATTGGCTAGGGTGTCGGCGGCGTCGATTAAAGGCTGTACGTCGAATGGGTCGGTTTGGCGCAGCGTAAAAGCATCGACCAATGCAGGTACTCGGTTACGGACTTCCCGCACCAGGGCAATCAGCACGGCGCTGGGCTCAATGGTTCGGTCGATAACCCGGTTGAGCATATTTTCCACGGACCAGCCCAGTTCGCCCACGGTGCTGGCGCCGACCATGCGGCCAGATCCTTTCAGCGTGTGGAAGGCGCGGCGGAATTCTACCAAGGATTCTTCATCGCTGGTGTTGGCGACCCAGCGAGGGAAGTACTGGTCTAGTGCGTCCAGCACCTCGCCTACTTCTTCCTGAAAGATCTCAATGATTTCGTCATCAATCAGATCATCGTCTTGCGCCTGAGTTTCGGTAGCCGCTGTAGCGGGTGTTTGCGGTTCCCCTTCTGGTTCAGCCGGTAAGGTGATTTCCTGGGGGGAATTGATCCGCGCCTCATCGTTGCTGCTATTGTTATCTTGCGGTTCGGCTTTATCAGTAAAACCGGACCAGGCGTCCATATCATGTTCCAGGGCGCTGCTACCCATGTCCGAAGTGGCTAGTTCAATGGATTTAACATCACTATCGACAAAGTTTTGTTCTTCTAGCAGTGGATAGCCCAGAATTTCCACACTGGAACGGGCCAGCTGGAGGATATCGTCGGTGGTTTCCGGGTCGTCACTCAGACGCTCTAGGTAATATTCTACTGAGGTAATGGCGTCAGCTAGGGTGTCCATGCTGCGCCAGTCAGGCTTGGGCTTATCTACGGCGAGTAGCTTTTCTTCGATGAATTGCACGCACTGCTGCAAAATCAGCGCGGGTTTGCCCAGCTGAATCACCTCCAGACCGCCGCGCACGGCATTCAGGCGTGCTGGTACCTCTTGCAGGGGCTCGGGGTTCCATTGTGAGGCGATGAATTCCACGATGCCGTCTTTGGCTTCTTCCAGTCCAGCGCGGCATTCGCGAAGTACAGCATCCATCGCTTGGCCTACATGGCTAGGCATATCGTCGCCTTGGCGATTGTGGCTGGCGTTACGGCGGTCGCCGCCGATACCCGCCAAGGTTGCTTCTACATAGAGCAGCGCGCCGGCGATATCCATCAGGGTTTCACGTTCGGCAGGTGCTTTGCCGGCCACGATACCTTCCATAGCGTGCAGTTGTTCTTCCACCAGCGCCCGAGGTTGGCCAAGGCCCAGTACGGCCACGGTGTCGGCCACCTGTTTCAGGGTAAGGGTAAGGGGCTGCAGCTTGCTGGTGTCGGAGTCGCCGCTGTGAACAAAATGCTCCAGGGTGTCTTTGACGGTAGTGAGTTCTTCGGAAAGCGCCTGCACCACGGAGCTCATGGCCTGGGCGTCCGGGCCGGTCATCCGCTGGCGCTCTGTGTTGACTAGGTCATCGGAGGGCAGTGCCTCGTCCAGCCGAAAACGGGCCTGGACATCACGGATGCGGGGGCTGTCCACGTCGGCTTTGGCCACGTAGTAAAGAAGGTTCTTGATCAGATCGGTGGGGGCGGGGCGGTTGAGGCTGGCGGCGCCGTCCACAGCCAGCTCCCGCAGATTGCGATCGACGTGGCCGAGCATGAGTTTCACCGAAGAGCCAAGGATAATGGCGTCTTCTGAAAGCCCTTCTACCAGTGCATTACTAATCGACCATAGCGGTGCACGAGGCGCGTCGCCGGTGACTTGCTCCAGCTTGGTGAAAACCTTGGCCATGTAGCCCAGGTTCTTGCCTATATTATCGTTACGCAGAATGCCGAGCAGGGCGGTTTGGAACATCTGGCGGATCTTTTTCGCCAGCTGGGTAAAGTGGGGATCGTTGAGCTTGTCGTCACGAATCTGGCCTTGGCCGGTTGCTTCGCTGAGGTCCGGCTTGAATAGGGCGGTTTCCGACAATAGCGATTCACCGCGCGCTGCGCGCAGATCATTGAGCAGCGGCAGCAGGACCACCGGCAGGTCACGGCGGTTGCTGGCGACTCGGTCTAGGTACGGGGGCAGCTGCAGGATCGCCCGCATCAGGGTTTCCTGACTGTCAGCCACATTGCTCACGCTGCCGTTGAGCAGGGCTTGGGCTAGTTTCTCCATTTCCTCGGCGAACAGTGCCGCACCGTAGAACTCAACCATCTGCAAGGTGCCGTACACCTGATGCAGGTGGGTCTGACAGAAGCGCATACGAGTGGTGTCGTTCGGATTGTTCTCGAACGATTCCAATGTCTGCTGCGCTTGGTTCAGGGTTTCCTGGATTTCCCCGCGAACCCAGTCCAGAGCCAGATAATCGTGACGGTCACTCATGACGTCTCCTGTCATATATAAACCCGCCTTTTGGGTGGGACGGCTTTTTTAATGCGCAACATGCAGCATCCTCGTGTTGATGATTGCTGCTTAGTGCTACCCCAAGTTTTTTTCTTTTATGCGTGCCGCGTGTTGTTTTATTTCTTTCTGTGTTTGTTATTTACAGCGCCGAAATGCCAGTGTATCGGCAAAATGGACCCGCTCCAGGTCCGGGTGTTGCCAGTCGGTAACTTCACCGGGGCCAAGTATCAGAATGCCTCCCAGTGCGAGCCGTTCTGCCAGTCGGTTCAGGATCTGGCGCTTACGCCAACGGCGAAAATAAATCAGCATGTTCTGACAAAAAATTAGGTCCATGTTGTTTATTGGCGCAGTGCTAAGATCCAGCACGTTCAGTCGAGCAAAACAAATGCGTTCGCGCAGGTCGCGGGTGATTTCTACTGTTTGCCCGTTGTTGCTAGGCGTGAAATATTTCTGCCGTATCAACGGGTCAACCTGCAGCACTCGGCGCGCTGCATATTCGCCTTTGCGGGCTTTTGCTAAGGTGGGCAGGCTGATATCCGTGGCGGTGATACCGTAAAACAGTTTTTGTTCGCTAGTGGAAAATTGTTCGTTAATTATAATGGCGAGGGAGTAAGCCTCCTCGCCGGTGGAGCAGCCCACGCTCCACACGTCTAGGCTGGCCCCACCCGGTTGCTCGGCCATGAAGCGTTGGCTAAATTCTTCCACCAGTGCGTAAGAGCCTGGATGCCGAAAGAAGCTGGTTTCCTGGACGGTTAAGCGGTCCACCAGTACCGACCACTCCATGACCCGTGACTGGGTCGAGCCCATAACTAAGTGTTCGTAATAAGTCTCGTAGTCTTCAATGCCCAGCTCGCGCATGCGCATGTTTAAGCTGGTTTCGAGGAAGGTCTTGCGCTCGTTAGACAGCGTCATGCCGGTGCGGTCTTCCAGCAGCGTTTGCCACAGCTGGAATTGCTCCGCATTCATAGTGGGCATGCGTTTGATCGACCAGCGATCTGTCATTGCAGCACCCATGGCATTGCTCCTGAGCCCGGCTTAAGCCGGATCAGGAGTGCTCCGGTAGGCGGAAGCCGGCAACGGAATTACGCATGTCTTGGGCCATTTCAGCCAAGTTACCAATGGAACGAGCCGTGGCAGTAGTACCGGCAGAGGTCTGTGAGGTGATTTCCTGAATCACGTTCATGGTGTTGGAGATATGTCCCGCAGAGGCCGCTTGCTGACGCGCCGCGTTGGAAATGTTCTGGATCAGGTCTGCCAAGGTTTTGGATACGCTTTCAATTTCTTCCAGTGCCACGCCCGCATCCTGTGCCAAGCGCGCGCCTTTTACGACCTCGGCAGTGGTAGCTTCCATGGAAATAACGGCTTCGTTGGTATCGGTCTGAATAGTTTTTACCAAGGTTTCAATTTGTTTGGTGGCGGCGGCGGAGCGTTCTGCGAGGCGCTGTACCTCATCCGCAACGACTGCAAAGCCTCGGCCGGCTTCGCCGGCCATGGATGCCTGAATGGCGGCGTTCAAGGCGAGAATGTTGGTCTGGTCGGCAATGTCGTTAATCAGGGATACGATGTCACCAATTTCCTGGGAGGACTCACCCAAACGCTTGATCCGTTTGGAGGTTTCCTGGATCTGTTCGCGAATGGTGTCCATGCCGTGGATGGTGGCCTGTACGACTTCGGCGCCCTTGTTGGCGATGGCTACTGCCCGCTCTGCTACCGCGGCTGATTCGGCGGCGTTGGCGGATACCTGGTCAATGGACACTGCCATTTCGTTCACCGCAGCGGAGGCGCCGGCAATTTCCTGGGCTTGGTGCTCGGAGGCTTCGGCCAGGTGCATCGCCGTGGACTGAGTTTCTTGGGCTGCGGAAGCGACCTGTACCGCCGAGTTGTTGATCGTTTGTACCAGATTACGCAGTTGGTCAATGGAATAGTTGATGGAGTCAGCAATGGCACCGGTAAAATCCTCGGTGACAGTGGCCTGTACGGTTAGGTCACCGTCTGCTAGGTCGCCCAGTTCGTCGAGCAGACGTAGAATTGCCGCTTGGTTACGCTGGTTTTCACTTTCCAGTTCGTCTTTCAGCTTTGCCGCTTGGCGGTTCCGCTGGGCCATGATGATAAAGAAGAACAGCACCGCGAGACCCGCGGACACGCCACCTAGCCATACGGATGGAAACAGCCCGCTAGTGGTGTTTTCAAACTGGTTGTTCAGGTTGGTGGATTCTTCCAACAGGTCCTGAGAACGGCGGAAGATGGTGTCAGCTGCGTTACGTACCTGGAACAACTCGGGGGCCGTTTCTAGAATTTCATCCACGGACTGGTTAACGAATTCATCGAACAAGTCAGCAATTTCAGCCAGATAATCCAGGGCATCGGGGTCGTTTACCTGGTCAATGCCCATGGCCGCGTCACCCTCAATCATGCCGTTCATGATACGACCAAACAGGCTGGCATCACGGCCGAAGGAATCTGCAGCGATTACCGCGCCGTCGCCGCCTTCTAGCACTTTGGCGATGGACCTAACGATGCGTTCAGCCAGCCAGGACTGGCGCTGTGCAAAAGCAATTTGTTCTGGGGCGGCATCGGTGGTCACTAGAATTTCCACCACGCCTTCGTATTCGGCCTGTAGGGAAGGGATGGTCTGGGCCAGCGTATCTGCCACTTCGTGCAGGTCCAGTACTGTGTCCTCCCCTTTCAGAATCACGTCGGCGTTGGCGTTCACTTCATCCCATAGGGTTTGCAGACGGGCCATGGCTTCAGGGTCGCTAACCTGTTCGTCTTTTACGGCGTTCCAGGCTGACTGGAAGCCCTTCTGCGATTTATCCAGCAATTCAAAGGCGTCGGCGTTGCCGGCGGCCGCTTCCAGGGCGTTTTTGGCAATTTGCTGGGAGATCACCCGCATCTCGGAAGCGCGGGTGATGTTTTCCTGGGCCTTGTTTGCCGTAGTGGCGGACAGCAGAAAGTTAGCCAGTGCTAGTACGATAAAGATGGCTAGGCCTACATAAAGGGCAATATTCAGCGTGTTGCCCTCGCCTGCGCCCCCCCGCAGTTTTTCGAACAATGCTCCTGAATTGAACTTCATAATCTGGCTCCTGGCCTAGCGTACACTCTTCTTATGATCCCCGAGTTGCTTTATACGATTAGCCAGTATGGGCTACCTGCATAAAACGTGGATCCTCTGCCAGCCGAGTCAGGCTGAACACGGACCAATACTCCCCTTCCCGCCGGTAGGCCCCGCGCACGAAATTCGTGACGGCGGGATCGCTGACCGGGAGTGATTCCACAAATTCATCAATGGGGAAGTGCTGCATCCCCAATACCTCATCCACGGCCATGCCGGTGTAGAGGTCGTTCTGGTCCAGCACCAGCAAGCGACGGCGCCGTTCTTGAACCGGTGAACTTTTTTCCAGAAAGCCGCAGAGGTCCATCACGGTCATCAGGCGGCCTCGAACGTTAGCGACTCCTTTCATCCAGCTTCGTGCGCCGGGAACCCGGGTGTAAGCTGGCACGGAAAGGATTTCGGAAACCTCATCCAGTGGCGCCACGAATTTCTTGCCATCAAGCACAAAGCCCACACCACTCCAGTAGCTAACCGCGTCCTGCTGCATGGGCAGATCGTTGGCCTGCTCCCGACAGCGCTGGTTGTATTCAGCCAGTTTGATGTATGCGGAGGAGGCATTGTTGCTCATGAGGAGCTCCTTCAGGCGTCGTCCAGCATGCGGTTGACCGTTTGTAGGAGCACGTCTTCGTCCACCGGCTTGGTCAGGTAATCCCGAGCGCCTTGGCGTTTCCCCCAGACACGGTCCGTTTCCTGATCTTTGGTGGTGACGATAACAATGGGGATATGGGCAGTATCGGCGCCTTTAGTGAGTTGTCGGGTGGCTTGGAAACCGTTAAGGCCAGGCATTACCACATCCATCAAGACCAGCTCGGGGAGTTCGGAGCGCGCGGTGGCAACGCCATCAGCGCCGTTGGCGGCCTCGATCACCTCGTGGCCATGTCTTTCTAGAATCTCGCGCAACTTGTAAGTTTCAGTGGGCGAGTCATCCACAATCAGAATACGTGCCATCTTTTCCTCTTCAGGTTTAGCGGCTTAACCGCTTAACCATTGATATGCTGACGAATGGCACCCAAAAGCTCGTCTTTGGAAAACGGCTTGGTCAGGTACTCATCGGAACCAACGATGCGTCCCTTGGCCTTGTCAAACAGGCCATCTTTGGACGACAGCATGATCACCGGGGTTGCCTTGAAGGCGCTATTATTTTTGATCAGCGCGCAGGTCTGATAACCATCGAGACGCGGCATCATGATATCGACGAAAATGATATGGGGCTTGCTGTCGGCGATTTTGGCCAAGGCATCGAAGCCATCGGTGGCCGTGATTACTTCACAGCCTGCTTTCTTTAACAAAGTCTCGGCGGTACGACGAATCGTCTTGGAATCGTCGATTACCATTACCTTGAGGTCTTGGAAATTGTCAGTCATGGAAACTGCCTTCAACCGTGGACCGTAATTGGCCGCAACTTATTGTAATTTTTAGCCTTTCTAATGACTCTCTGAGCGGGACTTGTAGCGTCGTTAGCCCATGCGAAGTTTTTAACATAGATTCTATATTCAATCTATAAGGCCTTATGAAACTTGAGAAAATGTCCCGCTAACGGCCTTACTTAATAAGCGTCGGCGCCAATAGCGAACCGCTCTGTGCGCTGCTAACATTGCTTGGTTCATAGCACAGATCGTACCAATTCCCCCGCCGGCAGCGATTGAGTTGCCTGCGCCTTATAGAACGGAGACCCCATGAGCCTGCGTGTTGGTGTGGTGATGGACCCTATCGCCAAAATCAAACCCTGGAAAGATACCACCTTTGCCATGCTGCTGGAGGCACAGCGGCGCGGCTGGTCTCTGCTTTATATGGAGCCGGGGGACCTGTACATACGTGATGGTCGCACCTTTGCCATCACTCGGACACTGTCTGTCACCGACAATAACGACGATTGGTACCGCCTGGCCGATACTGTGAATCACGACCTAGCGGATTTGGATATTATTCTGATGCGTCAGGATCCGCCGTTTAATGCGGAATACATCTATGCGACCTACCTGCTCGAAAAGGCAGAGCAGGAAGGGGTGATGGTGGTGAATCGTCCGGGCAGCGTGCGTGATAGTAATGAAAAACTGTTCGCTACTGATTTCCCGCAGTGTTGTGCGCCGACACTGGTATCGAGTCAGTCCACCCTGCTGCGAGATTTTGTACAGGAGTTTGGTGATACGGTGATGAAGCCGCTGGACGGCATGGGCGGTAGCAATATTTTCCGAGTACGCAAAGATAGCCCGAACATTTCGGTGGTGATCGAGGTACTGACCCAGCACGGTAAGACGCCGATCATGGCGCAACGCTTTGTGCCGGAAATTACTGAAGGGGACAAGCGCATTCTGATGATCAACGGAGAGCCGGTGCCCTATGCGTTGGCGCGGATTCCCAAAGAAGGCGAGTTACGAGGCAATCTGGCGGCGGGGGGGACTGGGCAGGGCCGGGAGTTGAGTGACAGGGATCGCTGGATTTGTGAACAGGTGGGGCCGACGCTGAAGCGCAAAGGACTTTATTTTGTGGGGCTCGACGTAATTGGTGACTACCTCACAGAAATCAATGTGACTAGCCCTACTTGTGTCCGAGAGTTGGATGCGATTTTTGATATCAACATTGCCGGGCAGTTATTTGACGCTCTGCTCGAGTTGCGGTCGACATCATAGATCCGACCGCAGGGGCGGGACACACTGGCTGCTACCCTAGTGTGGCGGGTGTTGCCCGCCATGATTGGAATCCAATGGTTAACTAAAGTCGTCTAAGAGTTGTAGTGAAAACAATAATATGGAATCAAACCCTGCATCTGCTACCGCTTCTGATCGCCTCACCTTCACGGCTTTTCTTGCGTTGGCATTTCATGGCATTTTGATCTTCGGGGTGAGCTTTGCCCCGGAACTGCAGCGTGCGGCTCCCCATACTTTGGAAGTAACCCTAGCTCAACATCATAGCGATAGTGAGCCAGAGGAAGCAGATTTCATTGCACAGAGTAACCAGCACGGTTCCGGGGATCAGGCTGACAAGCGGGAGCTTACCACTACCGAGCAGGCTGATTTTGCTGACAGTCAGCTGGAAAAGGTGCAGCTCAAGGAAAAGACTACCCAGGAACGCAGGGATCGGGTCAGCCAGGAGCTGGTGATTACCACGGCCCAGGACAGTGAAGATAAGGTTAGTGCGGACCAGAAAAAAAAGACTGATCCTAAACCTTTGAAAGTGGCTAAACAGGAAAACCTGCAGGATCTGAGCCAGCAGATTGCCAGCTTGCAGGCACGGCTGGATGAACAGAAACAGGCTTACGCCAAACGTCCCCGGGTACGTCGCCTGACATCAGTTTCTACCAAGGCTCACTTTGAAGCGGTCTATATCGATGGCTTTCGTCGCAAAGTGGAAACGATGGGGACCCGTAACTTTCCTGCCCGGGCACTGAGCAGCAACACATACGGAGCGGCGCGCCTGATGGTGGCGATCCAGAAAGATGGCACCCTAAAAGAAGTGCGACTGCTTAAATCCTCAGGCCATAAATTCCTTGATCAAGCGGCGATTCAGAGCGTGCGATTGGCTGCACCGTTCGATACATTCACGACTGAAATGAGCCGGAAGATGGATGTGCTGGAAATTATCCGTACCTGGAAATTCGATAGTAATCGCAGGGTGTCGTCTAAGTAGTGGCTTCAACACAAAGATAGGGTAGAGCTAGGCATGGGTGCATGTTGTTTCGCTGGCCACTGAAGTAAAATCAACCTAGGGCCGTGGCGCTGCTGGTACGTTTCGGCAATAGCATCGAATTGGCGATAGGCTTGTCGCTTGCAGCCCACTCTTCTGCCCCGGATACTGTGTCCATGGAAAACTCACCTTTGAAATACCAGTTGTTGGTGGCCATGCCACAAATGGCCGATCCGGATTTTGAACATTCCGTTACCTATATCGTTGAACATAGTAGTGAAGGGGCCATGGGGCTGACGCTTAATCGTCCGGTGCAAATCAGCCTGGGCGATATTCTCAGCGACATGGATATCGAGATCGAAGTGCCGCCGTCGGAACGACATCGGGTGGTGGCCGGTGGGCCAGTACAGCAGGAGGCCGGCTTTGTACTGCATAGCGCGGCTACCCGCTGGCACGCCAGCATTCCTCTCAGCGATGGACTGATTCTCACCACTAGCCGCGATATCCTGGAAGCCATCGCTATTGGTGAAGGCCCTGAACAATCGCTCATTTGTCTTGGTTATGCTGGGTGGGATGCCGGTCAGTTGGAACAGGAGCTAGTCGATAATGCCTGGCTCAGCACTCCCGCCAGCCGCGAGTTGGTGCTTGAGACACCTTTTGAACAAACTTGGCACGCTGCCGCTGCCCGCATTGGTGTTGATATGAGCCTGATCGCTACGCAGGCGGGGCATTGTTGACTCACGCTGACATGCCGAAGGCTCCATACAACACCCGGTGCCAGCCTGGGGTGTCTAGCGTGGAGTATGCCGTCTCATTATGATTTTAGCCTTTGATTACGGTACACAAAAAATCGGAGTGGCCAGCGGTAACGAGCTGCTGGGTACCGCCACTCCTCTGAAAGCCTTGCCTTGCAAAAACACCCAGCCCAACTGGGATGACATTGCCGCGCTGCTAAAAGAGTGGGAGCCGGAAGCATTGGTGGTTGGTTTGCCGCTCAATATGGATGGCAGCGACAGTGAATCTACTGTCCGCGCGCGAAAATTTGCCAATCGTTTGCACGGACGCTTCGGCAAAAAAGTGTGGTTGATCGATGAGCGACTGAGCACCCGCGAAGCCCGCGAACGTACCGGTATTAAGAAAGCAGATAGCCGGGTAGATTCTATGGCGGCGGTGATTATTGCTGAAGGTTTCTTTGCGGGTGATGCAAAGGTCTTTTAATTTTAGCGCGACTGCTCCCGTTCCCATTCCGGCGGTTTCCATAGATGTTTCAGGCGCTGCGTTAGCGGGCCTTTCTGGCCCATGGCTCGGAACATGTCCAGGTATTCGTGGCACCAGTTCACCACCAGACTGTTGCTATACACCGGGCGGGTGATGCCGTACTCCACTGGCTGGTCGTTTTTTTCTTCCACGAAGGTGCCGAACAGACGGTCCCAAATAATAAAGACACCGGCATAGTTTTGGTCGATGTATTCCGGGTTGCGGCCATGGTGGACACGGTGGTGGCTGGGGGTATTGAAAATGAATTCGATGGCCGGGTGCAGCTTGCCCACCAGAGTGGTGTGAATAAGGTATTGGTACACCAGCGATAGCGCATAGCACACCCCGATCCACACCGGGTTGAAGCCCAGGAACGCCAGCGGCACGTAGAACAGCCAGCCACCATTAAAAATGTTGGTAGCGTTTTGACGCATGGCGGTGGAGAAGTTCATTCGCTCGGAAGAGTGGTGGGTCACATGGGCGGCCCAGAACCAGCGCACCCGGTGAGAGGTGTGATGGAAGCCGTAGTAACAGAAGTCCACCAGCAACCCCAGGCCAATGGCCGTGAATAGGGTCAACTCCACGTCCAGTAGACGGTGTTGGTAGGCAAAGGCATACACCGGAAAAGCAATCAGCCCGGCGAACAGCAGTTCGGTGGTTTGATAGCCTGCTCCCAACATGAAATTCAGCCACGATTCACGACCATCCACCAACCGATTGTTGTGGCGAATCTTGCGGTACTCCCACAGAAACAGGCCGATAAAGAGTGGCGTTGCCACCACGAAAATCAGTTGCCGTGCATCCAGAGCTAGCCAGTTGGGCGGCGCATTCCAGAGTGGTGCCAGGCCGCTGTTTTGCCAGACATTGTTGAACCAGTCCATTAGTGCCATGGGTGCCTCGAGATTGGTGAGGAGCGTGGTAGAGCTAGCAGTGTGCGACAAGTACGCCTTCCTGTATTGACGATCTGTGCCTTATTTTTGACAATTGGTGCCAATAGGGCAACGTTGTCGATAAGGAGATCCCATGGCCACCGCCATGCGCGTTACTGGTGCTTGGGTGCAACTGCTCACGGACTGGCTTGATCGAGAAAACCTGCCGGCTCCGACATTGCGAGCCGTGCTGGACAGCCGATCCCCTGCGGATTTGGTGCCGCTGCCGTTATGGCGGGATTTATTGCAGCAGGCGGTGGCGTTGCGCCCGGAGCGGCTGGCGCCAGGGCTGGAAATTGGCGCCCTAATTCAGCCCCGTCATGTGGGTATGTTGGGATATCTGATTCTCACCTGCCGGACCTTGGGCGAGGCCATGCTCGCCTACCAGCGCTATGAAACCCTGTTCTATGGCCAGGACATGGTGGAGGTGGTGGGGGAAGGCGATCAGATATTGGTGCGTTGGCCCGGCGAAAATACCACTGGGGAGCTGGCGGATAGCGTCGCCATAGCGGCGTTGATCAGCTTTCTACGCCGGCAAGTGGACGCCCCCCCGGTGCCGGCCCAGGTAGCGTTCGCCTTTGCCGCCCCCGCGGCGCCGGTTCGGGCAGCGTATGAGGCTTTCTTTGGTTGTGAAGTGGTTTTTGAACAGGCACATACTTGCGTGGCCTTTCCTGTGCATTTTCTCGCCATTGCCTTGCCGCACAGCGACCCGAGCATGCGTAGCCTGCTGGACCGGCAAGCCCAGGCCATGCTGTCGGCGTTGCCGGGGTCCGATAGTTTTGATCGGGCACTGCAACACGCCATGGTGAGGTTAATGCCGGAAGCGGCAGTGACCTTGCCGCGGCTGGCCGCTGAGCTGCATATGTCTGTGCGGACGCTGCAGCGGCGCCTTACGCAGAGGCAATTAACCTGGCGAGAGTTGCTGGATCGTACTCGCGAGCAGTTGGCGCGCCATTACCTGGCAGACCGGTCGCTGACCTTGGGGAATATTGCCCTGTTGTTGGGGTTTTCCGAACACAGTGCTTTCAGTCGTGCCTACCGGCGCTGGACGGGTACGACGCCGGCGCGTACCCGCAAGCAGGTGGGGGAGGCATACAAGCCATGAATGTTGTGGTTGCAACACGCCTTGCCGGACTTTACTGGCTCAAGTGATAAAAGTGGTACCTGAGGTGATCATCAATAAAGCTGGCGATAAAGAAATAGGAGTGATCGTAACCGGGCTGCATGCGTAGGGTGATTGGTACGCCAGCTTCTTCGCAGGCGACGCTTAATGCTTCCGGGCGAAGCTGGCCGTCGCGGTAGAAATTATCCGCGTCTCCTTGATCTACCATTAGCGGCAGCGGGCTGCCGCTGCGTTTGAGTAGCTCGCAGCTATCCCACGCTTTCCAGCGTTCCTTGTCTTCACCCAAATAGCCGCCTAGGGCTTTTTCGCCCCATGGGCATTGGCTGGGGTTGCAGATCGGGGCAAAGGCCGACACTGAGGTGTAGCGGCCAGGGTTCTTCAGCGCACAGACCAGGGCGCCGTGGCCGCCCATGGAATGACCACTGATGGCCTGCTTGCCGTTGAGGGGGAAATGTTCCTGAACCAGCGCGGGCAATTCTTCCGTTACATAATCGTACATGCGGTAGTGCTGGCACCAGGGCGACTGGGTGGCATTTACATAGAAGCCGGCACCGGAACCAAAGTCGTAGCTGTCGTGTTCACCGGGTAGGTCTGTGCCCCGCGGGCTGGTATCCGGACAAACAATGGCCAGCCCTAGTTCGGCTGCAGTTCTGTGAGCGCCGGCTTTCTGCATGAAATTTTCATCGGTGCAGGTTAGCCCGGACAGCCACCACAGTAGCGGCACATCATTGCCCTCCGCTGCCGGAGGCAGGTAGAGGGCAAAGATCATTTCGCAGTTGAGTGCCTGGCTGTGATGTTTATAGCGTTTCAACCAGCCACCAAAGGATTTAGTGGCAGAAACCAGTTCGATATCGGACATGAGGCAACCCCTCTAAAACGGTAGTGGAAGCTCGCCTGCAAGCGATTTTCACCAGCAGGCTGGCTGCCACAGTAAAGGCTAGAAAAGAATGACGGACCGAATGCTCTTGCCTTCGTGAAGTAGGTCGAAGGCGGTATTGATGTCTTCCAGGCCCATGGTGTGGGTAACGAATTCATCAATCTTGATTTCGCCTTTCATGTAACGATCCACATAACCGGGCAGCTCTGTGCGGCCTTTAACGCCGCCGAAGGCAGAGCCTTTCCAGACTCGACCGGTTACCAGCTGGAACGGGCGAGTGGAGATTTCTTCACCGGCACCGGCTACGCCAATAATAATGGATTCACCCCACCCTTTGTGGCAGCACTCCAGAGCAGACCGCATCACGTTGACATTGCCGATGCACTCGAAGGAATAGTCCACGCCACCGTCGGTGAGCTCGACAATCACTTCTTGAATAGAGTCGTTGTAATCCTTGGGATTGATGAAGTCGGTGGCGCCAAATTGCCGCGCCAGGGTTTCTTTGCCCGGGTTGGTGTCGATGGCAATAATACGCTCTGCCTTGGCCATCACCGCGCCTTGAATCACCGACAGGCCGATGCCGCCGAGCCCGAATACGGCCACGGTGGAGCCGGCTTCTACCTTGGCGGTATTAAGAACGGCACCAATACCGGTGGTGACCCCGCAGCCGAGCAGGCAGATTTTATCCAGCGGGGCTTCTTTGCTCACCTTGGCTAGGGAAATTTCCGGCACCACGGTGTATTCAGAAAAGGTGCTGGTGCCCATGTAATGGTGCAGCAGTTTGCCGTTCAGGGAGAAGCGGCTGGTGCTATCGGGCATTAGGCCCTTGCCTTGGGTGGCACGCACGGCCTGGCACAGGTTGGTCTTGCCGCTGAGGCAGAATTTACACTTGCGACATTCGGCGGTGTAGAGCGGAATTACATGGTCACCGGGTTTCAGGCTGGTGACGCCTTCGCCCACTTCCTGGACGATGCCGGCGCCTTCATGGCCGAAGATGGAGGGGAATAGACCTTCCGGATCTTTCCCGGACAGGGTGTAGGCATCGGTGTGGCAGACGCCGGTGGCGACGATCTGTACCAGCACTTCGCCGGCCTTGGGGCCGGCCACATCGACTTCTTCGATAACCAAAGGTTTACCTGCTTCCCAGGCCACGGCGGCGCGCGATTTCATACCCTGTCTCCAGATCATAATTAAACGAGCATTGAGTCTACTGGGTATGCAAT
Organism: Alcanivorax sp. NBRC 101098; assembly: GCF_001010505.1. Taxonomy (GTDB): domain Bacteria; phylum Pseudomonadota; class Gammaproteobacteria; order Pseudomonadales; family Alcanivoracaceae; genus Alcanivorax; species Alcanivorax borkumensis. The sequence goes on from NZ_AP014613.1 coordinate 126,161, forward strand.
AGGGAAATAAGGCACAATTCAGCAATAGATTATTGCTCAGGAGCAACAATGCAGCATTGGGACCGGATTGAGGCCTTTGTGGAGGTGGTGCGTGGTGGTTCATTTGCACGGGCCGCCCGGCACTTGGGCGTGTCCAGCTCCCATGTGAGCCGGTTGGTGGCGCGGCTGGAAACCCAGCTGGGGACGCAGCTTTTGTATCGCACCACCCGGCGGTTAACGCTCACGGATGCGGGCACGGTCTATTTCGAGCATTGCTGCCAATTGTTTGATGGGTTTCAGGAGGCGCTGAATGCGATCAGTGATTTCCAGCAACAGCCCACCGGGGTGTTGCGGCTGACCTGCGCCACCACTTTTGGCGAGCGTTTCATCGCGCCGCTGGTGAACGACTTTCTGGCGCGTCACCCGCAATTATCCGTGCAGCTGGATTTCACCAACCGGCGGGTGGACATCGTGGATGAAGGTTTCGATGTAGCCATTCGCACCGGGGCCTTGCCGGATTCCTCCCTGATTGCGCGTAAGCTCTGCCCGCGACGGGAATATGTGGTGGGCTCGCCGGGCTATTTTTCTCGCCATGCTCGCCCACATACGTTGGGGGAGTTAAGCGGCCATAATTGTCTGCAGGGCTCGTCGGAGCAGTGGACCTTTGATGTGGACGGCCAGCATCGCCACAGCAAGGTCCAGGGAAACTGGAAAGGCAATTCTGGGGCCGCCTTGCTGGATGCGGCTCGCAAGGGCATCGGGCTGGCACAATTACCCGATTATTATGTGGGGGAAGACTTGGCGCGTGGTCAGTTGGTGTCGGTGTTAGATCAGTACGCCTGCACGCATACCGCTGTGTGGGTTGTTTACCCTCGCCACCGGCATTTGTCGCCGAAGGTGCGTCAGTGTGTGGATTTTTTGGTTGAGAAGATGGGGCGTTGAAGGAGTGAGGGTCGTACTGATTGTGGCCATTCACCTGATAGAGCCACAACCGTTGCTGGAACTTACCGACGGCAAACTGGCTGTCTTGATTTAAGAGCTATGGAGTTTCAAGGTTTGCATCGTTGTCCATAAGTATGCCCCAGAGCCTTCATGATCAGGTTTGGGTTTGGACTGTTGGGCATAGTCTAATCCACGACTCGTTGTGCGTAGAGAGTAAGCACCGCAATCGAATAGCTCAAACGCCGCGGTTCATATATAGCGGGCTGTTGAAAGCTGGTTAAGGGGCTTCCAATACGTACGCTACAGATTGCCTGATACCAACAGAGCGGTAATGCTTTTCGACAGAATGCCGTTCTCTCATGCCAGATAATCGTAGCGCGCTCGATGTTCCCCTCCAACGATGCAGTGGTGTGGAGAACGGTGTAGCCTGAATGGGGCATCAACCTGGTGGTTTTCTGTTTGAAATCAAAAGAAAAGAAACGTCGCTTCCTGGCCATCTGACATCTCACGTAGAGTGGCAACTTTACCCCCTACGTTGATGTCTAGATGCAGTAGACCGCTACGCCATGGCAAAACAGCAACAAGGAAATAAGCAACAATCACGCACTTCTCACATTCAAGGTCATCATGAGCATTCTGCAACTTCCCCATGCCCGCCCTGATGTTATCCTCATTGACTGGCATGCCACCCTAGTGGATACCCACGACGCCATGTATCACGCGGTAGATGATATTCTTCCTCAGTTGCATGAAATTGACCTTTGGAATCGGCTACTGGATCCGGATGACTCTAAGACCATCGAAGATGCCAAGCTATTGATTTACGTTAAAGATCATCGTCGACTTCATCCCAAAATTGTTTCCCAGCGAAAAATATCCCGCACCGACATTTTTGAAGTGCTATTCGGTAGTGATCAGGAAGCTAAAGAGCGTGCCCACCGGGTTTTTGATCAAGCCTATCGCAAATATGTAGCAGAGGTTCACCCCCTAGAACCGGACACTCGCGAGCAACTTGAGCATCTTCGCCAGCTGAATATACGGCTCGGCCTGATTTCCAACCGTAAACGCGAATTTTTGGAACACGAACTGGCTCTAGTGGACGGCAGCGGCTGGGAAGATCTGTTTGATGTGGTGGTATGCGGCAGCGATGTCGAAGAGCGTAAGCCTTCACCTCAGATGCTATATGAAGCCATGAAAATCCTCGATAAACCGCCCGCGGAAAGCTGCTGGTATGTAGGCGACAGCACCACGGATGTTATTGCGGCCAAGGAAGCTGGGGTGACTTCCGTTTTCTATAATGGGGCTAACTGGGATCAAGCATGGCTGGATAAGATCTTTCCACATACAGTTAAACACCCCCATCGCCCTGACGCTGTGGTTCGCAGCATTGCCGAGCTAACAACACTGGCTCGCCATTTGCTTGCCCAGCACAAACGAGTAGAACGCGCCCGAGGGTGATTAGAGGCCTGATTGGCCCAATCAGCCACCGTCGTCTTTGCCTCAAAAAGGTACATTCGTACCAATAGTATTTTCAACACGCGAGAGCCCTATGAGCCAATACCGTCTGCATGCTTTTAGTGATGACGCCCTAGGCACGGATGACGCCACGGCCTTGGCAGAACGCTTGCGCAAAGGCCACATCACAACTAAAGATGTTACGGAGGCCGCCATTGCCCGCTTGCAACGGGTTAACCCTGCCATTAATGGTTTGGCTTTGGAAACATTCATCGACGCCCGAGATAGAGCGAATGAAGGCGGCTTTAATGGTTTTTTCTCCGGTGTTCCCAGCTTAATTAAAGACAATATCGATTTGGCTGGGCTGCCTACAGGTCATGGCAGTGCTGCGGTTGGGGCTAAACCCATGAAGAAAACCAGCGTGCTGGCCAAACAATATCTGGCCCAAGGTTTTAATATACTAGGCAAAACCACCCTGCCGGCTTTTGGTTTCACTGCGTCCACGGAGTGGGCCCAGGGTTCCTCCACTCGTAACCCTTGGCACCTTAAGTATTCTGCTGGCGGCTCCTCTGGTGGCAGCGCAGCCTTAGTGGCAGCTGGAGCTGTGCCCATTGCCCACGGTAACGATGGTGGGGGCTCTATTCGCATCCCCGCCGCTGCCTGCGGCTTGGTGGGCTTGAAAAGTACTCGTGGTCGCTTGGTTACTCAGGAAGCTGGCAAAGCCTTGCCAATCAATATCATCAGTGATGGCGTACTCAGTCGCACCGTGCGCGACACCGCCAATTTCTTTGCGGAAGCCGAAAAGTACTACCGTAACCGCAAACTGCCGCCTATCGGCCACGTTCGTCGCCCTGGCAAGCAACGTCTACGTATTGGCCTGATGGTGGATTCTATCGCCGGCGACGCCACGTGCCCGCAGACTCGTGCAGCGGTAGAGGCGACGGGTAAACGGCTGGCTGGGCTGGGCCATCATGTGGATGTGGCCCATATCGATCTGCCGCGGCGTTTCGTGGATGATTTCTTGCTCTACTGGGCCATGCTGGCTTTTTTTGTGAGCAAATTCGGGCGGGTCCTGTTTTTCCAAGGGTTCGATAGCAAGCAATTGGACCCGCTCTCACAGGGACTGGCCCGCTATTACCGACAGCGCTTTGTGAGGACCCCCGGCATGTTGCGTCAACTCAAACAAAGCCAGGCCCACTATGCCCAAGTATTTAGCCAATACGATGTCGTTCTTACTCCTGTGCTCGCCCATACTACCCCTGAACTGGGGTATCTTGGCGCTGATGTGGATTTTGACACTCAGCTTGAACGGCTACTTCGCTACTCTACCTTCACTCCTGCCAATAACGCGTCGGGTAGTCCGGGCCTCTCTCTCCCCCTTGGAAAAGCAGAAAATGGGCTGCCTATTGGAGTACAACTGAATGGGCGTCTTGGTGATGAGCGTACTCTGATTGAGTTGGCTTTTGAGTTGGAGGAACAGCAGCCGTTTCGTCACCTAGGCCAGTGTTAATGCTGTATGGGTTAAGGTCTATACCCTTCCTCCGCCGTTAGCAGAATGCCGTCTACGGCGTCGGTATCAGCGAGGGGGGAAGTGCGCCTGAGGCACCAGGAAAACAAGGTGCTATTTAATCGTTGTATGCGTGGCGTCGTAAGGTTAACCCTTTAGCTTCTTTGCTAAGCCACATTGCGTTTGGCAATGGCGCGCAGAACGATTTGACATTGATTCTCGCCGTATTCGCGGATATCCGCTTCAGCATCGGCCACGTTGCGGCTGACGACATTGACTTGCAGGCGCTTGAAAATCTGGAGTGATACATCGAATTCCGAGATATCTTCCTGCAGAGCGATAAAGGAATAGCGTTTAAGGAGGGGGATGAGGTTCAGAATGTTGCTGGCCAAATAGCGGTTATGGGCGAAGCGCCGGGTGGCGATTTCCACAAAATGGAAAGCTAGCTTATGTGCAGAGCGCATATCGTTATTCATAAAGTGCTGCTCAAGCTGTGGCAGCATTTCCACTAAATCTTCGATATCGCCGGGTTGCCAACGGGCGGCGGCCTGCCCGGCGAGCCCTGACAGTAGCATAAACAGGAAATCGTAAAGATCGCGTACCTGCTTGTCGGTGACCTCACAAACACGTGCGCCTTTGCGCGGTTGAAGCTCAATTATGTGCTGCTTTTCCAAGAGCCGAAAGGCTTCCCTGAGTGAGTTGGTGCTCACATCCAGTTGCTTGGCAAGATCATTTTCCGGCAACCGGCTGCCGGGGGCGAGTTCGCCGGTAATGATCTGTTCGCTTAGATGTCGGGCGATTTGTTCACTGAGGCTCACGGCTTGTAGCGACATGGTGGGGTCCTTACTGGGGCCTTGTCTAATTTGGGCCATTATCCATCATGGGCCTAATATCTCATTAATTGAGTTGTTTGACAATTCATGAACTCATGGGTAGTCTCACCGTGACATTGATGACTGTGACTGTTTGGCTTGAACTAGCGAGGTGTGAGCCATGTTCGAGAATACGAATCCTGATGTAATGCTAAAAATGAAAAAATATGGCTACCTGGCTTTTTGGGCAATTATGGTGCCGCTTGTTCCTTTTTCTGCCTTCGTGGGGGTGGAAAGTGGCACGCAGGATTATTGGGCCTGGTTTATGTATGCCTTCATCTTCGGGATTATCCCGGTACTGGATTATTTGGTGGGTAAAGATCCGACTAATCCCAGTGAAGATGTGCAGGTTCCCACTATGAGTGAGGAAGTTTTTTACCGGGTCTCTGCAATCGCCATGGGCTTCGTATGGATCGCGGTATTGTTCTACGCTGGTCATATTTTCATGAACAATGGCTACGGTCTGCTGGGCAAAATCGGTTGGATTGTCTCTATTGGCACCGTAGGTGGCATTATCGCAATCAATTTGGGGCATGAGTTGATCCACAAAGATCCCAAAGTGGAAAATTGGATGGGTGGTTTGTTGCTGTCTAGCGTCACCTATGCGGGTTTCAAGGTGGAGCATGTGCGGGGTCATCACGTCCACGTATCTACCCCGGATGACGCATCGTCCAGCCGTTATAACCAAAGTCTGTATAACTTTCTTCCCAAGGCGTTTGTACATAACTTCATTAACGCCTGGAGTCTGGAAAAAAAATACCTGGAGCGTAAAGGGAAGAAGAACATTAGTGTTCATAATGAACTTATCTGGTGGTACAGCATTTCTGCGTTGTTCGCGGCCACATTCGGACTGCTTTGGGGTTGGCAGGGGGTGGTGTTCTTTCTGGGGCAGAGTTTCTTTGCCGCCCTAGCCTTAGAGATCATTAACTACATTGAACACTACGGTTTGCATCGCCGTGTGAATGACAAGGGGCGTTTCGAGCGGGTGACACCTGCACATAGCTGGAACTCCAACTTCTTGTTAACTAACTTGGCCCTGTTTCAACTACAGCGCCACAGTGACCACCATGCTTACGCCAAGCGTCGTTATCAGGTCTTGCGCCATTATGAAGAAAGTCCGCAGTTGCCGGCAGGTTACGCCACCATGTATGTGTTGGCCTTGATACCGCCACTGTGGAGAAAGGTGATGAATCCTCGAGTAGAAGCGTATTACGAGGGTGAATTGGATCAACTGTTCCGCGATGGCAAGCGAGTGAACAATATCGCTTAATGCGGATAACTGTTCTTTATCAATGCTGAATAAAAAAGCCTCGACTATGCCGAGGCTTTTTTATTTTGAGAAGCCGAAAGATTCGGGTCAGCGGTATTCGACTTCGAAGGTGACGGCACTAGATACATTGCCAGCAGTCACCGTTTCACCATTAACTTTAACTAGGCCGGCTTCCAGCTCGAAGGTTTCAGTCGTATCAGCAGGGTTGCGTGTCCCAAGGGGGGCAGTAAGCGTGGTTTGTCCATCCAGTGTGACAGGGGTAGCGGTATTGCGCTGCCTGAGTTGAAAAGCGACACCTTCTGCAACGCCGGGCATGCCTTGATCAAGGGGTCGAAGGTCAGTGGTGGAACCTGCAACCAGCTGACCAGAAGCGGGTAGAAAGGCAACACGGATTAGTGAACCGGAAAAGCTGTTTCCTGAATCTGAGAGTGATCGAGGTGGCACACAGTTAACAAGCTGAATATCAAAAGGCGTAGCGGATACATAGCTTCCGGGTGTTAGCGAGGAAGCCATTGCTGGGTCCAGCGTGACGGTTTGTGAGGGCGTAGCAAGATCACAGCTTGAACGAGTGAATATATAGTTGATGGTGGCGGAAATATCCACATTGATTCTCCCCAAAAGGCCGGTGTTGATCTCCATTCGACCAATCCCTCCTGATTGGCTGATGCTGCTACCGATAAAACTGTTCATGGTGCCGAATGTGATAACAGTATAAGTATGAAATGTTATCGAGGAGAGAACATCAAGGCTCAATAGCGCTCCAGAGCAAACGTTACCATTGAGTCCGCAATAGCGAGTAAATGGACCTTTTTCGATGGCGTAAAAAGTTTGTAGATGTATTCCAGAGGAAACTTGTAACCGCGAGGCGGTTTGACTGCTAAATCCAGCAGGTAACGATACGCTTGAAGGCGGTGGGAAATTTCCTGTATTGGTGAAAGGGGAGTTGATTTCACTATAAATAGTGGGGATGACGCCAACGGAAATACAGCCGGTATAGGTTGATGTTTCTTCAATGACGACAGAGTAGCTGTCAGAGGAATCGCCAGGAATGGCCACGGACCCTGATGATCTCTGAAAGACGATGTTCTGATCGAAGGGGCCGTTCAGGCAGAAACCGACAGCACTGGCCGAATGGCTAAATAAGCCCATAAAAAGAACACCCATGATGGCTAGTAATAATCGAATCATGGTGAGACCTCCCTCGGCTCATGGTCATCAATGCCACCGAAATCATTGATACTTTGGAAATGGAATCGGGTGTAACCACAGGGTTGGCACTTAACAATGAATTCCTCGCCAGGTAGCAAGGTTAATAATTCGTCTAGAGGATGTTTTTTTCCCGTCTTGTCTTCCAGTAGAGGAGAAAAAAAAGAAACAGAAAAGGGGGCCGGGTTTTTAATGCTCACCCCTTCCTCGGTGAGGCTGATTTTCAAGGATGTCGGGGCCTCCGAGGCGGATAATTCATTTAGTGCGTCAGGCCGATAAAAAAGCTTGATCCGAATACGTTGAGCAAATTGTAGCGTGTTGGAATTTTTAGGCTCCGGTGGAATCTCCTGAACATTGATCCAATAAACTGACTCCACCTCTTCGCTTGGAGGGGGCGTGGCCAGGATAAAACGTAGTTTTTGGGTTTCTCCTGGCTCTACTCGAAACACCGGAGGGGTAATAACAAAATTCGGCGCGTCGCTGTGGATCGAATTTCCTGCTTCCTGATGGAAAGGATCAGTCCATGCTTGCCCAGCATAGGGCAGCGAGCTGGTATTCATAACAGAGAGGGTGACGTCATTGTCGCCTGCGTTGTAGACCACTCGCGTACCGCCAAGCACGAAAGCGGCTTGAGCGTGGCTGCTGATAAAAATAAAGATAACGACGATAAAAATAAATGTCTTTTTCATTAATTGTCTCCGCTGGTAACACATATCAGCTTATCAATGATCGTAATGCCAGGCGCAGATTCAATTTGATCAGGCAGGCTGAAAGTACAACCGGTACCGGGAATGAAATAACTAGATTGATTCTGGGTGTGGTTAATTAGCGCGTAACCGCTGCTATCAATAGTGGAAACATTGTTACCGCCAGCATCAACAATAAGGCTGCCAAAAGGAGCGACTTGACCGTTGTCGCTCATTATACGAACCAGGAACCGCTGGGTTGGGTAGATGTTGAACTTGGCAAGGGACACCGCACCCCGTTCGGGGGTGATAAAGTGGCTACGATTACTGGTTTCCAGGTTGGCATCAAGCTTGGAAAAATCCATGGAGACTTCTTGCTGGCGGTAGGGTTGGACTTGAGGCAGTAAAGCCATCCCTTTGCTGTTGGTGGTTATAGGGAGAGCCCCGGTTTGGAAGGTAACATCTTCTACACCTCCAGTATCTGCAATGATCGCCGTTTCGCCGAGTCGGCGACCGAAAATGATCCCACCTTTATGAACAAGAACCGAGCCGCCTGCCTGAGCAAAGTAAAGATCATGGTACTTGCTATGTGAGGTGCCAGCGGTGATCCCTGTGCTTTGACCGGAATAAGATAGCCGAGCTGAGCTTTCTACAAGGTCGTCGTTGCTTCTGCCGCTGGTTACGTTGTATGAGAAACGCTCATCGGAAAGTAATCCTGATATGCCTGCATTGAAGTCTGTCCCGGCATCGCTGTGGGTTTGCTGATAATTGATATAAGTGGGGCGCCTGTTTTTCGAACCCAAAGGCAGGCTGGCGCTGATGCTAACGGTATTGTCACGCTTACCGTTCAGGTTTTCGTTGTGTGAGAAAGATAAGCTATAGTTCATATCCTTATAATTATTGCTGTAACCGCTAACAAGAAAATTTCTCTCCCCTTTGGTTTTCCAATATTTTTCCTGAGACCCTGTGAAGTATAGTGAGCCATAACTTCCTAAACTTTGGGTGAGCGTGGCTTCTGCCCGACTTTTTCTTTGCGAAATAATGCTGCCGTCTGATTCGATTACCGCTTCATTAAAGGTGCGAAACCCCTCGGTAGAATAACGATAACCGAGAATCTGAATATTGGTGGATCGGGTTAGGGATTTGGCATAGAAAAAACGGTAACTGTTACCATCCGCATCTTTTCCAATTTCGTCGGGGCGGAAATATGATCTGGACGCATCCACAGAAAATCCACCCAGTTTGCCCAGGTTGAAGCCTACTCCCATGGTGTGTATCGAATACTCTTGGCTTACTAGGCTTGCGCCAAATAAGGTAACATCGTTATCCAAGCCATGGCTGATTTCAGCATTGATGAACCAAGGCTCATCGGTATTATCGTTACGATATTTGCCTGCTGTAATTGCATACTCCCATAGCCCCGGCCTGACTAGATTCGGGATTTGGGTGTAGGGCTGAACAAAGCGTTTTTGCGAGCCATCTTCTTCAGTAATAGTGACGGTTAAGTCGCCATTGCTCAGCGATGGTATATCATCAATGGCAAATTCACCCGGTGGGACAAACTGTTCATAAATGGTATAGCTGTTCTGCGTAATTGATACCCTGGCGTTACTCTGGGCAATGCCCCTAATGACAGGTGCATAACCCTGAAATCGGGGTTCTAGCATGGCGCGATCAGTGCCTAGACTGATTCCGGTAAAGGCAAACCCGTCGATGAGATTGCTGCGAAGAAAGGTTTCCCCCGCGGTGAGTTCGCTTCTCAAAGAGGGTATTGCGGTGTAGGCATAGCTTTCTTTACTCTGCCAGTCAGCCTCTTGCCCGGTAGAGTCTGAATAATTTAGGTTGCTACGAAAGTGAATGCCATTGATATCTGCACCCAGATTGAGGTCAGTATAAAATTGGGACCTACTGCTTTGTTGGTCTCTTGATTGCTTGCTTCCTGAAGCCAGATAGTTCATCCGAAAGTTGTTGATACCCTTATTCCATAAATTTGGCTCTATCAACTGCCGGGTTGTGGTTAATGCAATTTGTGGGACCCGTATATCAAGATTCATGCGTTTGGCGTTCAGTGTTAAGAAACTGTTTGGTGCAGCAGCTATATCGATGCAGCGCATGGTTATATCTGTGTAACGAGAATAGTAGGGGGTATTGATTCCCAATTGCACAGCGAGAGGGTGAGTGATGCATGGTGCTGTGCCGTTTTCTTGAGAGATGACTTCCACGTCTGTATCTGTGACCTGAGCACCGTTAACTGAAATGCTGAGAGGGTAAATCCCCGGTATCAGACCTTGCCCCTTTTCAAGGTGACTAATGTCTATGTTGGTATTGTTCTGGTTGACAAAAAAATGAGATGTGAAGTGGGTTGTTGTTTGAGTCTCTTGCTCGGCATTAGCCGCTTGCGCTGAGGCAATCAGAATGAATAGCCCTAAAGAGTTAACCGTATATCTCTTCTTCTGATGTGCCATTTGGGACGCCCTTCGCCGTAAAGGGGAGGAGGCAGGCCTCCCCCCGGTGCTTCACTCAGTTAAAAACAATTGAGTAGTTGGCGATGGAGCGAACCTGACCTTCTGTTACTGCGGTAGCGTCAGTGGCGGCATAGCCTACATTGAAGTCAAGACTCGCACCTGAAGCATCGGCAATGATCGATGGAGAGCCATTAACGGTTACTGGTGTTGTGCCATCAGATTCAAGCAGCTGCATGCCAACATTGGCAGCACCGCCAGTAGCGATGTTTTGCAGGATGTTATGACCGACATAAAGTTGACCTGTCCACTGTACGGAGGCGCCTTTGCCGGTCAGATTACATGTCGCAGAGCCTGCATCGGTAGCAACAAGGGAGAATCCGGTTGCCTTGTAGGCGGTATCTGAAGCTAGGAACTCGGCGGTAGTAATTGGATCCAGAGTGACGGTGTTATCTGCTTGGGCGATCCCTTGTTGGGAGACATCCAACGTGCACGTTGTGTCGCTGACCACCCCGTTGAAAATTACTTCACCGGTGTTGGCTATGGCGATTGAGCTGATGCCGCTGATAGCGGCGATGGATATGATGCGAGTGAAATTGTTCATTTTTGTACTCCAAATGTTGTTGTTAGGTTATTCAACGTAACCTTCTGTAAACCAAATCACATTTGGACTGTCGCTACTTATAAATTTTAAGTGCCTCCCCCTTTGCTTATATACTTGAATGGTATTCGCAAGAGATGATGAAGCGAAACTATTGCTGTTTTATGTTTAAGTTATTGTTATTAAGGGCATTAAAAGAATGGTTTGAAAACGGGTTAATTTTGGCTTGATGTATTTTTATTCCTTTATGGCATCAATGGAGAGCGGAAGATAACTAATCGGGCTTAAAAAGGGAGGGTTATGTAAGCCTATAGCGATAGAAAGCCCGTTCAGCGTTGTATACGCATACTAAAGAGGGTGGGGAGAGGCTTTGGTGGGTGCTCGTAGTGTTACGATTAGTTGCAGTTTGTGTTACTGCTTCCAGAACATCGGCGTGAATAGCACTAGTAGAGTAAAGATTTCCAGCCGTCCGGCGACCATTAGTACGGTCATCATCCATTTGGCGCTGTCGGTGATATTGGCAAAGCCGCCACCTACCTGGCCGATACCCACTCCTAGGTTGTTGAGGCTGGCCGCCACGGCGCTGACAGCAGTGGTTAGGTCCATGCCGGTCATAGTAAACAGTAGGGTAAAAATAACCGAAATAGCGATATAAACACCCACAAAGCCCCATACTGCTTGGAGCACCCTGTCGGGAATCGTTTGACGTCCGAAGCGCAAAGCAAACACGCCGTTGGGGTAAATGAGTCGACGTAGTTCGCGAATGCTGTGGTGGTAAACCAGCGCTGCGCGTACGGCTTTCATGCCGCCGCCGGTTGAGCCGGCACAGCCGCCAATAAAGCTGGTAAATACCAACAAGAAGGGAATAAACCCAGGGAAGGCTGCAGCGTTGGTGCTGGTCAGCCCGGTACCGGTACTGAACGAGGCTACTTGGAAGGCGGAATGGCGCAGGGCGTCATCCACGGTAAAATCATAATGAAAGAACAGCAGGCCGACAGTAATGATGGCGGTGTAGATCAGGAATAAGCCGATGAAAAAGCGGAACTCTGGGTCTCGTAGATAAGCCAGCAGTGACCGGCCTCGCCATACGGCAAAGTGCAAGGCGAAGTTGAGCCCGCCGATAAGAATAAAAATGGTGGCTGTCCAATCGATAAGGGCATTATCCCAGTAGGCCATGGAGGCATCGTGGGTGGAAAAGCCTCCGGTGGCGACGGTACTAAAGCTGTGGCAGATGGCATCAAAAACAGTCATGCCAAACGCCCAGTAAAGGACGGCGCAAGCAATGGTAATGAACAGATAGATAAACCAAAGCGCCTTGGCGGTTTCCGCAATGCGCGGGGTCAGTTTGGTATCTTTCATGGGGCCGGGAATTTCGGCCTTGTATAGCTGCATGCCGCCGATGCCAAGCATGGGCAAAATCGCTACGGCTAATACTACTACGCCCATGCCGCCGAGCCACTGCAGCTGCTGGCGGTAGTACAGAATGGATTTGGGCAGGAAATCGATTCCCGACAGAATGGTGGCGCCGGTGGTGGTTAGGCCGGATATGGATTCGAATACCGCATCGGTGAATCCCACCGGCACGTCATCGCTGATGATTAGCGGTAGTGCCCCGATTACACCCAGTACCGACCAGAAAAGAGTGACCACCAGGAAGCCGTCACGGGTCTGTAACTCTGATTTATTACGAAAGAACGGCAGCCAAAGGCTCAACCCAAGCGCTAGGGTAATCACAAAGGAAATTAGAAAGGGGGTTTCACTGCCTTCCTGATACCAATATGACACTGCCACTGGCGGCATCATGGTAAAGCTGAAGACGACGAGCAGCAGACCGAGGATTTTCGAAATTAACGCGAAGTGCATGAGGGTACCTGCTGGCAAACCGGCACGGACCACGCATCACGCGGCAACCTGATGAAGCCACGGCTTTGCTTGTGCGTAGTGCATTTTTGCGTTTTTGCGTGCATGCGTTTCCTAAAAAAACGTAAAGCCGACCTGGAATAGTTTTTCCACGTCTCGGGTTCGGCGTTTATCGATCAGGAACAGGATGACGTGATCGTTCGGTTCGATCACCACATGGTCGTGGGCAATCAGCACTTTTTCGCCGCGCACTACGGCACCAATGGTGGTGCCTTCTGGCAGGTCAATTTCATCAATGGCGCGCCCCACCACTTTGGATGACTTGGCGTCGCCGTGGGCAATCGCTTCGATGGCTTCTGCCGCGCCCCGGCGAAGGGAATAAACATTGACTACATCGCCTCGGCGCACATGGCTAAGCAGACTACCAATGGTGGACTGCTGAGGCGAGATGGCGATGTCAATGTCATGCCCTTGTACCAGATCTACATAGGCCGGGTTGGAAATCAGGGTCATCACTTTACGAGCGCCCAGTCGTTTTGCCAGCAGTGAGGCCATGATGTTGGCTTCGTCATCGTTGGTCAGCGCGCAGAATACATCGGTGTTTTCGATGTTGGCTTTGAGTAGTTCGTCTCGGTCGGTGGCCAACCCTTGCAGCACCACTGTTTGGTGTAGTTTTTCACCCAGCCATTCAGCCCGTTTGGGCATGCGCTCAAGGACTTTAACGTTGTAGCGATGCTGAATAGTTTTGGCTAGGCGGTAACCAATATTGCCGCCGCCAGCGATAATGATGCGCTTGTAGTTATGTTCTAACCGACGCAGTTCACTCATAACGGCACGGATATCATTTTTGGCAGCGATGAAAAACACTTCATCATCGGCTTCGATAACCGTGTTGCCTTCCGGGATGATGGGGCGGCCACGACGGAAAATAGCCGCCACGCGGGTATCCACGTTGGGCATGTGTGTGCGCAATTCGCGTAATTCGTTGCCCACCAGTGGGCCGCCGTAATAGGCCCGCACAGCGACCAGTTGTACTCGGCCGCCGGCAAAGTTTACTACCTGCAGGGCACCTGGGTGTTCAATCAGACGCTTGATGTAATCGGTTACCACCTGTTCGGGGCTGATGATTACATCAATGGGCAGGGCATTTTCGTTGAACAGTTTTTCCGAGCGGCTGGTGTAGTGGGCGGTACGAATGCGGGCGATCTTGGAGGGTGTGCGGAATAGGGAGTAGGCCACCTGACAGGCAATCATGTTGACCTCGTCAGAGTTGGTCACCGCGATGAGCATGTCCGCATCTTCAGCGCCGGCATTCTTGAGTACGGCCGGGTAGCAGCCCATGCCGCGTACTGTGCCGATATCTAGCCGGTCGCCCAGCTCGCGCAGGCGCTCATCATCGGTGTCGATGACGGTGATGTCGTTGCGTTCATTGGCCAGGTTTTCGGCCAGAGTACCGCCGACTTGGCCAGCACCGAGAATAATAATTTTCATGAACTGAGTTGGGCCCCCGATTCTTTACGCAGGCAAGCCAAGTAGAAACCGTCCGGACCGAGTTGTTCCGGGAACAGTTGCCACCCTGCGTCCACCATTGTGGCCCCTTCCGGCCGTGGCGTCACATCTCTAGCCTGTGGCTGACGTTGCAGGAAGTTACGCACCTGATGATCGTTCTCGTCTCGCAGTACCGAACAGGTGGCATACACCAGCATGCCGCCAGGTTTGAGCAGGGGCCATAGTGCATCCAGCATGCGCGCTTGTAAATCAACCAGTACACCGATGTCCGAGGCTTTGCGATGCCACTTCACATCTGGCTGGCGGCGCAGGATGCCAGTGGCGGAGCAGGGCGCGTCCAGCAAAATGGCATCAAAGGGGGTGCCGTCCCACCAGGTTTTCGGATCGCTGGCGTCACCCTGCAGCAGGGTCACGTCGGTGCCCAGCCTCGCCAGGTTCTCGCGGATGCGCGCTAGCCGTTTACCTTCTAGTTCCAGCGCAGAGAGATCTGCGGCTGGGAATTTCTCACGTAGTTGACCAGTTTTGCCCCCGGGGGCGGCGCAGGCATCCAGGATGCGACCCTTTGCCGGGGCTTGCAGCAATTCAGCAGGCAACTGGGCGGCCTCGTCCTGAACGGACAGGGCGCCCTGCTCAAAGCCGGGCAGTTGGAGCACCGGGCGGGCGGGCTGCAGGTAAATGCTGTAAGGGGCGATGTAGCCGGCGCGGGCGCCTTCGCCCAAGGCGGCGATGGCATCAGCTCGTTGTTGCTGCTGCCGATTTACTCGCAAGGTAAATGGGGGCGTTTGCAGGTTGGCGCGGGCCATGGCGTCGGCGTTGTTGGGCCAATCCTTTTCCCAGCGTTTAAACAGCCAGTCCGGCAGGCTTAACTGGATATTGATGGGGGCGTCGGCCACGGCTTGCTCAAGGGTGATCTGGCTAGCTTTGCGCAGCACCGCATTGCTAAGGCCCGCAGCCCAGGGGGCTTTCAGCTTTCGGCATAGCTGCGGGTAGGCGTTGACGATGGCGTGGGCCGGCCGGTTGCTGAACCATAGCTCGTAGAGGCCCGCCAGCAAGGCTAGGCGTACCGGTTGGGCGCTGCCCTTGAGGGGTTTGGATAGCTGTTGATTAAGCCAGTGATTGAGAGGACGCAAATGGCGGCAGACGCCAAAGCAAATATCGCGCATTTGTCCGCCGTCGCTACCTTGCAATGGGAAGTCGCGCAGTACCTCGCGGAGACTTTCGCCGTCGCCCTTGCCTGGCAGTACCCGGTTTAGCGCGCGTACCGCGCTCAGGCGCGGGTCAGGCGTTGCCACTGTGGTCACCAGATTCATTGATAATGGCATCGCCCAGCGGTTCGCCTACCGAAAACAAGGTGGGGTTGCCTCGTAGTAGGTCGGATACCGCCATCCGTCGTTTGCCGGGCAATTGAAGTTCTTCAAGTATCAGGCTGCCATCGCCGGTGGCCACATGGATACCTTGGTCGTCCACGCTGAGAATATAGCCCGGTTCATCATTTGCTTGTGCCGGTTGTGGGCTTTCACTGGCGCGCCAGATGCGCATGGGCTGACCGTTCAGCGGCACCCAGCTCACCGGGAAAGGGTTGAAAGCTCGAATGCGATTGTAGAGGGCGCCTGTGGGCAGGCGAAAATCCAGCCGCGCTTCGGCCTTGCTTAGCTTATGGGCGTAAGTGATGCCTTCATCTGGTTGTGGCGTGGCGTTGGCCAGGTACTTTTCTAGGTCCTGCAGCACGGTGACTAGCAGGCGAGCGCCTTGGGCGGCCAATCGATCATGCAGTTCGCCGCCGGTTTCGCTATCGCCGATGGGCAGTGATTCACTCAGCAGCATGGGGCCGGTATCGAGCCCGGCTTCCATTTGCATAATGGTGTTGCCTGTTTCCGTGTCGCCAGCGGTAATGGCCCGCTGGATGGGCGCGGCACCGCGCCAGCGCGGCAATAGCGAGCCGTGCACATTCAGGCAGCCCAGCCGCGGCATGTCCAGCACTGCTTGAGGAATGATCAGGCCGTAGGCCACCACTACTAGTGCATCCAGGTTTAGGTCACGCAGCTGCTGGTGAATGGCTTCGCCCTTGAGGTTTTCCGGCTGCAGTACGGTAATGCCTTGGCTATGGGCCAGTTGTTTGACCGGGCTTTGCTGCAGTTTCTTGCCGCGCCCGGCGGCGCGATCCGGCTGGGTAAGCACTGCCACAACCTGATGACCGTTATCCAGCACGGCCTGTAGGCTGGCGGCGGCGAAATCCGGGGTGCCGGCGAAGGCGAGACGTAAGGGTTTCAAAAAATGGCCTTTAGGTCGGTTAGTGTCAATGGTGGAGATGCGTGGCTAGAGCAAAGCTGAAAGCGCAAGCGGGCATCTCTTCAGGCAATTCACGTTTAAGGTCATGGCCGCGCGGTAAGGTTGAAATCGCGGGTACGACGGTTCGTTACCTTGGAAGCTGTTTCGCGCTTTTAAAATGTAAATTCTCAATTCAGCCCTGCTGCCGGTGAATCTTTTCCAGCTTCTTCTTAATGCGGTCTCGCTTCAGGCGGGAAACGTAGTCCACAAACAGCTTGCCGTCCAAATGATCCATTTCATGCTGGATACAGGTGGCGAGCAGTTCGTCTGCCTCCACTTCAAAAGCGTTGCCGTCACGGTCCAAAGCATTAATGCGCACCCGTGCCGGGCGAGTCACCTTTTCGTAGAACCCGGGCACCGACAGGCAGCCTTCTTCGTACGGGGCCTGTTCTTCGGTGAGAGGGGTGATCTGCGGGTTGATGAATACCATGGGTTTATTGTGATCTTCAGACAGATCCATAACGATCAGCTGGATATGCACATCAACTTGGGTGGCTGCTAGGCCGATTCCTGGGGCCGCATACATGGTTTCGAACATGTCGTCGATCAGTTTGCGAAGCTCGTCATCTACCTTTTCCACCGGCTTTGCTACTGTGCGTAGCCGGGGATCGGGGAATTCCAGTATTTCCAGTTTAGCCATGTACCTTCTCAGAAGTTGCAGTAGTACTCGAATTTCGGTTGCTAAATATATGATCGCATTGCTAATATCCAAAAGGAACCGCGTCTACAATAAAGGGGTCGCGGTCGCTCTCGGGGATGAGTCCAATAATGATAAAAGGAATCCGATGATGATGAAATCGGTCCAGCGCGCCTTGACCTTTGGCCTGGTGCTGGCGGTGTCTGGTATGGCCTCCGCAGCGGTGGTGCTCAAAGATGGGCACCCCAGCAAGTATTTCGTGAAAAACGGCGATACCCTTTGGGATATCAGCGGCCGTTTTTTACAAGAACCGTGGCAATGGCCAGAAATCTGGCAGATTAATGAGGAAATCAGTAACCCTCACCTGATATATCCCGGTGACGAAATCCGCCTTTCCTATGTTGACGGTGAACCGCGCCTTTCGGTGAAGCGGGGCGTGGAAGAGACCGTGATGTCCAATGGTACAGTGAAACTCACCCCGCGGGTGCGTGAAATTGCCAATGACCAGGCTATTCCTGCTATTCCGGCTAGTGCCATCCAGTCCTATCTGAAGGAAGGGCTGGTGGTCGATCGCCAGCAAATCATTGAAGCGCCTTATCTGGTGGGTGGCCGTGATCGACGTGTCATCTTCGGTGAAGGCGATACGGTCTATGCCCGTGACACTAAAACGCAATGGGAAGGTTTGGAGCAGGGCTACGGTTTTTATCGGACCGGTGAACAGTACGTGGACCCGGATACCAATGAGGTGCTGGGCTACGAAGCTCGTCAAATCGGCCTCGGTCGAGTGTCCAGCCACGATGACGACATGATTTCTCTACGAGTCACCGACTCCAGTGAGGATCTGCGAATTGATGACCGCCTGTTCTCCACGGAAGATCGCCGTGTTCGAGCCGTACTGTACCCGTCTGCACCAGATACTAAGATTGAGGCGAAAGTGATTCGCTTCTTCGATCGTCTTAACAGTGTGGCCCGTAACGACGTAGTAGTGATTAACAAGGGCCTGCGTGATGGTCTGAAAGAAGGCAATGTGTTGGATATATATGGTCAGGGCGAAGTGGTTCGTGATCGTCAGCAGGGTGACATGGTTCAGCTGCCCCGCGAGAGAACGGGTTCCATGGTGATCTTCCGGGTTTTCGATAAGGTCAGCTACAGCTTGATTATGGAGTCCACTCGACCTATTTACATGAACGACATCGCTGAAAGTCCGGCGGGTAGTTACTGATTCCTATGCGGTAGCGCTCACCGCCGGCGTTTCGACGCCTGATAAACCGTCAACGCACACAAGGAGGTGGGCGAATGGACGGACAATTTAAGCGCCTTCTATTGCAGGCGTTGTTTTCCCCCTCTTCAGCGGCCTTGGGGCGCGCTTTGAAACAACACCGGAGCGTCTCTGCTGCGGCCTCTGATTTTCTTCCTCTGTTACCGGCCGGCCTGAAAGAGCGAGCCAGCCTGTTGGACAATACGGGTAATCTCCAGGCGTATTATGAGCAATTGAGCGGACAAGGTTGGCGCTGGATTGCGTTTGGTGATGAAGATTACCCGCCGTTATTAGCACAGATTCATGATCCTCCTGGCGTAATCGCCGTGCGCGGTAACGTAGAGGCGTTGAATTCACCGGCTCTGGCGATCGTGGGGGCGCGTAATGCGTCTGCCGATGGCCTAGATAATAGCCGCCGATTTGCTCGCAAACTGGCGGCAAGTGGATTTGTAATTGCTAGTGGGTTGGCGTTGGGTATTGATGCTGCGGCACATCGTGGTGCGGTCAGTGCTGGGCGCTCGGTGGCAGTAATGGGTAATGGCCCGGATCGCATCTACCCGCCCCGTAACGGTTCGTTGGCTGAAGAAATTGTGGATACTGGGGGTGCGCTGGTGTCGGAATTCGCGCCGGGCGCGCGTCCGCTTCCGGCACAGTTCCCAATGCGTAATCGTGTTATCAGCGGTCTCAGCCTGGCGACTATTGTGGTGGAGGCCGCCATTAAAAGTGGTTCGTTGATTACTGCACGTACCGCGCTGGCTCAAAACCGAGAGGTCTTTGCGATTCCGGGCAGCATCCATAATCCGCTCAGCAAGGGATGCCACCAGCTACTGCGTGATGGCGCCAGCTGGCTGGAGTCCGTGGACGATATATTTCAGGCTTTTGGTGATTTTCAGCGCAGTGTCGAGGCCGCCGGGATTCACTGCGAAGCGCCAGCATTGCTGACCCAGCTCACCAGTGGGGTTAATTCTCTTGACGCACTACAGGAGCGGACTGGCTTGCCGGTCGCGGCGCTCGCTGGGCAGTTGGCGGATTTGGAGCTGGAGGGCTGGGTGGAACGGGTGGCTGGCGGGTATCTTAAGCGTCAGGGGAGCGAAGATTGAGCAGGCAAGGTCTTTCCATGGATTCCCACGCTTGAGTCCCTGAGCTGTGCAGGGTAATTTGCCGCTTTTGCTTTCAGGGCTTTGTCATGGATCAGCATCTGCTCAGTGCGGCACAGATCATTCAGGAAGGCGGCGTTGTGGCCTATCCTACCGAGTCCGTTTATGGTCTGGGCTGCGACCCTTTTAACCGAAACGCGGTTATGCAGTTGCTAGCCATCAAACATCGGCCGGTGAGCAAAGGGCTGATTCTGATTGGTGAGAGCTTGGCGCAGTTGGGGCCGTATTTGCACCTGAACGAACAGCAATCGGCTCAGTTGGAGAAAAAATGGCCGGCTCCGATAACGTACCTGGTTGATGCTAGTGATCGCTTGCCTGCCTGGGTGCGAGGGGAGCACCGTAAGGTGGCGGTGCGGGTGCCGGACCACCCGCTGGCGCGGCAGTTATGCCAGCTGGCCGGTCAGCCGATCATTTCCACCAGTGCCAACATCAGTGGCCGCCCGGCAGCGCGTAATCGTTATCAGGTGGCTCGCCAGCTGGGTAACCAGCTCGACTTTATTGTCAGTGGTGCCTGTGACCGGGCAGCCAAACCCTCTACCATTATTGACTTGGAAAGTGGGCGCATCTTGCGACCATGAACACACCGATAGCCCCGGGGGAGAGCACCATGTCAGAGGTTTCGCTGCAGGCGGTGAAAGACTACCTGTTGGATTTGCAGGACCGAATTTGCGATGCGCTGGGCGCTGAAGACGGCGCAGCCACTTTCCGTGAAGATAGCTGGGAGCGGGAGCAAGGCGGGGGTGGTCGTAGTCGGGTGCTGGAAAATGGTGCCGTGATTGAAAAGGGTGGAGTGAATTTTTCCCATGTGTTCGGTGAGCAGTTGCCGCCCTCGGCTACTGAGGCGCGCCCGGAGTTGGCCGGCCGTAGTTTTCAGGCCATGGGCGTGTCACTGGTGATTCATCCGAAAAATCCCTACGTTCCTACTAGCCATGCCAATGTCCGCTTTTTTGTAGCAGAAAAAGAAGGCGAAGCCCCTGTGTGGTGGTTTGGCGGCGGCTTTGACCTAACGCCTTATTACGGCTTCGAGGAGGACGTGGTGCACTGGCACCAGACTGCTAAAGCTGCCTGCCAACCATTTGGTAAGGAAATCTATCCGGAATTCAAAACCTGGTGTGATGATTACTTCTATCTCAAGCATCGCAATGAACCGCGCGGGGTGGGGGGGCTGTTTTTTGATGATCTGAACCGGTTTGATTTCGATACGAGCTTTGCCTTGATGCGCAGCATCGGTGATGCCTATGTTCCGGCCTATCAGCCGATTTTGGCGCGCCGTAAAGATCATGAATTTGGCGATCGCGAACGCCAGTTTCAGCTGTACCGCCGTGGTCGTTATGTGGAGTTCAACCTAGTCTACGATCGCGGCACTATCTTTGGCCTGCAGTCTGGTGGCCGTACCGAATCAATCCTAATGTCGCTGCCGCCGTTGGTACGCTGGGACTACGATTACCACCCCGAACCGAACAGTGCCGAGAGTGAGCTTTACCATAAATTTTTGATTCACCGGGAGTGGGTATGAGCGGAGAAAAAGACAGGGCGGATACCGGGTTATATTGTGTCTTTGGTAATCCGGTAAGTCACTCGCGTTCGCCAGAAATTCACCATGCATTCGCTGCCCAGCATAGCGACCCCGTGCAATATGAAAAACGCGAAGCGCCCTTGGATGATTTCGCAGGGGCGGTGCAGGCCTTCCGTGAGGCCGGCGGGCTGGGGGCAAATGTCACCGTTCCTTTTAAGGAGCAAGCCTTTGCGCTGTGTGATGCCATCACCGAGCGGGCAGACCAGGCCGGTGCGGTGAACACCCTGTGGTGGGATGGCGATCAGCTGCATGGGGATAACACCGATGGCGCGGGCTTGGTAAAAGATATCCGTGATAATCAGGGTTGGACAATTCGTAAGAAGCGGGTGCTTATTCTGGGTGCGGGGGGTGCTGTGCGCGGTGTGCTGGGGCCGATACTGGCGCAAGAGCCCACCTTGTTGCGCATTGCTAATCGCACCAAGGAGAAAGCCGAAGCCTTGGCGGGCAACGTCATGAAAGGAGAAGGCCCACCCGTGCTGGGGGGGGGCCTGGATAACCTCATGGGGCAGTTTGATCTGGTAATTAATGCGATTTCGGCGGGCTTGCACGGTGAGATGCCCGCCTTGCCTGATGGTTTGCTGGCAGAGGGCGCGGTGGCCTACGACATGGTTTATGGTAGTGAGCCCACCCCGTTCATGCGCTGGGCAGAGCAGCAAGGGGCTGCGGCTACAGCGGATGGTTTGGGTATGTTAGTTGAGCAGGCCGCGGAAGCATTTGAAATCTGGCGGGGCTGGCGTCCGAATACCGCGCCCGTCATGGCCTCGTTGCGTTAGCAGCCCATGGCTGACGGTACAGTAATGTATGAGGTCGTGTACGCGTCTGTGGTCAGTCTGATCATGGTGCTGGCTACGGTGATGTTGCATTATTGGACCTTGGCTAGCCTGTCAGGCTTACTTAAGCGCTGGAAAAGTTTCCGCGGCGAAATCCTGGTGGTGGTGATTGTTATGTTCGCGGCTCACATGGTGGAAATAACACTCTATGCTTGGGTGTATCTGCTGTTGGACGTGGGAGATACTGCCATGAGCATTGGCGGGGCGGTGAACGGCAGTTTTTTGGATCACCTGTATTTCTCTGCCGCCTGCTATACCTCTTTGGGGTTGGGGGATCTATTTCCAGTGGGAACCTTGCGTCTGATTGCTGGGGTAGAAGCCCTGAATGGTTTGATATTGATAACGTGGTCAGCATCGTTTGCGTTTTTGGTCATGCAGCGTCGTTGGCGTTTTTAACCCCCCTGTGCGTTGGGGGACGGCTCATCATCAGGGCCGCTTCACATTGATGCCGAGTGAAATATGTTTCTGCGCTTTATTCTGTTGTTAGGCGTATTGCTGCCAGTAAGTGTTATAGCTTCTACATTCGGCTTGTCCTGGGATAATGACTTGTTTGTTGGTTCTGACGGGCATTACACCAATGGCGTGCGTATCAGTTGGGTGGGAGAGGCTCACGACCATTGTGAGAGTAATAGCAATGTTACCTGTGGAGTGGCGGATTTTTTATCGCCCTTACCGGGGATTGCCTTCCGTGATGATCAGCATGCTCTGACGTTCAGCTTAGAACAGATGATGATTACGCCTAAGGATATCAGTCAGTCCGCCCCCAATTACAATGATTTACCTTATGCGGGATACAGCAACCTGGAAATGGGGCTGTTCAGTTGGGATGACGATAGCCTGGTAGGGTACGGCATGCGACTTGGTGTAGTGGGTCCGTCTTCGGGCGCGGAGCAAAGCCAAAAATTGGCCCACAAGGTCACCGGGTCTGATGAGCCGCAGGGGTGGGATAACCAGTTGGGCACGGACTTGATTGGCGGCCTCTATTTCATTAATGCCCGCCGTTTCAAACAGTTCCAGTGGGATTCAGCGCTTCAGGGTGAGCTCGGTTATGCCTGGGGTGTAGATGCCAACAATTTTCACGGGACCAGTTCCGCCGGTGGCTTCTTTCGTGTGGGTCACAATCTGCCGCGTAATTTTATTCCTGACTATGCGGGTATTGGTACAGCCGGCTCATTGGTTGGGCTGTTTGATGGCACAGGCTTCGGCTGGGAAGTTTTTATCTCCACTTTTGGTGAGTATATTGGATATTCCTACCTGGAGACCCACGCTAGGCAATATAACGTGGAAACGCGCGACGGGGTGTTGGGTGTGACCGCGGGCGGCGGCGTTCACTGGGATACCTTTTCGTTCACTTTGGCAATACAAAGCTCCACCTCGCCTCTGCGCAGCCGGGATGAAAGCGCCAGTTTTGGCAACATGTCGTTCATGTGGAAAATTTAGCTGTGAGCTTGCTTACGTGCGATCAGGAAAGTGAACGAAGGGAATAATCACCGATTAGGAAGCGCTTAATTTTTGCTCAGCTACTAGATGTTCTGATTATTGGCTGCTTTTCAAATATCGATCTTTCAAGCGCACATAATTACCCGCCACATAAGGCAAAAAGGTTTTTTCTTTCTCGGTGAGCGGACGGATTTTGCGCGCGGGTTGGCCGCGATACAGGTGGCCGCTTTCAAGGTTTTTGCCGGGCCCAACCAATGAGCCGGCGGCGACAATCACATCGTCTTCCACAATAGCACCGTCCATAATGATTGCCTGCATACCCACCATGACCCGGTTGCCGAGGGTGCAGCCGTGCAACATGGCTTGGTGAGCCAGGGTGACATCGTCGCCGACCTGCAGCCCGAAGCCGCCGGGATTGAACGGGGAGTCGTGAGTGATGTGTAGTACAGCGTTATCCTGAATGCTGACCCGGTTACCGATACGAATAGCGTGCATGTCGCCCCGAATCACAGCCTTGGGCCACACCGAACAATCGTCGCCCAGTATGACCTCGCCAATCACGGTGGCGTCCTCATCTACAAATACCCGTTTCCCCAACTGCGGGGCCTTGTCTTCAAAGCGGCGAATCCCCATCACTGATACACTCGATAGTTCATTTCAATGGCCAGGGACGAGCATGCAACGCCAGCCCGCCCGTATAATGTTAGCCATACTGATCTTGCTTGGCGTTTTTCTGCTAAGCAAGTGGCTGGTATTCCAGATGCTGTTGCAGCCGGACGACACTGCTCGTCACCGGCTGCCGCCCGCGCAGACACACGCTGAACCCGAAGCAGGACAGGACACCCATGAGCAACAATCCGCTGATTGATTATCCAGCACTTCCCCCTTTTTCACAGATCCGGCCAGAACATGTTCTCCCTGCCGTGGAGCAGCTGGTAGCAGAGGGCCGTGCCCGTATCGAGCAGGTGCTGGCCGAAGGTAATTTCGATTATGACCACCTGGTACAGGCATTGGATCAGGAAGATGACCGTCTCGGTAAAGCATTTGGCCCGGCCGGGCATTTGAATGCCGTGGCCCAGAATGAAACCTTGCGTAATGCCTATAATAGTTGCCTGCCGCTGCTTAGCGAATACGGTACTGAAGTGGGGCAGAATACGGCCCTTTGTGCTGCCTATCAGGCGCTGCGCGATAGCGATCAGTGGGCCACGCTGAGTGAAGCCCAGCAAAAAGATATCGACAATACTCTGCGCGATTTCCGTTTGTCCGGTGTGGACTTGCCGGAAGAAAAGAAAACGCAATACATGGAAAATTCAAAACGGTTATCTGAGTTGACCAGCAAATTCTCGGATAACGCGCTTGATGCTACTCAAGCATGGAGCAAACACATCACCGATGAAAATGAACTCGATGGCTTGCCCGAAAGCGCGAAGGCCGGCGCCGCAGATCGGGCTAAAGCAGAGGACAAAGAGGGTTGGCTACTGACCCTGGACGCCCCGGTTTTTATTGCGGTGATGAGCCACTGTAAGAACGCAGAACTGCGTAAAGAGATATATACCGCTTGGACCACCAAGGCCTCTGATCAAGGTCCACAAGCTGGCCAATTTGATAATGCGAAAATTATCGATGAGATCCTGGCGCTGCGACATCAACAGGCTCAGCTATTGGGTTTCGCTAACTACGCGGAAAAGTCTTTGGCGACGAAAATGGCCAGAGATGTTAGTGAGGTTGTACAGTTTCTCGAAGACTTGGCGCGCCGCGCCAAACCCCAGGCGGAGCAGGAGCTAGCGGAACTCAAAGCGTTTGCTGCCGAGCAAGGCGTGGGGGATTTGAATCCATGGGATATTGGTTTTTGGAGTGAGCGTTTACGCGAAGCCCGCTACGATATTTCAGAAGAAGAGTTGCGCCCCTGGTTTCCGGCAGACACGGTAATCAATGGCATGTTTTCGGTGGTCGGCAAGCTGTTCGGCATTCAGTTTAAACAACGCAAAGACGTGGACACTTGGCACGAGGATGTGCGCTTCTACGAGTTGGTGGATGACGATGGAGGTGTCCGTGCGGCGTTCTATCTGGATATGTATGCCCGTACTGGCAAGCGTGGGGGGGCTTGGATGGATGATGCTCGCATCCGTCGTCGTCAGCCTGATGGCAGCGTGCAGACCCCGGTGGCTTACCTGACCTGTAATTTCGCCCCGCCGGCTGGTGGTAAGCCGGGTTTGTTGACCCACGACGAAGTCGTGACCCTGTTCCATGAATTCGGCCACGGTTTACACCACATGCTCACCGAGCAAGATGTGTCCGGTATTTCCGGGATTAATGGTGTGGCGTGGGATGCGGTGGAGCTGCCTAGCCAGTTTTTGGAAAACTGGTGCTGGACCGAGGAAGGCATTGCTCTGATTTCCGGTCATTATCAAACTGGCGAGCCGTTACCGAAGGAAAAGCTGGAAAAAATGCTTGCCGCAAAAAACTTTCAGGGTGCCATGCAGATGGTGAGGCAGATTGAATTTTCTCTATTTGACATGCGCATCCATGCTGAATACCAGCCGGGGCTGAATATTTATCAGATATTGGATGAGGTGCGCGAACAAGTAGCAGTGATTCGGCCGCCCTCATTTAACCGTTTCCCCAATAGCTTCGGGCATATTTTCGCCGGTGGTTATGCCGCAGGTTATTACAGTTACAAATGGGCAGAAGTGTTATCGGCGGATGCCTATTCTCGCTTTGAAGAAGAGGGCGAGTTCAACGAAGAAACCGGACGGGCATTTCGTACGGAAATTCTTGCCAAAGGCGGTAGCCGCGAACCCATGGAGCTTTTCAAGGCGTTCCGTGGTCGTGAACCGAGCGTAGAACCGTTGCTACGTCATTGCGGGATTAATGGATAAAATACCTGATACCGAACGCCCGGAGTCGACGCGAATACGTGTGGCACCGGGCGCTTGGCGTTAACTAGAGAGAGATGATGAAACGCCAATTTATTGCTGGTGCTAGCTGCCCTGAGTGTGGGCAGATGGACAAGATACAGCGCGTCATAGAGGGTGATCAGCAATGGATGGAATGTGTTGCCTGCGGCGCCCGAAAAGACCTAGACGAAAAACCACCGCAAGCCACTGATGCATTAGCCCGGCCGGTAACCTTACAGCCTAGCTCGAAAAAATAGCGCTACCTGGTGAATAAACTGGCGCGGTGTGCATGCGTCTTCGCTACCCGCCAACATTTTATGTGATGCCCCGTGTTCTGCAGACTCTAAACGTGGAGCTTGTCGTTGGACAAGTGATAGCGATCTCTTGCTCCACCTGATCTCATACAAAATGAATAAAAAATTAACGCAGTAGTCCGACATTATACGGTAATGTTATCTTTTTAGTGCTGCGGCGCATTTTTAATCGGGGGAAGGTATGGGGTTAATGACGCAATGTCGATTTGCCTAGATGGCAGGTTTTTCTGCTCTGGCTATGCTGCAGGGTTGTTCCCTGCTGGAAGTACCCATGGTTGCGGCAATGAAAGCGCCGGATCACGTTTATATCCATGAAGATGCAAAGGTCGGTGACAAGTCGGTTATAAAAAATCCAGCCAGAGGACACCAGATTATTATCTGGGAAGTGTTGCAGGAATTTGATGACGGTTATGAAGTAGGGCTCTCTTGGCAGGATGAAACGGGGCGGGTGATGGCGCTGGGCATGGAACCGGGTCTGCGCCGTCAATTTGTTATCGACAAAGAGGGCAACGTGAAATCCGCCAAGGCGAAATCGGTGCGCTTTGGTCTTGCCTTGCCCATGGCGGTAGCGGCGCCAGGGACCTATGTGAAATCACGAGAAACCATCGAATTTGAAACCCCCCAGGTAATTACCACCCCGGCTGGACAATACACCGTTACCCACGCGCTAGTCTCAGAGTTCGATACTCTGTTGCTGGATAACAAGACTATCGACCTGATCGGCCCGGACGTGAGTTTTGGCGTGGTACATAGCGACCAAGACATCTCCAGTAATGTGCTAGCGGCAACCAACCTGTATGTCGAGATTGCCAAGTTGCAGACGCAGGCGTTTGATCCGACACGCTTGAATAGCGTGCTTACCTCGATTCGTGAGGGAGGGAAGATTAAACAGAGCTTTGATCTGGTCGAAGTGGAATGAGACTCCCCGGGCGCCGGAGGCTATAAAACACAATTTTTTAAATTGGTATCTGTGACTTAAAGCATCAGGCGCCCGGGCGTGTAGTCTCCTGAAAAAATGAAAATCAGGCCCAGTTACCGAGCCATTTTTTCTTGGCTTTTTCCACAAGGTCGCGGGAATCGTGCTGCCAGGGATGGAAGCTCGGGCTGTAGAATCTGAAGTAGGAGGGCAGCAGCTTGCGGAATACCCCAGGTTTGCCCCACATATAATTGAGGCCGCCCAGCCACGACTTCACATTGGTCAACTCGCCCTGTTCCTTCATTAGTTGTGCCAAATGCAGGGTAGAAAAGAGCGGGAATAGAACGCTCACGAAGGCCATTTCTGTGATGCGGGTGAGTTCACTGCCCCCGATTTGCTTGTACACATCAAACGCCACTGCCTTGTGCTCGGACTCTTCAATGGCATGCCAAGCCCAGATCGGCGCCATGCGCGGATCCATTTCATCCAGAGCGCTATACTTGAGCAGAAACTCCTCGGCCATTAATGCGGTGAGATGTTCCACTGCCACGGTGTGGGCCAGCTGCCGTTCCGGCGACAGGTTCTTGCGCATCCAGTCCATAAAAACCTGAATTTCACGATCTAAGCGGCCAAGGCCAACCCCTCGCTCTTCCAGGTAGCCATTGAGCAGTTTGTGCTCTTTGGAGTGGTGGGCTTCTTGGCCGATAAAAGCGTGTACCGCCGTTTTCAGCTCCGGATCGTTAATGCGGTCTTGGTAATGGCGCACTGAGTTGATGAAAAATCGCTCTCCGGCGGGAAAGCTGGCAGACAGGGCGCTGAGCATCAAGGTTTTAACCGGGTCGCTATCCCACCAGTATTTAGGCACATCGTCAGCTAGGTCGAACTCCGGGCGGCGGACGGTGGGAATCATCATGGCCGGTCGGCTATCGGCGGGATTATCGTGAAGCGGCTTTGCCGGTGCATTCATATTGAGCCTCCTGGCGGAAAAGGAACGGTGGGAGTTGGCCTATACGGTACTGGTGAGTGCAGTGGGGGCGTGAGATGCTTGGCGGACAAAGCACTTGTCATTGGTGGCCAAATTGATTGAGCCGAAAACAACCATACCCTGGACACAATTCCCCGACTGGACTCGCCAAAGGAATCAGCCGGTGACCTATCCACGCATGTGTGTGGATGTGGCTGTTCAGCGGGGAGTCGATCGGGATACGCTGCTGGCGCGGGCCGAGTTAGCCCCGTCACGGTTGGACGACCCCTCTGGGCAAGTGTCTTTGCAGGAGACCGTTCAGGTATTTGCGGCCGCGGCAGCCTTGACCGGCGACAACGGCATTGGCTTGGCCGTGGGGCAGCGTATGCCTCTGACTGCCCATGGCAACTTAGGCTACCTGCTCATGTGTGCGGGTACCGCTCGGGAAGCGATTGGCCTGCTGGAACGTTTCTGGGACCTGCGGGGCCGTAGTGCCGCCCTTGAAGTAAAGGTCGAAGGTAGCGGCCTGTTTTTTGAGTTGCTGCCGGAAGTGATGTTGCCAGCCACAGTGCGAAATCTGGTGCTGGGCTCCATGCTGGGCAGCATGGCCAGTGGCATGCGGTTTATCCTTCCGGGCCTGTCGCTGATGCCGGAAATTTGGTTGCAGGGCGAGCCGATGGCGTCAGCCCAAACCCTGGACGATAGTGTGGTTTTGGTGCGTTATCGTCAGGCTAGGGCAGGTATATGGGCGGCGGATGCGGTGCGGTGGCTGGACAGCCCGTTGCCCACGGCAAACCCGGAAGCATTGAGTCAGGCTTTGATCCAATGTGAGCGGGAGAGTGTCTTATTGGCCCCAGGCGATACCCTGCTGCGTCAGGTGCGTGAGCTGTTAGTTCTCGATGCTGAGGGCTACCCGACGCCGGAGCAGCTTGCCGAACATCTACACCTAACATCACGTACCTTGCGGCGCCGTTTGCAGGAAAGGGGGCTGGGCTTTCAGTCGCTGCTAGAAGAAACCCGACGCCGTGACAGCTGCCATCTGCTGGCAGCGTCCGATATGGAAATTCAGCGTATTAGCCAGTTGCTGGGCTTTGCCGACCCTGCCAATTTCACCCGCGCTTTTAAGGTCTCGATGGGCATAACGCCCAGCCAGTGGCGAGAGCGGCATGCCTAACGAAGTTTTTGCGTTGCGGAGAATGAGGCAGACCCCAAAAAAGTGGCGGTGAACGTCAAACGCTTGCTATCGCGTATTGAATACAGCGAAAAACATGTTGCGTCTTGTGTTATTTCTCTACAAACGCTCGTTCGATCACGTACTCACCCAGCTCGCCACCGCGGGTTTCCTTGAAGCCCCAGTCGTCGAGGATCTTGGTGGTGTCTTTGAGCATGGCCGGGCTACCACACAGCATGAAGCGGTCGTTTTCCAGGCTTGGTTTGGGCAGGCCCAGGTCCTCGAAAATCTTGCCGCTGGTCATCAGGTCGGTGAGGCGACCTTCGTTGCGGAACGGCTCTCGAGTGACGGTGGGGTAATAGAGCAGTTTGCCGTTAACGAACTCACCGAAGAACTCGTTGTTTGGCAGCTCGTGTTCAATGGTGTCCTGGTAGGCCAACTCGGAGACATGACGCACCCCGTGGGTGAGAATGACGCGGTCGTACTGTTCGTACACCTCCGGATCCTTGATGATGCTCATGAACGGTGCGAGGCCCGTGCCAGTGGATAGCAACCACAGGTTTTTGCCCGGCAGCAAGTGGTCGGCGACTAGCGTGCCGGTGGGCTTGCGGCTCACGTAGATCTTGTCGCCCGGCTGAATGTTTTGCAGCTGGGACGTCAGCGGGCCGTCTTGCACCTTGATGCTGAAAAATTCCAGTTCTTCCTCATAGTTCGCGCTGGCAATGGAATAGGCGCGCAGCAGTGGGCGGCCGTTGTCCTGCTCCAGACCAATCATGGTGAAATGTCCGTTTTTGAAACGGAAACCCGGGTCCCGGCTGGTGGTAAAGCTGAACAGGGTGTCGTTCCAGTGGCGAACGCTTTTGACGGTTTCGGTATTCAAATTAGACATAGTTAAATCAGCGCTTATTCCAAAATTCCAGATGGTGGAAATTTAACCGAATGGAGATTATCGGTAAAATGGGTTATACCGATAGATCTTATCGGGGAATCCGATATCATTCATTTAATAATAATTCTCATTCAATCATAAAGAGATGGTCATGCGCTATACCCTCAGGCAGCTGGAAGTCTTTCTGGCCATTGCGCACTTTGAAAATGTGAGCCATGCGGCTCACCATCTGAGCATGTCTCAGTCGGCGGCTTCCGGGGCACTTAAGGAACTGGAAGGCCTTTACGATATAAAATTTTTTGAGCGGGCCGGCAAGCGATTGAAGCTCAATGAGCTGGGCCGCCAGTTCTGGCCCCGTGCAGAAGCGCTGCTGGCCCAGGCCCGTGAGCTGGAATCCGATCTGCAATCCCGCCGGGACTTGGGACGTCTGAATGTGGGCGCCACTCTGACCATTGGCAATTATCTGGCGGTGGCGATTATGGCGGATTACATGGCTCAGCAGCCCGGCGCCCGGGTGCACTTGGAGGTGGCTAATACTCGCTCCATTGTTGATCGGGTGCTGAGCTTTGAGCTGGATCTGGGCCTGATAGAGGGTGAGCTGAATCATCCAGATCTGGAGCTGTTACCTTGGCGGGAGGACGAGCTGGTGGTCTTCTGTAGCCCGGATCATCCGCTATCAAGTAAGCAAGCGCTTACTGATGAGGACCTGCGCGCGGCCCACTGGATTGTCCGTGAGTCGGGCTCGGGTACTCGTCAGACCTTCGAGCGGGCTTTGCATGGCCTGGTGGCTGAGTTAGATCTGGCCCTAGAGCTGGAACACACTGAGGCCATTAAACGGGCGGTGGAAACAGGGTTGGGGATTAGTTGTCTGTCGCGGGTGTGCTTGCAAGAGGCGTTCAAGCGAGGGTCTTTGGTGGAGTTGTCGGTGCCACACCGTGACTTCAATCGGGAATTCTATTTTGTGTTGCACCGCCAAAAGTACCGTAGCCCGGGGATCGAACGATGGCTGGAGTTATGCCGCGCTTCCGTGCAGTAATGTGTCGCAGCGCCAGGCCGTTGCGTTGTTTTGGCCAGCGGGGGGATGCCCCCGAGGGCGAGAGGAAGGCGTTCTTTCTCGTCTCCACGTCGCATTTTATCATTAGCCTGGGCGCCTAGTTGTGCG
Source organism: Alcanivorax sp. NBRC 101098 (assembly GCF_001010505.1). Taxonomy (GTDB): domain Bacteria; phylum Pseudomonadota; class Gammaproteobacteria; order Pseudomonadales; family Alcanivoracaceae; genus Alcanivorax; species Alcanivorax borkumensis. The sequence continues at coordinate 158,049 of NZ_AP014613.1, forward strand.
CCTTGTTCGGTATGGCGTCGCGCAGCGGGAAAAGAGATAGCCTTATCGTGATTGATAGCAGGAAGCCTAATGAAGAAGCATCAAAGTCATCACCACGCGCAGCAAAGGTTTACCCACAGAGACTGGCAAGAAGAGTGGCAGGCGTTCTGGCTGGCGGTGGGTTTTCTCACCCGAATACCGATGCTGGTACGTATTGATTACAGCCAGACCTTAATGAATCGCTCCAGCGTGTATTTTCCTCTGGTGGGGCTGTTGCTGGGCGCGCTGTACGCGGGCTTATTTGTATTGCTCGATGCTTTCTGGGCCACTGGAATTTGTGTGGCGCTAATATTGGTGTTCCACCTGTGGATCACCGGGGCTTTTCATGAGGATGGGCTGGCGGACAGCGTGGATGCGCTAGGGGGTGGCTATACCGTGGCCCGGCGCCTTGAAATCATGAAAGATAGCCGCATTGGCACCTATGGGACGGTGGCGCTGATCATGGCGTTGGGGTTAAAGGGCCTGTTGCTGGCGGAGGCGAAAACGGTCTGGCTTGCCTTATTGCTGAGCCCGGTCGTTAGCCGGTTAACGCCATTGTGGTTAATGCGATATTTGCCGTATGTAACGGATCCAAATACCAGTAAAAGCAAACCGGTGGCAGAAGGGTTTAGTACGCAGCGGTTGTGTGTGGCTACCGCGCTGACCGTGGTTGTGGCGGCTCTGGCGGGTGCGGTAATTCCTGCGCTGTTATCTGTTGTTGTGGTGGCGTTGCTGTGGGGTGGATATCTTTGGCGACACCTACGCGGCTATACCGGTGATACGCTTGGGGCCAGCGTGGTGTTGTGCGAGCTGGTGTTCTTATTGCTTTGGGGATGAGAGATGAATTGATCATTGCGTGCCTTGAAAGCACGCAGAGGAAAAACGGCGCGCCAGCTCCCCGCGCCGTTTTTTATGGTGTTTCTAGGAACACTAAATGGTGGTTAATGGATTGGGTACTAATGGTGGGGGGGCGAATTCTAAAATGTCGTCATGAGCACAGTTTAGTGCGTGATCGGATCTGTTCAATGTGGGCAGATTGGGTAAGGCTGTGTTGCAAATGCCGGAAGCCATTGGCAATGGTGCTTATAACAATGGGAGAGAAGACGCATGTCTGCGTTACCTGAATACCGCTCGTTTGATGTTGCCGTGCAAAATTTTATTGCCCACGTGCAATTCAGCCGTCCTGAATCGCTGAACAGTATGAACAAGGATTTTTGGCTGGAGTTGCCCCGTTGCTTGCGGGATATAGAGGCGAGCACTGATGCTCGAGTGGTGGTGATTTCTTCCACAGGCAAACACTTTTCTGCGGGCATGGATTTGGCGGTGTTTTCGGATCCTAGTGGTGCCCCAATGGGAGGGGACCCGGGACGAATGGCAGAGAACCTTCGCCGGGTGGTGCTGCAGCTGCAAGATTGTCTGAGTGTGCTCGAGCAGGTGCGAATTCCAGTGCTGGCAGCGATTCAGGGAGGCTGTATTGGTGGCGCATTGGATTTGGTGTGTGCGGCGGACAGTCGTTACTGCACAGAGGACGCGTTCTTTACCATCAAGGAAACCCCGCTGGGTATGACTGCGGATGTGGGTACACTTCAGCGTCTGCCTAAGTTGATGCCCCAAGGCCTGGTGAGGGAGCTGGCCTATACCGGTCGCAAGTTTGGCGCCCAAGAGGCGGCGGAGCAAGGGCTGGTCAATAGTGTTTACGGTAATACGCATGACATGCTAGCGGCCGTGATGGGCATTGCTGCGGATATAGCTGCGAATTCTCCGCTGGCGGTGATGGGCTGCAAGGAAATGCTTAATTACAGCCGTGACCACAGTGTTGAGGATAGCCTGAAATACATGGCTACATGGCAAGCGGGTATGTTCCGGCCCGACGATATGATGTTGACCTTTCAAGCCCAGGCGAAGAAAGAACAGGCGCAATACCCGGATTTGATGCCCATCAAAGAATTGTTTGAGTCTTGATCCGCCCTGAACCGGTGAGCCGCTAAGTATAGAAAAATCTGTGTTTAGCGCACCACGGTATTCGATATGCTGGTAAGGGGTTTGGAGCGGGGTAAATGGGTAGAGGTTAGTGGGTATTTAGCGGCTTTTTCCCCATAAGAAACAGCAGTGTGTTGCGGCATATTTTAAGCACAGGATAAAGGCAACGAGACAGCTTGCGGGAGCGAAACACAAAAGCATTAATGCAATTAAATAGGCCGCTTGGGCTGCTGAGTAAGGCGATATGGTGCACCGCATCGGCGCCATGGAGATAGTGACCGTTGAGGAGTAATACCATGCCGTCATCCAAGGAAATGCCCTTTTCCTGCATATGGGCTACCCATTGCGGCGCTTGGCGGGCATCAATTAGATGTAATGGCCCAATCGTGTTACGGAAACGGATAAAGCGCACATAGTTACGGCAGGCGGGACATTCGCCATCGTAAACCAGATAGGTGTCGTTTGGATTGGGGATCATGGGGAATAAACCAAGAGGCTCAGCCAAGGAAACTCGTAGATACAAAGTAACAGGAATAACCCCAAGTAGCCTAGCCTTAAGCCGGCCACGTCGTTAGGCACCAGACAATATCCCCAAATGATGATCAACCAGCCAAACCCGATGACCGGAGCTACTGCGTAAACAGGAATGATAAAAGCCATCAACAGCAGATGTTTGAAAATTTCACCGCGCCGGGAGAGTGGAAGCAGTAACATGACGGCAATGGCAATTTGGTCTACATAGTTGACCCAAGTAATCACCAACGCCAAGCGATGCAAGGCCTCAGAGCTGTGCAGTGTGGCGGTGGGTTGGTCGGCAAGTAAGGGGTCTAGTGCCCGTACATAAAGTTGGCGGTTTTCAGAGAAAATATCGCCATCCATCCCCGTTACCAGTGAGCCCAGAGCACTAAAGCGGCTATCTGTCATGAGAATAAACTCAAAGAAATCGCCACTTAGGTAATCCGGAGAGAGGGTTTTCTGTACCACGGCCATCATCATGGTGAAGAAAAGCAGATAACGAGCACAGCGCCTTAGAAAAGCGGGCCGATCAATCGTGTTGTCGAATGCTAGAAACAGACTGAATACCCAGTAACAAAGCAGGTATTTGTGGTTATCCGCGTGTGTCCAGTTCAACCATAAGGCTGCGGAGCTGAATAAAAAGACCACAAACCAGAAGGGGCCTTGTCGCAGTAGCGCTGGCCAGACCAGGTAACTGATGACCAACAGTTGGAAAGGGATGGCGAAATAGACATGGGGAAAGCCATGAAAAATCAGGATGCCCAGAGTTAAAGCCCCAACGACGGCAAGAAAATCCTGTTGCTCCCGGCCACACAACTTTTCCAATAGCGGCGACGTGAGGGTGGTGCTCAGTCGCCGGTTGATGGCGTCAGTGTTTAACACGGCAGCCCTCCGCGTTATTCCAGTAGGCGCTGCCCAGAGGGGTGCGGGTAAGGGCGCCGGTGGGCACGTCAAGCAAGGTTTTCCATGCCACCAGCTGCAAGCCTGTTACGGCTAGAGGCTGATGACTGCTGGTTTTGTCTCCGGAAAGGCCGGCGACAGCGTAGCTGCGCAGGGTTTGGTCATTCAGGGTAACGGTTCTCACGGTGCCACTAGGTAGCCACACTTTGTTGGCTGCATAGTGACAAAGGGATAGAAGGTTCTCTATCGTCGGCATGGCATTGAAATGAGCAAGTGGCCGACCTAAAGCTTGGCTGTTGGCAAGAAATTGTTGCTCTGGGGTTTCAAGCATAATCGAAACTACCCGGGTGCCGGGGGCATCCTGGGTGGAGAACATGCCCATGCCTCCGCCTTTCCACTGGGACAGGTCGCTATAGGTTACGTGGTAGAAATGGTTGAAAAGAATCGCCAGAGAGCCCGCCATCAGTAAAAGGAAAAGGCGCGCTTCTGCATACTTTCTGCTAGAAAAAAACTGTTTCATTTTGGCGGGGATGGGCCGCCCAAGCGGGCGGCCCGGAGAGGTCAGCCGGCATTATCTAGCTCGGATTGCAGCTCAGATGTTTCTGATTCGGAACAGCTGGCCCAGATGCTGCTACATTCTGCGCGAGCTTCATCGACCAGAGGCACTTCAGACACAATTGCGGCGCCAGCAAAAATGGCCAGAGCCAGGGTGGCGTAGGTGAGTTTCTTCATCACAAGTTCCCTATCAGATAAGTGTTCAGGCGAATGCAATGATGATTATGGCGCTTGGTGTTAAGTCAGGGTATACCCCAAATGGGGCAATGTGGGTAGGGGTTATGCCATGAGATGCTTATGCGTTAGAGAAAATTAGACACAAAAAAGGCGCCACAAGGGCGCCTTTTTTAACTGGAACGATCGCTTACAGAGCGACGATGTTCTCAGCCTGTGGGCCTTTAGGGCCCTGGGTTACGGTGAACTCAACCGCTTGGCCTTCAGCCAGGGTTTTGAAACCGGAACCAGTGATGGCGCTGAAGTGAGCGAAAACGTCTGGGCCGTTTTCCTGCTCTAGGAAACCAAAACCTTTTGCTTCGTTGAACCACTTAACGGTGCCTTTAACTGTAGACATAACACTATTCCTGAAAAAATGAAGTTTCGCCTCAATGGCGTAAGTAGCTGAAAAACGGGGACTTGGACTTCGGAACTGCAGGACGAGTTATACAGAGAAAACAACGAAATGAAGTGCGTGATTCAAGTACGATCTTTTAGCTGGGAGTAAAGATACCCGGATTCCTCCTTCGTGTACAGCTAAATTGCATCTTAAAGATGCTTGGAGGGGTGATTTACGATGATTTTTCTATTCAGGCCGGTGATTCCGGTGCCCACACCTCGACTTGCGCCCACTGTGCGAGTATCGGCGCTATGCTGGTTGGGCGGCCCAACAGAGGGGCAAACGGCGTTGGTTTGATCGTGCCGTTCACAGAAGCTTCGTTTTCACCGCCACGCATTTTTAGTTCTTCTAAAATAAAGGTTATGACTTTCTACGCGGCAAATATATTGGATGACGGCGTGTTTGGTCCCCAACAGCTTGATCAGGTTTCAATGGCAAACAGGCCCTAACGTTTCTGGCGCGACGCCAGTGGCTATTGTAAATAGCCAGACCTTGGCACGATGTGGCTTGCGGCTATGATTGACCAGATAGAATAAGGTGATTCAGATGGGCGAGGTACTCTTCTTCCTGCCACAACCAGGGGTAATTTGGACACGCTAACGAGGTCGGGGTTAGCCTTTCCACCCCTTGGGTCAAGGCATTTACTACCATCATCTCGTGCAGGTCTGCCCAGCCGGTAGGCAGCTTGTGCAGATTCTGCGGCTGGCGCACGAAGCCTTCACTGATTACCGGTTGTAGCCGACGCAAGCGAGTAAAAGCCATGCGCCGTTGCAGCTGATCTTCCAGCCGCCGCTGCCAGTGCATACCGCCGGCATCCAGCAACAGCTGCTTCATAGGGTTGGCCAGTTTGCCTAGCATGCCGGAAGCCGGCAGGGCGTCGCCGCTGGCTAGTCGATAGCGTGGATCATTATCTAGCCACACACTGAAATCGAGGAAATCCAGTTCACTGGTGTCCAGTTGTCGAAACTGTTCGCTGAGCGCCACGGTGGTGCTCAGGCCGACGGGTACCGACGGAAACAAGGCATGCAACGCGCGGGGGACTTCGCGCAGGTAATCCTCCAGTCGCTCGCCGGCGGCAGCGGACCAGTGCGATGGCAACGAGCGCTCTGGCGAGCGCTTGAAAACCCGCCTGGCCACGCCGTGGGCATAGGGTAGGGAAGGAAACTGGTAGCAGAAATCAACCCCTGCTACATTGTGCAGATAGCCCCACTGCTCTATCAGCGAGAGGGTTTCACTCCATACCCGGACATAATCTTCCGGGCGCCGCACAAAGGACCGGCGGGCGCGGCTGTCATTAATGAAACGGCTGCTGAACCAAACCTTCAGTCCCCGCTCGTGGGCCGATTGCAATACCTGCTGGAGCTGATGACGAATTTTTACCTCAGTCGCAGGCGCACCTTGGGGCATCAGTTCACAGCGATCCATATGGATGCCGTTTTCAGGGGTAGCGATCAAGTGGGGGCAGGGGTCCAACCGCAGGGTATTAAAGCCCCGTTGTTGAGTCTCATCGAACACACGCTCCAGCGAAGCAAAAGCACCATCGCGAATATCGCGCTGAAGCAGCCAGGATAAATCCCAGCAGGCGATCGCCAATGATTGTGTGTTGTTATGCGACATCCAGGCTTACCGTTTTTTAGATCAAGCGCATCAGCATACTCGTTTCGGAGGTTGCCTCAATGACTCAACTCTTTGTTACCCTCTATTGACCCGCCCTGACTTCCCGACACATGGCCAAAATGGCGCGTTACGAATTACCATTAAATAGTGCGGCTGGACCAGTAACACTATGATCGCAAACATTAAAATGGTACTAGCAGCATTCCTTCTGGCCTCAGGTCTGGCTTAGATTGCCCAACAATGCTCAGACACCGCACCGCCGGACAATGTTGCGCCACACGTCCCCTCGGTGAGCTGGAATCTCAGGTGTCTTTGGCGGCTTGTAAGCATTGAGCAAACCCACTACTCAATTCTGACAACCAGGGCAGGTACTTCTGTTGTAAGGAGTCGCGTCCTAACGGATCCAACGGCTGTACGTAACAGTCTGGGCACAGACGTTTGAGCAGGCCGGCCCGAGCTTCCGGTTCCTGAACCGCGCAACGCACTTGCTGGTCTCGCACCTGCCCCGCCAGGGTGACAAAACGACGGCTACCCGGCCCGGCCCCCAGTTGTTCTGATACCACCAACGGGTTGGCCAACCCAAGGCTTTCGGTTAGATAACCCCAAGGCTGGTGATAGCTCAGCCAGGGTACCTGCGCCAATGGCATCAACTGCTTTTTCTCGGCTTGCAACTGAGCCTTGGCCTCCTGCTGCCACAATTGGGGCTGGCCCGGCGTTAGCCCGTGCGGAAATTGCTGACCGACGGCGCCCGCCAGTAACACCATATTATCCACGGATAACCACAGGTGAGGGTCGGTGCTGGCAGCATGCCCCTCATGGTCATGATCTTCATGGTGCTGATGCTCACCCTTGCGCCGGTACACGCCTTCCAGTTCCAGCAAGGTCACAGTCCGGCCCTTGCGGCGCGCCACCAGAGGCGCCAGTGGAGCCTCCACGTCCGCGCCCAACCACACCACCAGATCCGCCTGCTGCACCGCCATCGCTTGGCGAGGGGATAATGCCAGCTGATGCGGATTCTGGTTGCCCTGCATTAAAGTAGTGACCGTAATTTTTTCACCATAGAGGCTGCGCAGTACCTTCGCCAACGGCTCCACGCTGGCTACCACGGTCTGACTCCAGGCTGGGGAGCCAAGGAATAACAAAAGGATTAACCAGAAATGACGCATGGGGTTCCTTGAATTGAAATGACGCAGCAGGAGCAACCTCCAAGTCGCAAGGTGCGGGATGGGCGTAGCTCCACTCGAATAACGACTCAGCCGCACCGACAACAGAAACCCTATCTGGCGGAGGCAGCCTGCATCGCCTCTGGCGCGCCTTGTCGTTTGCTGCGGTTAACTCGCCCTTCAGTGCAGGCGAAAGAGCGGCAGTATATCATTACGTTTTTGTACTTCGGGCCCTTTTCTTATGCCAGAACCTTTGGTCACTGTGCAGTCGGTGTCGGTTACGCTAGGAGGCAACGCTGTGCTGTCTGACGTCAGCCTGAGCCTGGCCCCCGGTCGCATCACTACGCTGATTGGCCCCAACGGCGCCGGTAAGAGCACGCTGGCGCGGCTTGTACTGGGGCTAGTGCAGCCAGACAGTAACCATGGCACGGTGATCCGCCGTAAAGGCCTGCGGGTGGGTTACATGCCCCAGCACATCAAGATCGACGACAGCCTGCCGCTCACAGTGGACCGTTTTTTGTGGTTGGCGGCACCGGGGCCTACGGCCTCCCGCCGGGCGGCCTTGGAGCGGGCCGGGGTGGCCCATCTGCGTCGGCGCGGGGTGCAGCAGCTGTCCGGCGGAGAAATGCAGAGGGTACTACTGGCCCGCGCCTTGCTGCGCAAGCCGGATCTGTTGGTACTGGACGAGCCTGCCCAGGGCGTGGATGTGGCCGGGCAGAATGCTCTCTATGGCCTGCTCAAGACCGTTCGTGACGAGCTGGGCTGTGCCATCCTGTTGATTTCACACGATCTGCATCTGGTCATGGCGGCCACCGATGAAGTCATTTGCTTACAGCGCCACGTTTGCTGTTCCGGCAGCCCGGAGTCGGTAAGCCGGGACCCGGCCTACCACGAGTTGTTCGGCCCCGGTGCCGGTACACCTAACCTGGCGCTATACACCCACGATCATGATCACGACCATGATCTGCACGGCAATGCCACGCATTCCCACGATCACAACGGGCCCTGCAATCATGATTGAATTGTTACTGCCGCCATTACTGGCCGGGCTGGCCGTGGCATTGGTCTCCGGCCCCATGGGTGCCTTTGTAGTGTGGCGGCGCATGGCGTTTTTTGGCGACACCCTGGCCCACGGCGCGCTATTGGGCGCAGCGCTGGCGCTAGCGCTGGATATCAGCCTGTATGTGGCGGTGGTGGCGGTGTGCCTGGGGCTGGCTGCCGCCCTCAGCGGCCTGCAGCGGCAACGGCAACTGGCCGGAGACACCCTGCTTGGCATTGTCGCCCACACCACCCTGGCACTCGGGGTCATCGCCATTAGCCTGCAAACCGGCATCCAGGTGGATCTGTTCGCCTACTTGTTCGGGGATTTGCTCGCCGTAGGCTGGCAGGATGTGACCGGCCTGTGGGTAGGCGCCATGGTCATTCTGATGCTGATGCTGTGGCAGTGGCGGGCACTGCTCAGCATTACCGTCAACGAAGAACTGGCCCAGGTGGAAGGCATCGCAGTACAACGCACCCGGCTATTACTGATGTTGTTGCTGGCCCTGCTGATCGCCGGTGCCATCCGCACCGTGGGCGTGCTGCTGATTACCTCGTTGCTGGTGATTCCCGCCGCCAGCGCCCGCCGTCTGACCCATACGCCAGCACAGATGGCTGCGGTGGCCAGCGTGCTGGGCACCTTGTCGGTGCTGGTCGGGTTGGCGGTAAGTTGGTACGCCAACACGCCGGTGGGTCCATCCATCGTGGTGGCCGCCAGCAGCTTGTTTGTGCTGACGCTGTTGCGCAGGGGGTCATGACAAGCCTCTTTGGTAGGAGCACCTCTTAAGGTGCGAACCAGACCCTCGCCGAGCAATCGGATATCGGTCTGAACCTGTCGCACCCTGGCATGACTGATGGGCCTTCAGGTTGATGCCGTGCTGAGCAAGATTCATGCCCCTGAATGAGAATGCCTACAGCGGCGTAGTAGAAGGGTTTTTCCGGAGTTTGAATGAGTGTGACCCTCAACCAACGTATCTGGATGCTGGCCTGGCCGTTGTTGTTGTCCAATTTGACCGCCCCGTTGCTGGGGCTTATGGATACGGCGGTGGTAGGCCATCTGGCGCATCCTCGCTACCTGGCGGCGGTGGCGTTGGGCAGCAATTTCTTCATGTTCTTGTATTTTTCATTCAACTTCCTGCGCATGGGTACCACCGGCTTTGCTTCTCAAGCGCAGGGGGGCAAGCGGGACACCCGTGTGGTGTTACTGCGTGGCTTGCTGCTATCGACCCTGCTCGGGTTTGCCCTGATTCTGTTGTCACCGCTGCTGCGCGATGCGGGCCTGTGGCTACTGGGCGGCAGTGATGCGGTGCAGGGGCTGGCGCGGGATTACATCAACATCCGCATTCTCGGTGCTCCTGCCGCGCTGGCCAATTTTGCCCTTATTGGCTTTGCCATCGGCACCCACAACACCCGCGTGCCCTTAAAAATGACGGTGTTGATGCACAGTACCAATGCGTTGCTGGATATATTGCTGGTACAGGTCTGGAATCTGGATGTCCGTGGTGTGGCCATTGCGAGCGCCTGCGCAGAATATGTGGGCTTGGCCGGTGGTCTGTTCTGGCTGCGCGCTGCCCTGCGACCGCCCGCGCATAGGGAAACCGTGTGGCAGCCTGTGGCTATGTGGGCACTGATGGCCGTGAACCGGGATATTTTTATTCGTAGCTTGGCGCTGCTGACGTGTTTCTTTTTCTTCACCGCCCAAGGCGCACGGCTCGGCGATGCTACGCTAGCGGCCAATGCGGTACTGATTACCTTTCTACTAATCCTGAGTAACCTGCTGGACGGGTTTGCCAATGCTGCGGAAGCGTTGGTGGGGGAAGCTCAGGGCAGGCAGGATCACCAAGCCTTTGCAGACGCCGTGGCGGCTACCGGCCGCTGGACCATCGGCTGTGCGCTGGTGGGCCTGCTGGGATTCTGCTTAGGCGGCGCACCGTTGATTGGTTTACTCACCGACCTGCCATCGATCCGTGACACGGCCATCGAGTATCTGCCTTGGGTATTATTGCTGCCCGTTACCGCTAGCGCCGGATTTTGGTTGGATGGGATCTTTGTCGGCGCCACCTGGGGTACCGCCATGCGCAACACCATGCTGGCGTCAGTGGGGGTCTTCTTTATGCTTTGGGTATGCTCCCGTGGCTGGGATAACCATGGCCTGTGGTTAACCATGAATGGCTTCATGGCAGCCCGGGGAGTATTCATGGCCTGGGTGTTATGGGGTCGACGTCGCCATCATGCATGATCTCAGCGTTTAGTTCACACCGGCTAGGCTTGTTCAAATACATGCGCTGGTCAGCAGCGTACAGCAATGCATCCACGTCTTCGAAATGATCCGGCCCCGTCTGCACCACGCCCATGCTAATACTGACCTCTGGCAATCGCTCCGCCAGCAGTCGTCGAGTCCGTTGGCAATAGGCAAGTTCCGCTTGCTCTTCAGTGCTGTTGGCCAACACTACGCAGAACTCATCGCCACCATAGCGCACACAAGTATCTTCACCTCGGGCGGTTTCTTTTAGCACCTTGCCAAGCTCAACAAGGACTCGATCACCATAGGCATGACCGCGCCGATCATTGATTTCTTTGAAGGCATCCACGTCCACGAAAATCAGCGCTACTGGTTCTCTGCGGCGTTGAGCGGCCTTCACCGTTCGGTGCAGGACTTCGTTAAGGTAACGGCGGGTTGTCAGGCCGGTGAGGGCATCGATACGTAATTGGCCATTACGCATGGCAACCGTTTCTTCCAGTGCCCGCGCATATTCTTCGGTACGATCCTTTGCCGTTTCGATTTCCGACACTAAGCTTAAGATATATGTTTCAAACACCAAGGTGACGTCAAAGTAAATTAGCTTGTCCAGCGCCTTCAAGGCGCGGTCTCGCTCTGCACTGGCATCAATGGCTTCGGTAATGTTTTTTACCAGCAACCGGTGCAGCAAATGCACTGCGGAAAGGTAGAATTTTGGCTCAACGCCAATTCGCTTGTGCACCAAGCCAATTCGCAGGCGGTTGTTGGTGTATTCTAAGTCGTAGACGCCGGAAAATAGGTCCAGAATGTAATGACGCTGGGCGTTCACCAGTCGCTCTAAAGTATCGACATCCCCAATCAGCGCAGCAATATCCGGGTTGCTGGTTTGAATGCCATAGAATATCTCAACGATATCATCGAGGCGGCTCTCCACATGGGGTCGGCACTGTAGCAGCGCGTCCACATCATCATCATTGAAATCCAGCAGACGCTTTCGAGCATCGATATCCATCTCGGTGATTCGCATCTGCTCAAGCAGCGTTTTCATGGTTGAATGCATGCCGTCCCCTCTGGCCTCAACGGGCCTCCTGGCCCATGCAAACTTACTAGTACCCTTAATCATACCCTCGGCATGGTGATCGCCATAGCGTTAAGCGAGATAGAATCACGGTGGGGGACCAATGGTCAGAATCAGAATCGGAAGGTAGAGCTTGAGATAGAGTCAAAGCAAGGGGGGGCTAGGCCGGGCTCTGGCTCCCGGCTAGGCAAGATCATCTTTTCAGGGCGCCATCACGGTCAAGCTTACTTACCACGCTCTTGGCGTAGCCCTCGGCACCGCTTTTCAGACTGTAGGGACTCATGCTGCGAGATTGAGCTTGCCACACGGGCTTCGCCGTTTTGACGCTGTAAAGCTGGGTTTGCAGGTAATAGTCAGTGGCGCTCTGATAATAACCTGGCTGGTACAGCGCGCGATGGCTGTAGCTTACATAGGGGCCATAGCCAAGATACATGGGCGCCGAAGCCATAGGCAGGTAATCCACCGTGGGCGGCATGTATTCGTCACGCTCTTGGCTCTTTAATAGTGTCACCACCATGACCCCATCGGCGTCGCTATCTTTTACAGCCTGCTCAACCTTGCTTCGAAAATCCGCTGCCTGCCGGTTAGTTGCCGGCAACGTGGTGCTGCCTAAGGTGGTCTCCACCTTGCGCTTGGTCAGGCTCTTCTTTACTTGCTGTTCTACAGCAGCAGAGGCCACTGGGTTTTCTGACAGCACCAGCACATACAGGTGGGCAAAGCTCGGCCGTGGTTCGTCGGTTTTGGTTTGCCAGGTGGAATTGGTTTCGGTGGTGGTGGCGCAGGCCGCCAGCAATAGGAGCGAGCAGAATGCAAAAATACGTTGAGCCATCAACATATACCGTCCTTGAAGCAAATGGATTGGAGAGCGTTTGGCTACTGAGGCTCTCGGTTCAGGCCTGTGTCCTTTGGGTGCACTCGAGCTACAAGAGCTCCTTACGTGCGTAATCCAGCATGTAGCCTTAGGTTGCGCGTAAAGAGCAGAGTAAGGGGGCAGCGTTTACTTTTTGCCACCGGGCATGATGAATTTCATTAAAGTCATAAACCACATAAGCTGGCCCGGATCGCCTTCGATCTTGATATTACCGGCCTGCATGCCTTCCATGAACGCCATCTGGTTTTTGCCCGCTTCCTGCAAGGTGCGGAAGGCATAGCCTGCGTCTTTGAAATTCAGGGTTACCGTGGGCTTGCCGTGAATACCCGCCTTGGACACGACCTTGCCTGGCATGAAATGAAAACTGCGCGCCGGCTTGCCCGCGAAGGTGCGCCACTGCATCACCACATTGCGGTTCTCCAGCTGCTTTTGAAAGCCTGTGTTACGCCACGCCAACCAGCGTAACCGCCAACCAAGAACCAGCAATACCAGTGCAAATTTCATGAGAAATCCTTGTCTGTCAGGGGCAAGCGTCAAATTGCAATACGGAAATAGGCCATGCAAGCCAATGACTTCTATGGCTGTTCCATAGTGTAGCGCGGGGCAAGAGAATTCGTCTCGCTTACTTATCCCGCCCGCGCCCTGTCGCTAACAGCTTGTGGCTGTTACGGCATTATTGCCGGTAGTTCCTTGTTGAGCTTCATTTTCTCTTTGACCGCTTCACCGGTGAGCGCATAACCCAACAGGCTGCCATCCTTGCTACGGAACAGAGCCTGCACGGTATTACCCTCGGCTTCCACTTCCCAGGCGCCTTCGCTGCCTTCTGCAGCAGGGCATACCACTACTGGGCATGCCGGGGTTTTAATGGTTACCGGCATGACGCCGTAGCTGACTTCAGTGGTCTCACCCGCGAGGGTTTTTGCCAAGGCACGGGCAGACGCCATTAACGGTAGAACGTAGGGAAGCACATGGCCCTGCACCTCAGCGCAATCGCCCAGCGCATAGATATGCTCCGCGCTGGTACGCAGGCTCTTGTCGGTCAGGATGCCGCGATTGGTATCCAGCCCTGCTTCCTTGGCCAGGCTGATACGCGGGCGTAGACCGATAGCCGATAACACTACGTCGGACTCCAGTTGGCTACCATCGGACAATTCGGTCACCAACTGGCCGTTATCGCCATGATGTACAGCCTTGGCCAATGGGCCAAAGTGGAACTGCACGCCCAGATCCGCCAGCCCACGGCCCACCGCCTCTGAGGCTTGCTCAGGCAGTAGCAATGGTAGGCAACGGCCCATGGGCTCAACCAAAGATACCTTGAATCCGCCGTTGGATAAGTCGTTGGCGAATTCACAGCCGATCAGACCTCCGCCGAGGATGGTCACGGTCTTCTTGCCTTCCACGGCTGCTCGGAACTTACCGTAGTCCATTAGATCGTTGACGGAAAACACTTCGCCCACTGCATCGCCTTCCAGCGGCGGTGTCCAGGTGTCGGCACCCAGCGCCAGTACCAGTTTACTGTAGTCCAGGTGGTCATCGGGCAGCAGTACGCGCTTGTTAGTGGCATCAATGCCGGCTACATGCACGCCAGTGCGAACGTCAACATTGAGTTGCTCAGCCACTTTTTCCGGGGTAGCCATGCACAGGTCATCGGCGGTTTTCCCCTTGCTGAAGCCGGCAGACAACATAGGCTTGGAATAGTTACGGCCGTCGTCTGCGGTGAGCATGACGATGGGGGTTTCTTTGTCCAGCTTGCGGAATTCCTTGACGGTGTTGAAACCGGCCAAGCCGGTGCCGACGATGACAATAGGATGCATGAGTAATCCTTAACAATTAATGGACAGGCGGAGTGACTGAGGTAGTGGTTTAAATTTCTACCATTTCAAAGTCGTCCTTGCCCACGCCGCAATCGGGGCAGACCCAATCTTCCGGCACGTTGTTCCAGGCGGTACCCGGCTCAATACCCTCATCGGGCAGACCTTCGGCTTCGTCATAGATGAAACCACACACTACACATTCCCACTTCTTCATTGTGAACCTCGTCAGGTAAAGTAAGCTCTTACTTACTGTGCTACATACAGGGCGTTCTCAGGGGGCGTTAACCTATCGGCGTAAGGCAAAAAAATCAATGCCAGCCGGCACCGTCTTACATAAGCTCAAGGTTGCTGTTCTCTGATTCCTGAAGCACTAGGGCGCCGCTTGCTCTACCGTAAGACATGGGCCATAGTCCTGCCGCCCGCGATAGTGCGCGATATCATGAGAGAGCCATGTTGCCTGCTGCCCTGCACCCCGATAGCCTTTGGCGCCCACTGGAACAGCTGGTACTGCCCCCGATTATTCGGGACTGGATGGCTGATCCAGACTCTCTGACACGGCGTCTCAAGCGCTACGGCCACTTCAGCGTGGTTCCCGGCCTACATGCTATTGCCTTACCTCGAGCCGATGAACGGCGGCTGTTATCGCTGCCGGTAAGGCGCGCTGCATTGATCCGTGAAGTGACACTGCATCTGGATGATACCCCGGTGGTTGCTGCCCGCAGTGTGCTGCCGCTCACTAGCCTTGCCGGTGCAAACCGCTCCCTGGGGCACATGGGTAGCCGCTCCCTTGGCCTTGAACTGTATAACCGCCCGATCTGCCAGCGGGATCAGGTGTGGGCCCGACTCGCTTCGACTGACCAACATCATTCGCTATGCTGGGGTCGCCAATCGCGCTTTATCAAACGCGGCGCGCCCCTGCTGGTGGCGGAGTATTTTCTGCCCGCGCTGTGGGAGAAGCTGCACGTCGCACGTTGTGTGCAAGCGTCGTGGCTACACGACAAAGCTTATCTCTATGCATCTATTAGGGGAGAGCCCACGGACGCGGTGCGGTTGTCGCGTTTTTAATTGGTTATCCTCCTGGCTCGTGCCTTGAAACTTGTCGCTTGTCGTTTGAAACTCATCTTCGCCCTGACAACTCGGATGCCCCATGTTTGCCTTTGTTGAACAGCGTTACCCGACTCTCTGGCCCTACATTCAGTTAATGCGCCTTGATCGCCCCATCGGCACGCTGTTGCTGCTATGGCCCACGCTGTGGGCGGTATGGATTGCTGGGGCCGGTACGCCGAGCCTGACCGTTATTGTGGTTTTCTTTCTGGGCGTGGTGATCATGCGGGCGGCGGGGTGTGTGATTAATGACTTTGCCGATCGGAATTTCGATGGCGACGTAGAACGTACTCAGGGACGTCCGCTGGCCACCGGTGCACTCAGCGCCAAACAGGCTCTGGCCCTGTTTGGCGGCTTAGGTCTATTGGCTTTTGGGCTAGTGCTGTTTCTCAATGAGCTGACCTTTTGGCTGTCTTTCGGCGGCTTGGGCCTTGCAGTGCTTTATCCCTTTACCAAGCGTTTCACTTTTATGCCCCAGCTTTTCTTGGGCGCTGCCTTCAGCTGGGCCATCCCCATGGCGTTTGCCGCTGAAACCGGTGAAGTGCCGGAAATCGCTTGGCTGCTGTACGTGGCCAATGTGCTGTGGACGGTGGCCTACGACACTGAATACGCTATGTGTGACCGTGAAGATGACCTGAAGCTAGGCATCAAAAGCACCGCCATCCTGTTTGGCGATGCCGACCGCCTGATGATCGCCATCCTTCAAGCCCTGACACTATTGGCATTGATTATGGTCGGCCACCGGCTGGGTTTTTCCTGGCCCTGGTACGCCGGTTTGGTTGGAATGAGCCTTAGCTTTGCCTTTCAGCACAGCTTGATCCGCTACCGTGAACGCTGGCCCAGCTTTCACGCATTTCTGAATAATCATTGGGCCGGAGCATGCGTGTTTATCGGGTTGTATTTTCAGTATTTTTGAATCGCTACAAGTCCCCTATAGCGGGGGTGTCTTAGAGTGCCACCTAATGGTGTTCGGCGCCGCGATTCAAGGGGGACGAAAGGGATAATTCGGTCCACCTGAGCGGCTAATCGAGGGCATATTATTACCGTATCTTAAGGCCTGGCGTGTGTTGTCGTTTGTGGCTTGGGGCTGTCGCCAGATGGTTGCAGGCCTTCCGTTCGTCTTAACCTGCGTTGTTGCGTGGCGGGGCTCTATCTGTCATACACATGTCATAAAAAAGCAATCTAATAGATAACATCCCGAGCGGCACACGCCACTCACAAGACAGGCAAGGAAGGAAGCCATGTCCCGAAACCGTATATTGATTGTTGATGACGAGCCCGCTATTCGTGAGATGGTCGCCGTCGCCCTTGAACTGGCCGATTTCGATGTGCTGGAGGCAGAGAATGCCCAACGTGGCCATGAGATCATCGTCGATGAGCGCCCGGATCTGGTGCTGCTGGATTGGATGCTGCCGTCGGTCACGGGTATCGAACTGGCCCGCCGGCTGAAGCGAGATGAGACTACCAACGAGGTGCCCATCATCATGCTCACTGCGAAAAGCGAAGAAGATAACAAGATTCAAGGGCTGGACGTTGGCGCCGATGATTACATCACCAAACCCTTCTCCACTCGTGAACTAATCTCCCGCATTAAAGCCGTGCTGCGGCGCGCGTCTAGTGTCGCGGCGGAAAAGGCCATTGAAGTAGAAGGTCTGTGCCTGGACCCGGTGAGTCACCGCATTAGCGCCAACGATTCTCCCGTGGACATGGGGCCCACCGAATACAGGCTGTTGGAATTTTTCATGAGCCACCAAGAGCGGGCCTATTCGCGCACCCAGCTACTGGACCAAGTATGGGGTGCTAACGTCTATGTGGAAGACCGTACCATCGACGTGCATATCCGCCGTCTGCGTAAGGCGCTGGCTCCCTTCGGCTACGATCGTTTTATTCAGACCGTGCGCGGTACCGGCTACCGGTTTTCAGTGAAATCGGCCAAGGCAGGTTGAGACGGCAGGCATGCGGCTGCCTATACTAGGCAGCGCCGTCGACCCCCCCCCGATACCGGCTAACGAGCAAAGTAATTGCGGTGGAATACCCATGAAAGCCAGCTTGGCCAAGGAAGTTAATCGCATTGCCGGCCTGATATTTCTGGCCGCTCTGGCTGCCCTGGCAGTGGGCCACACTTGGCCACTGCTGGTAGGGCTGGGGGGCTATATTATTTGGAGCACCCGGCAACTGTTCGCCCTGTACAGCTGGCTGGTGCGCGACGATCATACCGAGCCACCAGACAGTATCGGGCTGTGGGGTGAGTTTTATACCCGCCTTGAGCACTTGTTCCAAAAAGAACGTCGCGCCCAGGAAAACCTGCAAGGCATCATCCACCGCGCCCAACAGTCAGTGAACGCCCTTGACGATGTAGTCATCCTCATCGACCAACACGGTTATCTGGAATATTGGAACCATGCCGCCGAACGTGCCATGGGCTTTAATGCGAGCCAAGATCTGGGCCAGCCACTGACGAACCTGATCCGCCATCCTCGGTTTACCGGTTATCTAAGCAAAGGGGATTTTCAGGACCCGCTGGAAATCCCTTCACCGGTGAATGACAACCGTATCCTGCAGTTCCGCGTAACTGAGTTTGGTATCGGCGAACAATTATTGATTGCTCGTGACGTTACGCGGCTGCATCACTTGGAACAAATGCGCAAAGATTTTGTAGCCAATGTGAGCCATGAATTAAAGACGCCGCTTACCGTGCTCAAAGGCTACCTGGAAACCCTGCTCGATACCCTCCCGGAAGAACAGGCCCGTCTGCGTCGCGCATTGATGCAAATGGACAATCAATCCAACCGCATGGAAGCCCTAGTCGCCGATTTGTTATTACTGGCCCGATTAGAAGGAACGGAAGCTGACAGTGTACGTCAGGCGGTACCCGTTCATGGCATGCTTAATCGGATGAAAGAAAATGCGTTGGCTATAGGCAGCGACAAGGATCACCAGATCGAGCTGGATGTTCCTCTCGACGCACGCTTGATCGCCAATCCGGCTGAACTGGAAAGTGCCTTCGGCAATCTGATTACCAATGCAGTGAAATATACGCCGGCCAACGGCACCATCCGTATCCGTTGGTGGCAAGATTCTTGCGGCGCGCACTTTTCTGTCACAGACAACGGGATTGGCATCGACCCCGCCCACATCCCGCGCTTAACGGAACGTTTTTACCGGCCAGACAATAGCCGCGTTACAGAAACCGGGGGCACCGGCCTGGGCCTCGCCATCGTTAAACACGTAATGATTCGCCATGATGGGCGCTTGGAAATCGTCAGCGAACTGAGCAAGGGCAGCACCTTTACCTGTCATTTCCCGGCGGAGCGGCTGGTTAGCAAGCCAACGGCAGTGGCGGGTTGAATTTCAGGTTCAAGAGGTGTGTTTCTAGCCGGCTGTTGAAATCTCTTTTGTCAGGACGTTCTCAACATTATTGTTTTCGAGAATGGTATGTTTTGGCTTCGGTTTTTTTGCTTTATAAAAAGGAGCAAGACCCCTTTGTCATTCCCCGGTGACAACGCCCCTGATCTTGGGGATTCTTCGTTTGTGTCAGATGTCGGCAAAGTTCTGCCCGCCCTTTAGCCAGCGACGTAACAGGGGGTCGATCCACTGTGGGTAGTCTTGCATTAGTTTGTTGGCGATCTCTTTGGCGGGCTCCATTAACGCTTCATCACGAACCAGATCGGCGATGCGAAAGGCCAGGTCGCCGGTCTGGCGAGTGCCCAGCCATTCGCCGGGTCCACGTAGTTTCAAATCTTCTTCGGCAATAACAAAACCGTCGGTGGTATCGCGCATTACCGCCAGGCGTCGCTTGCCAGTATGCGATAGAGGGTTTTTGTATAGCAGTAAACAGTAGCTTTGCTCGGCTCCACGGCCTACGCGACCGCGTAACTGGTGTAACTGCGCGAGGCCCAACCGTTCGGCGTTTTCCATTACCATGAGGGTGGCGTTGGGTACATCCACGCCCACTTCGATGACGGTGGTGGCAATCAGCAATTGCGCTTCTCCCCGCGAAAAACGTGCCATACGCTCGGCTTTTTCTTTCGCCTTCA
Organism: Alcanivorax sp. NBRC 101098; assembly: GCF_001010505.1. GTDB lineage: Bacteria > Pseudomonadota > Gammaproteobacteria > Pseudomonadales > Alcanivoracaceae > Alcanivorax > Alcanivorax borkumensis. The sequence goes on from NZ_AP014613.1 coordinate 177,592, forward strand.
TGCGCCCGTGTACCAGCTCCACCTTCAGCTCCGGCAAGGCGATCTGTAATTCCGCAAATGTTGCTTCCGCTGCCTGAGCCTGCAGTTCTTCAGACTCCTCAATTAAAGTGCAGACCCAGTAGGCCTGAGTGTTTTTCTTTTTAGCAGAGGGACGGCAGGCATCGTTAATGCGTTCGATTACTTGGGGGCGTCGGCTCTCGGGAAGCACCAAGGTGTCGATGGGCTTGCGGCCCGGTGGCATTTCGTCGATCACGGATGTGTCCAGATCGCCATAGACGCTCATGGCCAGGGTGCGGGGAATGGGCGTGGCGGTGAGGACTAATTGGTGGGGAACCTGAATGCCATGGGCGTTATCCTCGCGCCCTTTTTCACGCAGGGCCAGCCGCTGCTGCACACCGAAGCGGTGCTGCTCATCAATGATGGTGAGCCCAAGGCGATGGAACTGTACGGCCTCCTGAAACAAAGCATGGGTGCCGACCACGATGTGCGCACTGCCATCGGCTAGCGCTGCGTTGGTTTCCCGGCGGGCTTTTACGCCGAGGCTGCCCGCCAGCCAGTGTACTTTTATACCCAGTGGCGCCAGCCAGTGGTGGAAGTTTTCTCGATGCTGTTCCGCCAGCAGCTCCGTAGGTGCCATTAACGCGACCTGATAGCCGGACTCAATGGCGGCAAGGGCGGCGGCGGCGGCTACCAGGGTTTTGCCTGAGCCCACATCGCCTTGTACCAGACGTAACATGGGGTGGGCTTGTTTGATGTCGCCCATCAGCTCACCGATGACTCGTTTTTGGGCGCCAGTGAGGCTAAAGGGTAGGCTGTCCTGTAGTTTTTCAAACAGTGTCTGCCCGCCAAGGCGCGGGGCATGGAAGGCTTTCTGTCCGGCGCGTTTTTGCAGCATGCCTAATTGGTGAGCCACCATTTCTTCCATCACCAGCCGTTTTACTGCCGGATGTTTGCCTTCCAGCAGTAAGTTCACCGGGTCATCTGGTCGTGGATTATGCAGTTTGCTCAAGGCGTCGGCTAAGCTGGGCAGGCCGCTCTGATCCAGCAGTTGGGCAGGAATCAGCTCTTGGGGAGGGTGCGCCTGTAGGTATTTCAGGGCCTGCCCGGTGAGGTTGCGCAGGGTTTTCTGACTGACACCGTCGGTGGTGGGGTAGACCGGGGTCAATGCTTTTTCCAGTGGCGGCAGGCCGCTGTCAGCATAATCTAGCTGGTATTCTGGATGATAAAATTCCAGCCCGGCGGAACCAGGACGGGGCTCGCCATAGACGCGAATAGTCCGCCCGCGCTCTAGGGTGTTCTTCTGTGCTGCGCTGAAATGGTAGAAACGCAGCGTCACCATGCCGGTGCCGTCAGCCACTTTGCAAAGCAGGGAGCGACGTCGGCCAAATATCACATCGGCGGCCATTACTTGACCCTCGATGACCACGCCGGTTTCCGGGCGCAGGCTGCCGATGGGGGAAATGCGAGTGCGGTCTTCGTAACGGAACGGTAGGTGGAAGAGCAGATCTTCTAGGTTATGCAGGCCCAGCTTGGCCAGTTTTTCCGCAGCGGCGGGGCCGACGCCCTTGAGGCGGCTCAGGGGTAGGCTGGAGAGGGAGTCACCGGCCATGATGTTAGGTCGCCATAACCGCACCTGTTGAGGTGCAGAGGGTGCTTGGAGGCGTGCCGGCAAGTCGGTTCGCATCGCTACAGGAGCTCTTACAGGGAAAAACCGGCCTGTTCATCGTTGTTATCCTGACAATCCTTCCTTGGGTACGGCCTGTCGCAATACTTCGATTGCTTTGGGGCGTGGGAAGCTATCGCGCCAAACTAGCGCGATGGTCCGCGAGGGCACTGGTTCTTCAAATGGACGAACCGCAAAAGTGTGCTTGTCGTATCCATGTTGGTGCAAGGCAGAATTGGGCAGCACGGTGATGCCCAGGCCGCCCGCGACCATATGCCGCAAAGTCTCTAGCGAGCCGCCTTCGATTTGCACCAGGTTGCGTTGGTGTTGAGAATCGATGGCGGGGCACAGTTCCAGTACTTGGTCGCGGAAACAGTGGCCTTCACCGAGCAATAGCAGAGTCTCGCTAAGCAGTTGTTCAGGTGCAATTTTCTTTTGCTTGGTCCAGGGGTGGTCTGCCGGTAGCAGTACCGAAAAAGACTCCTCGTACATGCGCGCACGCACCAAACCACCACCGGAGAATGGCAGGGCAACGATGATGGCGTCCAGCTCGCCGTGCTCTAACTTGCGCCGCAATACGTGGGTGTAATTCTCTTCGATAAATAGCGGCATTTCCGCTGCGGCTTTGCGGACCCGCGGCACCATGGTGGGAAAGAGATATGGGGCAACGGTAAAGATTGCGCCAACCCGCAGCGGTGAGCCAAGCTGATCGCGCTGGCTCATTGCCATCTGGGAAAGTAGGTCCGCCTGCTCCAGCACGCGCTGGGCTTGCGCGATAATGGGTTCGGCCTGAGGCGTAACCACCACTTCCCGGGGGCGGCGCTCGAACAGTGGCATGCCCAGCTGCTCTTCCAGTTTTTTAATGGCAGCACTCAGGGTTGGCTGGCTTACGTTGCAGGCTTGGGCCGCGTGGCCAAAGTGGCGTTCCCGGGCTAAGGCGACCAGATAGCGAAGTTCTGTTAATGTCATGGCATTGATACACTTATTCGATTGAATACCATTGTGCATATTAACGGCGTCGTACGCTAGGTGCCGGATGACTAACGTAAGAACAGCCTGCGTTCGCCATCCGGCATCGGGTTACTGGCGGTACGCAAGGAGCCTTCATGTCTCATATTTTGATTGCCGGTCTGGGTGACCTAGGCAGCGGCTTGGCCAAACAATTAATCGTAGACGGGCATCGCATCAGTGCCATTCGCCGCGGTGAACAGGCGCCGGGTGGAGTGGAATTGTATAGCCAAGATTTGACTGTAGGGGTGGCCATGCTACCGCCGGATCCGGTGGATTTACTTGTCATCATCATGACTCCGAGCGAGTACAGTGAAGAAGGGTATTTGCAGGCCTATGTACGGGCGCCGCTAATGTTATTGGATGCTCTGGAAGGCCAGCAGCCGCTGCCCCCTGTAGTGTTTGTCTCCAGTAGCGCGGTGTTTGGCGACGTGGAAGGGGTGGTCAATGAGCTAACCCCTCCTCGTCCGAGCCGCTATAACGGCAAGGTGCTGCTCGCGGCGGAAGAGGAAATTAGCACTCGTAGTCTGAGTACTGTGGTGCGCTTTACCGGTATTTACGGGCCGGGACGATATCGGCAGATCGACAAGGCAGCCAGATTGGCCCGTGGCGAAGAAAGTCTACCTGCCCCCCAGTGGACCAATCGGATCCACCGTGACGATTGCGTGGGGCTACTGCGTAGCGTGGTGCTAGGCTGGCTGGGTGGCCATGAAATGCCACCGTTGGTGATTGGCACCGATGCGGTGGGCGGCCGTAATCTGGATGTATTGGAATGGTTGGCAGACCAGCAAGGGTTGACCTTGGCGGTGCCGGATGAACCGGCAGTGGGCAAGCAGGTGACGAGCCTATATATCCAGCAGGGCCATTACACCCTGCAATATCCCGGCTATCAGGACGGCTATGCTCAGGTGTTGGCAGGGAGGTAAGCGGCCACATGACTTTATCCTTGAGTGAATCCAATGCAGTGTCTGCGCATCATTTCTTATTCGGGATGATGCGGCGGCGGCATTTCAAATAATGATCATGGCCCGTTTTGTTTTGTGGGTTGTCGCTTACGCCTCTGTTCTGTAATTGAAGGGAGTTGCGTGGGCAGGCGGCAAGGGCAGAAGCGCATTCCCAACCAAATCACGCTAAAATCGCCATCTGTCGGCTGAGAGCTTCATCGTCGATCATTTTTTCGTCGATAGACTTGCCTCCGGCGCTGGCATTAGTAAAGTGTGCGCCTCAATTTTTTCTGTGTTGGCGTGGCTTGGTTCTGATGCGCCCGCAAAAGCCTGTAATGGGCGCAATGGAGTAATGCGAATGAGCACGCCGGTTGCCGTGGTAATGGGCTCCCAATCTGACTGGGAAACCATGAAAGAAGCCTGTGACGCCCTGACCCATTTCAATGTGGGCTGGAAAGCCGAGGTGGTTTCGGCCCATCGCACGCCCCAGCGCATGTATGATTTTGCCAAAAGCGCCCATGAAAATGGCTACAAGGTGATCATTGCCGGTGCCGGCGGTGCGGCCCATTTGCCCGGTATGATTGCGTCTTTGACCCCGCTGCCGGTGCTGGGTGTGCCGGTGAAAAGCCGCACGCTATCCGGTTGGGATAGCCTGCTGTCTATCGTGCAAATGCCCAAAGGCGTGGCGGTGGGTACGTTGGCCATTGGCGCGGCGGGGGCCTGGAATGCGGGCCTGTTAGCTTCGCAGATGCTGGCGACGGAAAATCCGGCGTTGTTGCAGGCGATTGCCGACTGGAAAGCCACCCGTGCGGATGAAGTGTTGGCCAATGCCGAGCTGGGGCAGGGTTAACTCCCTGCGCTGCTCCTTTCCTTGTTTGCTCTGACGGATCTGCTATGAATCGCGTACTTGTTCTCGGTGGTGGCCAGCTTGGCTTGATGATGGCAGAAGCTGCGGCCCGTTTGGGTCTAGTGGTAGACCGTTACGATCCCGAGCGGGCGCTGCTGTTGCCGGGTACTTCTGATTTGGCTGTGCCGATTAGTTGGGAAGAGTGCCAAGAGCGCTACCCGGTGATCACCGTGGAACGTGAAGCGTTTCCAGAAACCGGTTTCTCCGCTGAATTAGCCCAGAGTGATCGCTGTGTAGCGCGCGGGGCCCTGCAGGTCATTCCCGATCGATTTACCCAGAAAACCATGTTGGACAAGCTGGGCATTCCCACTGCCCCTTGGGTAATGCTGGACCAGGCTGAAGATTTGCCTCGTGCGGTGGCGGACTTTGGTGGTGTAGTGGTAAAAGCCCGCAGTGGCGGTTATGACGGGCGGGGCACCTGGATCGTCGGCGAAGGTGGTGATTTGAGTGCAGTGCCTGCTGTTGAGTTGGCTGGCAAAGCGATTGTAGAACAGAAAATTCCGTTCCGCCGCGAGCTGTCCATTGTCGGCGCGCGCAGTATTACCGGCGAAACATTGTTCTACCCGTTGACCCGAAACTGGCATGTGGATGGCATTCTGCGCTTGAGTCTGGCACCGGCGAATGCCTGTTCCGATCTGCAGGCGCCGGCGGAAATAATGCTCAAGTGCATTATGGAAGAGTTGGATTATGCCGGCGTCATGGCGGTGGAGTTTTTTGAAGTGGATGGCCAGCTGATGGTCAACGAAATTGCCCCGCGGGTACATAACTCCGGGCACTGGACCCATGAAGGTGCGGATTGGTCTCAGTTTGACCTACACGTTCATGCTTTGGCCGGCGTACCGCTCCATGCTCTGAATGTGCATGGCTCGTCTGCCATGGTAAATCTGATCGGTACTCCATTTGAAAACGCCTGGCTCCAGCATCCGGGTGTGGTGCACTGGTATGGTAAAAGTGTGCGTCCGGGCCGCAAGGTGGGTCATGCTAATCTCGCGGCCTCCTCTCTGGACGATTTGCGCCAGGGGCTTGATGCCTGGGCTGATGTCCTGCCGGAGGGGTATCAGCAGGTGCTGGATTCCGAGCGGGCTCTGGGCTGAAAAACCAAGATCTCAGCTTCAACGTGAAGCTGGGAATCAATAGCCTTTTACTCCTTCACGCTCTTCCCCGTCTGTAATGATTTACACTGAATTACTGACCCTTTCTGGAATTGTTGTTGTGGCGCTTTCTTTTTCACTCGCTCGCTATCGCCGTTTGATTATGTTGGTCGTGATATTGGCGCTGGTGTTGATAACGGTGGAGCTGTCAGGGTTGCGTGAGCAGATGTCAGTGTCGTTTCTGCGGGCGCAGCTTGAAGCCAACCCGGTGAGCGGGTTTATCGCTTTTGTTGTGGTTTTCGTGATTGGTAATCTTATACAGCTACCGGGCTGGATTTTCTTGGCGGCGGCCATTTTGGCTCTGGGTACGGTGATGGGCGGGCTAGCAACCTATGTGGCAGCGTGCATTTCTTGTCTGGCAACCTATGTGCTGGTGCGTGGGCTTGGGGGGAGTGCGTTGCGCGACATTCAGAACCCTTTCGCTAGGCAAATTCTGGCACGCTTGGACAGCCACCCAATACGCAGTGTCGCCTTGTTGCGTTTACTATTTCAGACGATGCCTGCGCTTAATTACACGCTGTCGCTCAGCGGAGTAAAATTACGTCACTACATGCTGGGTACTGTGATTGGGCTACCGGTGCCCCTGCTGCTCTACTGTCTATTCTTTGATCGAATACTGTTGCTACTGCCGATTGACTAGTGGCAATCGTCAACACGGTGTAGCACCGGGGAAGGGGCTTTTAAGCTTGCCTTACCTAGCAGAACTGCACACCTAAGGAATCTCCGCTGGGCTACTATCAGTGCCTTAACAGCGCGCTGAGGGTATCTACGGTCTCTGCCCACTCTGCGTCTTCGCGAACCGCTTCGACGAGAAACTTTGACTGGGATTCGTTCCAGAAAGGGGCCTGGTGTAGGTGCATGCTGTCGGCGAGCGTGCCGCCATGCTGGTGGATGAAATCTTCGATGTCGTGGTCGCTGCTGGCGAGCCCGAGCTGATCAAACAAGGTGTTGAGGTCGCGGGTCGCGGTATCCATATCGCTCTCCCTAGATGTTGCCCGATTAACGAAAACGGGCGTTGGCCCGCTGACCGTTTTTACTATGCTGCGCTTTTTGAAACGTACTGTCTCCCCCTCCTTTCGGAGGGGGTGAGCTAACAAAAACGCTCGTAATGGGCGAGCGTGTGCGTGGCATAGTAGTGTGTTCAGCAGGGGGGCTAGGCGATATCCAGGATGCCGTCCATTTCCACGCCAGCGCCCTTGGGTAGTGCGGCCACACCGATGGCTGCTCGGGCCGGATAGGGCTGGCTAAAATGTCGTGCCATCACTTCATTGACAAGCGCAAAGTGGCTCAGGTCGGTGAGGAAGATATTGAGTTTTACGATATCCTGCAGGCTGCCTCCGGCTGCTTCGCAGACGGCTGTCAGATTGCTAAACACCTGCTCAATCTGCGCTTCCATGTCCCCATCAATCAGTTCCATCGTGTCTGGTACCAGTGGAATTTGGCCTGATAGGTAAACGGTGGGGCCAGCCTTGATGGCCTGGGAATAGGTGCCAATGGCTTGTGGGGCCTTGTCGGTGCTGATTACAGAATGGTTGGACATGGTCTGAATCTTCAATAGTTGAGCTGTTGGCTGGATGCCATTGAGCGAGCAGAATAATTTAAGGCCGTTATGCTTGCATGGGATGCCCTGAGGCGCAACCAAAAGAGCGTTAGAGGATAGCACCGAGTCAAGTTGGTGCGAACGTACAGGTAAACGGCTTGTCCGCTCTCAAAGTGAGACCGCCTCCATATTATCGTTCATGCCACAAGGACGTTGCCTGTGATGAGGTGGGAGGCCTCGGTAACCGTCAGAACGCTCCGAACTATCAGCGCGTAATAGGGAACGTTTGAGTATGCTCAGCTCTTGCGAGAAGCGTTTCTTAAAGCCGGTGAATTCTTACTATGCTGTCTAGGGTGCGTAGTTTTTTGATGATGCGCGCTAGGTGGATCCGATCTTTTACGGTCATGGTCACATTGAGAATGGTGAGGGTGGGGTCTTTCTCAGCCATGTCGATGGTGTCGATGTTGGAACCCAGTTCCGACACGCTGTTGGCCAGGATGGCGAGCACGCCGCGCTTGTTGATTAGCTCGATACGCAGGGTGGCAGTGAATTCCTGTTCCACCTGTTTATCCCAACGCAAGGCAATGCATTTCTCCGGGGAGTTACGCATTTCCGCCAGCAGGTTTTTGCAGGTGTCACGGTGGACTACGATGCCGCGCCCGGCGCTAAGGTGGCCGATGATGGTGTCGCCGGGTAAAGGGCAGCAACACTTCGCGTAGCTGACCATCAGGCCTTCGCTGCCGCGGATGGCTAGTGGGCGTCGGTCCTCTTCGTGCTGGCGTTCGTCGTCATCGCGGGCGCCGGCAAGTTTGCGCGCGACCAGTGGCGCTAGGCGATTGCCCATGCCGATATCTTCTAGTAGGCCATCCAGCTCCACATAACCGTTACCGGCCAGTTCACTGACCACGCGGCCGATAGGCAAATCATCCATGCCCATCTCGTAGGAATGCAGGGCTTTTTCCAATAGCCGTTGGCCCAACTCGACCGCATCTTCGCGGCGTTGATTCTTGAGAAAATGGCGAATGTTGGTGCGTGCCTTGCCAGTAACTACGAAGTTCAACCATGCTGGGTTTGGCGTGGCGCTGGGTGCGGTGATGATTTTGACGGTCTGCCCGGACTCCAGTGGTGTGGACAAAGCGGCAAGCTTGCCATCGATACGTGCTGCGACGCATTTGTTACCCACTTTGGTGTGCACCGCGTAGGCGAAGTCCACGGCTGTGGCACCGGCGGGCAGTTCCTTGATATCCCCCTTGGGGGTGAACACATAGGCTTCGTCCGGGAATAGGTCCACCTTCACATTTTCGATGAACTCCATGGAATTGCCGGTTTTTTGCTGCAGCTCAAGTAACCGTTGCATCCAGCTCTGGGTGCGGCTGTGGGTGGGCGAGCCAGGCTCGTCATCGGACTTGTAAAGCCAATGGGCGGCGATGCCATTGTTAGCCATGGCTTCCATTTCTTCGGTACGAATCTGCATTTCCAGCGGGATCCCGGAGCGAGCCTTCAGCGTGGTGTGCAGGGACTGGTAGCCATTGGCCTTAGGGATGGCAATATAGTCTTTAAAGCGCCCAGGAATCGGGGTGAAGTAGTTGTGTGCGGCGCCAAGCACGCGGTAGCAGGTATCTACCCGGTCCACGATGATACGAAAACCGAACACATCCATGATATCCACGAACGGTTTGTGCTGCTCTTTCATTTTGCAGTAAATGCTGAACAGGTGCTTCTCGCGGCCCAGCACGCGTGCTTCGATGCCTTCCTCTTCTAGGCAATGCTCGAGGCTAGTCTTGATGGTGGAGAGGATTTCCTTGCGGTTGCCGCGAGCCTTCTTAACAGCCTGCCCAATCAGCTTGGCTCGCATGGGGTAGATGGCGTGAAAGGCCAGGTCTTCGTATTCAACCCGCATGTTGTACATGCCCAAGCGGAAGGCGATGGGGGCGTACAGCTCTAGGGTTTCGGTGGCGATACGGCGACGCTTTTCCGCGCGCATTACATGCAGGGTGCGCATGTTGTGCAGGCGGTCGGCCAGCTTGATAAGAATAACGCGGATATCCCGGGTCATGGCCAGCATCATCTTGCGCAGGTTTTCTGCCTGTTGCTCGGCCTTGGATTCGAACTTGATCTGGGCGATTTTGGAAACGCCATCGACCAGCTCGGCCACTTCCTCGCTGAACTCGTTTGCCAGCTGCTCCTTGCTGATGCCTGTGTCTTCGATTACGTCGTGCAGCATGGCCGCCATAAGCGAGGCATGGTCCATGTGCATGTCGGTAAGGATGTTTGCGACTGCCAGTGGATGGGTGATGTAGGGGTCGCCGGTGCGACGATACTGGCCCTCATGGGCTTGCTCGGCAAAATGGTAAGCGTGTACGACCTGGGCGATTTGATCATCGTCCAGATAACTACGTAACCGTTTTTCCAAATTATGAATGGTGGGCAAAAGGCCTCGTCACGCCCTTGGCGAGTAGCAGGTTCTAAGATGACTCTTAGCTTAGATTTGAGGGCGGGGTTTGTCTACGATAAGGCGGATAGCGACGAACTATTATTCGGCTGGGTAAAAACAATGGGGGATCGTAAAGAGTAATGGGGCGCACCGTGTGCTGCCCACAAAAAAACGCAGAGGCTCTAATCTAAGTCTCTGCGTTTCTCTGTCTGCTTTTTGCTATCGCAATAAAACAGCGGGGGCGGGCACTTACTCGCCGAAAGACTGGGTCAGCAGCGCTAGCTCGTCCACGTCGGCACTGCGGTCCGCGATGGGGTTATCCACGGATTCAGCGGTGACGAGGCCTTCTGCGATTTCGCGCAGGGCGACAACGGTGGGTTTGTCGTTTTCCCAAGCTACACGTGGCTCTTTACCGCCGCTCTGCAATTGATGGGCGCGCTTGCCGGCAACCAGCACCAGCTCAAAGCGGTTATCCAGTTTTTCCAGGCAATCTTCTACGGTAACTCGTGCCATGTTGCTCTCCTGACAAGCTGACGAGGCGGGCTCGACATGAACCCGCGCCGTCTGATAATTCGCAAGGAGGCGATTTTACGGGCTGAGGGCGGGGCAAGTCCAGTGCCGGCCGCCGAACGGCGGTGCCGTGGCAAGCGCGGCGCCGGGCGATCAGCGCCGGGCGAGCAGGTTCTGCAGGGTGGCGGCTTGGCGCGCGGCCTGTCGTGCTGTCACCAGCCGGCGAGCTTCGACAATGGCTTCCAGCTCATAGAGGGCGCGCTGGAAGTCATCGTTGACCACCAGATAATCGAATTCTCCGTAGTGGCTCATCTCTTCTTGGGCGCCGTCTAGGCGTTGCTGAATAACCGTTTCGTCGTCGGTTTCCCGGCCGCGCAGGCGGCCAGCCAGTGCCTCCAGGGAGGGCGGAAGAATGAAGATGCTGACTGAATCCGGGAGCTGTTTGCGTATTTGGGTGGCGCCTTGCCAGTCAATCTCCAGAATGACATCGTCGCCGGTGCGCAGGGTCTGGGCTACCCAGTCAGCGCTGGTGCCGTAGAGATTGCCGAACACTTGCGCATGTTCCAGAAAACGACCCTGCTCCACCTGGCGCACAAAACAGTCGCGGTCGGTGAAGTGGTAGTTCACGCCGTCTTTTTCACCGGGGCGCATGGCCCGGGTGGTGTGCGAAATGGAAATGCGTACCTGGGCAAGCTTGTCGACCAGTGCGGCCACCAGGCTGGTTTTGCCGGCGCCGGACGGGGCGGAAATGATGTACAGCGTGCCTTTGTCGGCCATATTAAGGAATGTCCTGTTCGCGATCCTGGTAAAGCGCGCATTATAGGCGTAAAGAACCGGGTGCGTCATATGCACTCTGATTCGGAGATAATGGACTCGCTATGCAGGACAGCGCGATCAGCGCCACGGTGGATTTCCATCAGGACGGCGTGCAACATGGGTTCCTCAAGCTGCCGTACTCCCATGACCAGTCGGCGTGGGGCAATGTGATGATCCCGATCACGGTGATTTGTAACGGCGAGGGCCCCACCGCGCTGCTCACCGGGGGCAACCACGGTGATGAATACGAAGGCATCACCGCCCTGCTCAAGCTGGCCAACCGGCTAGGCGCGGAAGAGATCAGTGGCCGAGTCATCATTGTGCCAATGATGAACCACCCAGCGGTGCTGAACGGCACACGCACCTCCCCGTTGGATGGTGGCAATTTGAACCGCGCCTTCCCAGGCAACCCCGTGGGAACCCTTACCGAAAAAATCGCCGATTACTTCACCCGCTACTTGGTGCCGTTGGCTGACGTGGTGCTGGATATGCATTCCGGTGGGCGTACTCTGGATCTATTGCCCTTTGCGGCCACCCATCGGCTGGCCGACGCCACCTTTGGCGCCCGTTGCCTGGCCGGGGCCCAAGCTTTTGGCGCACCGTACACCCTGTTTATGGCGGAGCTGGAAGAGGCCGCCCTATTCGACAGCGTGGTGGAAAGCCTAGGCCGGGTCTTCATCAGCACCGAGCTGCGTGGAGGCGGCACCACCACCCCGGGCACCGTGGCATTGGCGGAGCAAGGCGTGGACAATGTGTTGCGTTTTGCCGGCATCTTGCCCGGTGATCCGCTGCCGGTGGCATCGCAGGCGTTGGAGATCCCCAGCGCAGACTATTACCGTGTCAGTCAGCATCGTGGCCTGCTGGAATTTGCGGTGGAGCTGGGTGACTGGGTGCAACAGGGTGACGTGCTTGCCCGCGTTTACTCCCTGGAACGTACCGGTGAGCCACCGGTGGACTATCGGGCGCCGTTTGCGGGCATGTTGATCGGCCGCCGCCACCCGGCACGGGTGGACGTGGGCGACACCTTTGCCGTGCTGGCGGTGAAGCGTTAACTGGAATCAGGAGAACATATGAGTGACTCAAAGGGCGATCCGCGTCGCCGCCATTCAGCAAAGGTCGTGGACGGCCCCGGTAAATCCGCCAGCCGGGCCATGCTGCGGGCGGTGGGGTTTACCGATGAGGATTTCCATAAACCCCAGGTGGGCATTGCTTCTACTTGGAGTCAGGTGACGCCGTGCAATAGCCATATCGGTGAGCTCGCCGAAAAAGCCTGCGCTGGAGCCGATGCGGCCGGCGGCAAAGGGGTGATTTTCAATACCATCACCATCTCCGATGGCATCGCCAATGGTACCGAAGGGATGAAGTATTCGTTGGTCTCCCGCGAGGTGATTGCCGATTCCATTGAAACCGTGGCGGCTTGTGAAGGCTTTGACGGCCTGGTAGCTCTTGGTGGCTGCGATAAGAACATGCCCGGTTGCCTAATGGGCATGGCGCGGCTGAATCGCCCCAGCGTCTTCGTCTACGGCGGCACCATCATGCCCGGCAAGGGCCACACGGATATTGTTTCTGTGTTCGAAGCCATGGGAGCCCATTCCCGCGGCGACATGGACAAAATCGAACTCAAGCAGATAGAAGAAACTGCCATTCCCGGGCCCGGTGCTTGCGGCGGCATGTACACGGCCAACACTATGGCCTCGGCTATTGAAGCGCTGGGCATGAGCCTGCCGGACAGCTCCGCACAGAATGCGGTGTCGGAAGAGAAGCGTGATGATTGCCAGCGCGCCGGCGAAGCAGTGTTGGCGCTACTGGAACAGGACATCAAGCCCTCGGACATCATGACGCGGGCTGCATTTGAGAACGCCATCACTGTGGTGATCGCCCTGGGCGGTTCCACCAATGCGGTGCTGCACCTGATCGCCATGGCGCGCACCGTGGGGGTGTCGCTGTCGCTGGATGACTTTACCGAGATCGGCAGGCGGGTGCCGGTGCTGGCGGACCTGCGCCCCAGTGGCCATTACATGATGAGCGAGTTGGTGGCCATCGGCGGTATTCAGCCGTTGATGAAGGTGCTGTTGGAGGCGGGTTTGCTGCAGGGTGATTGCCTGACGGTCACCGGCCGTACCTTGGCTGAGAACCTGGCGGATGTTAGTCCTTATCCACTGGATCAGACGATCATCGCGCCACTGTCTGCGCCGCTGAAAGCAGAAAGTCACCTGCGCATCCTTTATGGCAATTTGGCGCCGGATGGCGCAGTGGCCAAGATCACCGGCAAGGAAGGCACCCACTTTTCCGGCCCGGCCCGGGTGTTCGGTTCGGAAGAAGAAGCGCAGCAGCGGATCAATGATGGCACTGTGGTGTCCGGGGATGTGGTGGTGATCCGCTATGAAGGCCCCCGCGGCGGCCCAGGCATGCGTGAAATGCTCACCCCCACCTCTGCCATCATGGGGCGCGGCCTGGGTGACGAGGTGGCGCTGATTACCGATGGTCGCTTTTCCGGCGGCAGCCATGGTTTCGTGGTAGGCCACGTGACCCCAGAAGCTTTCGATGGTGGTCCGCTGGCATTATTGGAAAACGGTGACCAAATTACCATTGATGCCGAAGCCAACACCCTGGTCGTGGCGCTGTCTGATGCGGAGTTGGCACGCCGCCGTGCTAACTGGCAACAGCCAGCACCACGCTATACCCGTGGTGTGCTGGCCAAATACGCACGGCTGGTGGGTTCGGCCAGCGAAGGCGCGCTGACGGACTTAGGTTAATCTGTTGCCGTTTTCGAGGCTCCTTGCTCCCGTCGACTTAGGCCTCACCCTCCGATGATTTGATCGCTGATAGAGCCCTAGCAGTCAGAGGGAGAAGGGCTTGGGTGTTGACATTTGGTCGTTTGGCCAAATAAGATAATTACATTAAACCATGCAATGGTAACTGCTCATTCGGAGGAATTATGAATTCTGTACCTATCCAGCCGCGCAAAGTCGCATTTGATGTTTCCTCTGTTCCGCGGCACTGGAATGCGGGCGATCCCGTTCTTACTCGCTTTTTTGACGCGCTGTCAGTGCATTTCCCGGAAGGCGAACGGTTTTTTATCCAATCTGTGCGTAACTTTCAGGATCAAGTAACAGATAGCCGTCTGCGTGAAGATATTCGTCATTTTATTCGTCAGGAAGGTCAGCACGGGATTGTCCATGATCGTTTCAATGATGTGATGGTTGGTCAGGGTGTGGACGTGGAGAAGGTAACTGCGAATCTGCGAACATTTATCCGCACTACACAAAAGTACCTGCCTAAAAAGTACCAATTAGCGATGACTGCGGCATTTGAGCACTTCACTGCAACCCTTGGTGAGGCAATGGTTAGTGAAGATAGTGATATGTTTCGGGATGCTGACCCGGTCATGCGGGCACTTTTCCTGTGGCATGGCGTAGAAGAAGTGGAGCACAAGGCTGTTGCTTACGATCTTTACCAGAGTGCTGCTGGTGGCGGTTACCTAACCCGCGCGTCGGCGCTAATTGTTGCTACTCTGATGGTTCATCTTGTTGTAGCTCCAGTATTCTGGAATATGCTCAGGCTCGACGGTGCTACGCGAAAGCCGGGTGTGATTCTGCGAGGCCTTAACAAATTATATGGCCGAAAAGGCATTCTTACTGGGATGTTGCCTGAATTTTTAGATTGGTTCCGTCCAGGCTTTCACCCCTGGGATACGGGTATGCCAGAAAAGGTTGCTGCTTGGCTTTCGGAGTATGAGGAGCATGGCGACCCGATGCAGGCATCGGAAACAATTTACGGCCCTGTTGGTCCTGTTTCCCTAAAAGTGGTGGCCTAATGCCGAAAAGAAAGCCGGAGGAGGCTGGCATGAGTGGCGCCGAATACCATAAGCACACTCATAGGCCTGGACGTCATTGTGGTAGCTCAGCCATCAGGGATCTGCTCGAATTTCATGGGCTTAACCTGACTGAGGCTTTCTGTTTTGGCCTGGGTGCGGGGCTTGGTATTACCTATGTGGAAATACCAAATTCTGATACGCCTTTTATTGTTCATGTTCGCTCAATGGGTTTTGAAGAGGCGGTGTTCTCAACACTGGGAGTGCCGTTTCATTGGGAATCTTGGCAGGATAAAGAGGACGCTGCGAAGGCGCTAGATGGATATCTTGATGCTGGTCGTCCTGCTCTCTTGTTAACCGATATATATCACCTTCCTTATTTTAAAAGTAGTACCCATTTCCCCGGTCATGCAATTGTTGCTTGGCAGCGGACTGATGATGGGAAAACGGTTTTGGTGAGTGATACCGAGCGGCCTGAGCTTCTTGAGGTGCCGCGCGATAAGCTGGCACTGGCGCGCTTTTCTTTGACGCCACCTTTTATTCATCACGGCTCTCTGTTCGCTCCGGAAGATATCTCAGTTGAAATCTCTCCCGAGCAGGTCAAGAGTGCGATTATTCGTAATGCGCAAACGCTTAAAGATGGTGATAAAAACCAGGGCATTGAAGCACTGAATACTTGGATCAATGATCTTCATCGCTGGAAAGATTTTGAAAAATGGCCTTGGTTGCTGCGTTTTGCGTATCAAGTGATAGAGAAGCGCGGTACTGGCGGCGGTGGTTTCCGCACTATGTATGCAGAGTTTATTGATGAGGCAGAGGAGGTAATCCCCGCACTCAAAAAAATGGGCCTGTCTGATTTGATGCGCGACTCTGCCAGCGCGTGGTCTGCATTGGCTGATTGTCTTCGCTTGGGTTCTGAAAGTGAGACGTTTCCTACTGAGATGATCCGTGAAGCCATAGCCAAGGTGAGAGAAGCAGAATTGCGGTATATAGACGCCGCGTTGACATTATGAAGAACGAAAGTTGCTAATATGACGGCTGTAAATTCAATATCTAAAGATCTTCTTGCCGCGAGTGGTTTTTTTGGTGCCTCACACCCTTTGTTTGGGGCTTTCGGAATCGAGATGGAAGAAGTTGCCCCTGACGGGGTGGTTATGGGCATGCCCTGTGTGCCTGATATGTGTGATAGCAACGGTGTGTTACACCGTGGTGCAATTGCTACATTGATGGATACGACTTGTGGCTTGGCGATTTTTATTCGTCTCGGAGATATGCGGCCAATCGCCACTATCGATCTACGTGTCGATTTCATCACTATGCCGGGTATCAATGAGGCGATTTATTGCAAAGTCGTATGCTTTGCTATTGAAGGGGACATCGCCTATGTCCGTGGAGAGGCATTCGGCCGTTCTGGAGATGATGTGTTGGCATCAGTTTCTGGCAGCTTTGCGATCGGAACATTAGGCCCTTCGTTTGATAAACCAATTGCAAAAGAAAAAGATAATAAAAAAGATGTGCCGAAAGAGCAGTCGGGGGAAGCTGGCTCTGATATAAGAAATGAGGCTCCTCCTTCCCATCATGCACTCCCTGATGAATCACCATACTCGAAATTTCTCGGCATATGGTTAGGTGATGATGATGGCGTAAAAACCTACGAAATGTCGTTTCGCGACAAACATGTCGGTAATCCGTTAATCAAAACTTTCCACGGCGGCATCTTGGCCAGCTTTGCAGAGATCGTTGCTGGAAGCTATTTGACATCGAATAATGGGATTAATGATAAGTCGATATGCTCAAGCATGACCTTTGATTATCTTAGGCCTGCCTTCGCCGGAACATTGCGAGCCGAACCAAGAATTATTAGAGAAGGTAGACGCTTCATTATCGTTGTCGTGGACCTCTTTATTGAAAAAAATAAAGTTTCGCAGGGTCGGTTTATATACAAGAGAGCCTTGGAAACAATCTGATTTATTACAATAAAACTTTCTTAAAATCCTCAATGGAGCGTCCAGTCATGTATATCACACAGACCTTGCGTCGTGCTGTTCAGTTAAATGGAGAAGGTACGGCCACTATTTTTGCTGGCCGGAGACAAACCTGGAAGAAGTTTGAGGATCGTATCGCACGCCTTGCAAATGGTCTGGTAGGGCTGGGGGTTGAGTCGGGCGATAGGGTTGCGATCCTATCGCTGAACAGTGACCGCTATATGGAGTATTTTTATGCGGTTCCCTGGGCGGGAGCTGCGGTAAACCCTATCAATATTCGTCTCGCACCGCCGGAAATTGCATTTACGTTAAATGATTCAGGTTCGAAAATTCTATTCATTGATGACACCTTTTCAGCGTTGCTTCCGATACTCCGACCACAGTTTGAATCAATAAAGCATGTGGTTTTTATTGGTGATGGTGAGTGTCCGGAAGGTTGTATTGATTATGAATCGCTTATTGTTCAATCCGAGCGAATGAGCGATGTAGACGCGGGCGGAGATGACCTTGCTGGCCTTTTTTATACCGGCGGTACTACGGGGCGCTCGAAAGGGGTAATGCTTAGTCACGACAACCTAGTATTCAACGCACTGAATGTCGTCGCAGAAATGGGGTATGGGCGTGACACTGTCTATATGCATGCTGCTCCAATGTTCCATCTGGCTGACATGGCCAGCACTTTTGCTGTAACCCTTGCAGCAGGAACCCATGGAATTGTTCCTCGTTTTGATGTTGATGAAGTTTTGGCGTTCATAGAACGCGAGAAAATCACAGACGCCTTGCTTGTGCCAACCATGGTTAATCTTCTTGCCTCATCTGGGCGTATTGCTAATTACGATGTAAGCAGCATAAGGCGAATGCTTTATGGAGCCTCACCGATGCCAGAAGCGGTGTTGATAAGCGCGATGGAGCAAATGCCGAAAGCCTCGTTCGCCCAGGGCTATGGCCAGACTGAAGCTTCACCAATCATTACCACGCTTGCTCCTGAGTTTCATGTTGCTGGTGGCGAAAAGTTACGGAGCGCAGGGCGTGCGGCCTTGGGTGTTGAGGTAATGGTTGTAAATGAAAACGATGAAGAAGTACCTCGTGGCACAGTTGGTGAAATCTGTGTGCGTGGTGGCAATGTCATGCGTGGTTACTGGGGTATGGAGTCCACCACGGAAGAAACTCTGCGCAACGGATGGTTGCATACAGGGGATCTTGCTTACATGGATGAGGATGGTTTCGTTTTCATTGTTGATCGCGCCAAAGATATGGTTATTAGTGGCGGTGAGAACATTTTCTCGGTTGAGGTCGAAGGCGCTATATATAGTCATTCGGCAGTACAAGAATGCGCAGTGATCGGAATCCCTGACGAAAAATGGGGAGAATCTGTTCATGCGATAGTGGTGTTATGCGAAGGAAGTAGTGCCAGTGAGACAGATATCATTGATCACTGTAGAGAAAAAATAGCTGGCTATAAGGTGCCTCGTTCGATTGAGTTTCGGAGTGAGCCGTTACCCATCAGTGGGGCAGGAAAAGTATTAAAAAATGAACTTCGATCCCCTTACTGGGAAGATAAGAGTATGCGGGTTAACTGAATTGAGTTTTTCGCCCGTATCACGAAACAGATAATAGCTTGGAGACTTCCGTGAATCTGGATTTCAACGAAGAAGAAAAGAAATTTCGTGAAAGCATCCGGCAATGGATGGTTGAAAACGTCCCTGAAGATGTTCGCAGCTGTACCGCCCGCGGGGCGATGCCGGATAAGAGCATGCAGCAGCGCTGGGAGCGTTTGCTTGGAAGCAAAGGCTGGCTGACAACGACTTGGCCAGAGCAATATGGTGGCCCTGGCTGGAGCGCAACTCAGCGCTATATTTTCGACCTAGAGCGGGCTTTGGCCGGTGCGCCACCGACGAGTCCTTTTGGGGTAGCCATGGTTGGGCCGGTGCTTTATACCTTTGCCTCTGAAGAACAGAAGGAACGCTGGTTGCCAGGTATCCAAAGTGGAGAAACGCTCTGGTGCCAAGGGTATTCCGAACCTAATGCTGGCTCGGATCTGGCCTCATTGAAAACGCGTGCCACGCTTAACGGTGATCATTATTTGGTAAATGGCCAGAAGATCTGGACGACTCAGGCACACTGGGCGGACATGATGTTCTGCCTAGTGCGTACAGATAACACCGTGAAGCAACAACAGGGCATCTCATTCCTACTGATCGACATGAAAACGCCTGGGCTTGAGGTGCGACCGATTTACTCGATCGATGGACATCACCACCTTAACGAAGTGTATTTCACAGATGTGAAGGTTCCAGTGGAAAACCTTGTGGGCAAGGAAGGGATGGGGTGGACCATCGCTAAGTTCCTGCTTACTCACGAACGTACGACTATTGCTGGCGTGGCTGATATTCATCATGAAATAAATCGTCTCAAATCAGCCATGGAAAGTCTGCCCACTGAAAATGAGCGGCAGCAGGCTCAACGGCGCTTGGCATCTCTGGAAATAGACTTGATGGCATTGGAGTACACCAATTTTCGTACCGTAGCTGCGACCGATGAGGGTAAGCCCTTTGGGCCAGAGTCTTCAGGGCTGAAAATTAAAGGCACCGAATTACAGCAAAGAGTTTCTCAGGCGATGGTTGAGATCGGTGGGCTGATGTCTCTGCCATGGGATAATAAGCAACCGATTGGAGACGAAGTATTTAATCAAGCCAGTCGCCGCTATAACTTCCTGCGTGCCTGCACTATCTATGGTGGATCTAACGAGATTCAGAAAAACGTATTGGCAAAGATGCTGCTCGGATTGTGAGGTGAGGCATGGATTTCAAGTTACCTGAAAATACCACGATGATTGCCGATACGGCGCGCCGTTATCTAAAAGATAATTACTCGTTCGATACCTATATTGCTCAGCTTGATGAGAGCAACCATTTGGACGAAGGCCGTTGGCAGGCAATGACAGATTTGGGTTGGTTCGGTCTTCCTTTTGCGGAGTCTGTTGGCGGATACGGCGGCACGTTATTGGATGTGTCAGCGATCGTGCAGGAGATGGGGGCAGCTCTCTGTCTTGACCCTTATGTCGATTTGATCGTCTCCCCTGGAAAGTTGCTGGAGCACGTAAGCACATCAACATCACTGTCATTGCTTGAGAAAGTGATTGCCGGTGATGCACGAGTGGCATGTGGGTTTTACGATCGGCATGCCGGCTACAATATACTGAAGCCCTCATTAAGGCTTAATAGCGGACGCCTTTCAGGCCAGAAGCATATCGTCTCAGATGGTGGTTGTGCAGATACCGTATTGTTGTCCGCGATGTCTGGTGATGAGCTGGTGATTATCGTATTGCCTATTGAGGCTTGTGATGTCGAGCGGTATCGGCTGTTGGACGGAAGTCGTGCTGCCAGTTTGACCCTCGATGATGTCGAAATCAGTGAAGAAATGATTTTGTGTCGTGGAGAGGACGCTAAGCAGGCTGTTCTTGCTTGGTACGATTATCTCTGTGCGCTGGATTGTGCACGCATGTATGGGGCTTCTCGTCAGGTATTTCAGTCAACGCTGGAATATGCTCAAACACGGAAGCAATTTGGCACTGCCATTGGCAGTTTCCAGGTGATACAGCATTATCTTGTCGATCTTTTTATCGATCTACAGCAGCTTGAATCGATGCTTCTGATGGTATCGGTAAAAGCGGAAAGTGACTGCATTTCCGAGCGTGTTCGAGCTACTGCGGGAGCAAAGGCTTACTACGCGAGCCAGGCGGTGATTATTGCCCAACAAGGCATCCAGATACATGGTGGTGTTGGCGTTACTGAAGAGCTTAATATCGGGCACTACTTTCGCCTTATTACTCATTGTTCATTGAGTCATGGTGACCGGGAACATCACATAACGCGCTTTAGCCAAGTAGGAGATAGTGCACATGGAGGCATTTGATTTCATCGTTGTGGGCGCGGGCTCGGCCGGCTGCGTGCTTGCCAACCGTTTAAGCGAGAGTGGGAAATACTCCGTGTGCCTGATTGAAGCAGGCCCTCATGACAATAGTGGCTTCGTAAATATTCCCTTTGGCCTTATTGGGTTGATCAAAAAAGGCAAGCGAAACTGGGGTTATGACACAGCGCCACAGAAGAATCTTAATAATAGAAGCCTCTATTGGCCCCGTGGCAAAACGCTGGGTGGCAGTAGTTCAATTAATGCTATGGTCTATATTCGTGGACAACAGCAGGATTATGATGATTGGGCGGCGGAGGGCGCGTCAGGTTGGGCATGGAAGGATGTGCAGCCTATTTTCAACGCGCACGAGAACAACGAAGAATACCCCAAAGATAGCTTCCATGGTGTTGGTGGGCCTCTAAATGTAACTCGGGTGAAGGATATTAATCCCTTGACCCCTATGTTTATCCGCGCTGGCGAGGAGCTGGGTTATCCCCGTAATGATGATTTTAACGGGCCAGATCAAAAAGGCTTTGGGCGTTTTCAGGTAACACAAAAGGATGGGCGGCGCTGGAGTTCAGCGCGCGCCTTTTTGGACCCAGCACGTGGCCGAAAAAACCTGACAATAATGACTGAGATTCAGGTAAGAAGAGTGCTGTTTGGTGATGGCCGGGCGATTGGGGTTGAAATACGTGATGGTGATGGGAATGTCACGAAAATAGGAGCACATAAAGAGGTTGTTCTGTCCGGTGGCGCGATCAACACTCCTCAGCTGCTTATGTTGTCGGGTATTGGAGATAAAAAACACCTAAATGAAGTCGGGATCAATTGCCTACATCATTTGCCGGAGGTTGGAGCTAATCTTCAGGACCATCTGGATATGACGGTCTTAATAAAGGATCGAAGTCGGCAGTCTATTGGGATGTCGCCTTTCTTTTTGCCCCGATTGATTCGTGCTTTCTACCAGTATTTCCGTCATCGGCGCGGATTTTTGGCCAGCAATGCTGCAGAAGCAGGGGCCTTTGTTAGTTTGCTCAGCGATGAGGATCGGCCCGATGCTCAGTTTCACTTTTTGCCGGCGTTCCTTCGTGATCATGGCCGCCAGTTGACCCCGGGTTTCGGTTGCACTATCCATGTTTGCCAGCTTAGACCCAAAAGTCGAGGGTGGATTCGTTTAGCCAATAGCGATCCATTAGCAGCACCAATCATTGATCCGAATTACCTCTCTGATCCTGAGGATGTCAGTGTACTCCGTGAGGGGGTGAAATTGGCGAGAAAGGTCTTCCACAGCAAATCGTTTCAGCCGGCTTTTGGGGGGGACGATGAGCCTAACTCAAGCATTGTAAGCGATGCGGATATTGATGCTGATATTCGTCAGCGTGCTGAAACCATTTACCATCCGGTTGGTACTTGTCGAATGGGCAGTGATGATGGCGCGGTGGTGGATGTTCGTTTACGTGTGAACGGAGTGAAGGGTTTGCGTGTTGCGGACGCTTCGATTATGCCATTATTGATCAGTGGTAATACGAATGCACCATGCATGATGATTGGTGAGCGAGCGGCACAGTTTATCTTAAGCGATATTGAAGGGGCGGCTTGTTAAGCTTTCTTCGGAAATTAGCCCCAAGGCTAGCTACTAGGCTTTGGGGCTAAAACCATCGTGTATTAGGATGAAATGAGAGGCAGCAAGCAGAATAAGAACTCAGCTGTTACGCTATATGACACATGTTAGTTTTCGTTAACCGGTAGAAAGGTATTCTCCCCAGTATTTACCCCGCGTTTCTGTCTTTGAGTGCTTAATTCAGCGCTAACTTGATCTCGATTACACGCATCGCAGCGGTTTCCACTCAAACAGATCACCTCCTGACAGCGTATATTGGCACACTCTAAAAGCGATCGAAAAAGCACGTCTGGAGCGAGCACAGGTTATTCATGTGCATAGATAGGTATGCCCTTTTCCAAAATTCCTGATTAAGGCTGCGTGGCAGTGGATGCTGAGCTCTGCCCACTGTGCCTCTGTGGTTTATGAGCTGTTCCATGTGATTTGTGATTGCCAAATTCGGCAGGGTAGTGTTGGGTCGCGTGGAGGGTGGGACAAGCCAGAAACCATGTAGTAACAAGGCTACGCGAATACGAGTAAAGTAATCACGCTGTTACTGTTTCGCAACCCGGATAGTTTGAAGCAGGATCAACGTAGTCCGCTTGCGGGTTTCCCAAAGAAAAGAAGGCGTAAAAAAATGAACGACTGGAACCATTTTATCAAGATAAAATGGTGGTGATACCCGGGATAGCGACTATATCTTAATGAAGATAAAAGCCGCTTTCCCGGGGTTTCGTGGTGAATCTTTTATGCTGCCACCCTACCTACGTGCAGGTGACGGGCTAACATAATCAGGCAGCTGAATTGCTATATTGATCATGCAATGCTCCGCCTACGGCAAATAGCTTATCTCGCCAATTGCTCTCCAGCTGTTTGGTATTGTGTTGATTGGGGTGGAAATTCGGTTCTACGAATTCGGGAAGCCTTGATAGTATGCGTGATACAAAACCATTGCGACCCAATAATACGTTAAGACCTTTGATATTATCTTTTAAATTACCTAGCTGGCCGTCTTTTGCCAGCATCCAGCTCCAAGTTACTCCTAGCATCGGAAGCAATACTACTACGGACGCCAGTGCTGCGGCGGCTCTTTCGATACGGCTGTTCCCGATCAGCTCGTAAACGTCATAAGCAACAGATTTGTGCTCAAGTTCTTCAAGTGCATGCCACTGCCATATCTTGATCATTTCAGGGTCAGCTTGCTGTACGAATTGTTCATCGTTAAGGAGCTGTTCGGCTAGAAGGGCAGTGAAATGCTCCATAAAAGTCGTGGCCGCAAGTCGCGTGCTCGGGGGTAACTTTTCAAGTATGGCTAGGCCAATTTTAACGAAACGGTCCGGGGCCTGCATGTCAAAGCCGTACTCAGAAAGGATGTTGTTGAGTCGGTCATGTTCGCGACCATGGATGGCTTCCTGACCCATAAATCCTGAAATTTCTGCACGCAGAGTTTCGTCTTTAACTTCATTTCGAAAGTGTCTTACCGATTCCATGAAGTATCGTTCGCCCGGCGGAAAAAATCCCGAAAGCATTGCGAAAAATGTCGTGGCAGTTGCATTTCCTGCGTAGAAGTATTTCGGCATATTTTCTGGGAAACTAAAATTAATATGTCTAGGCGGAATGCCAACGAGGGCTCCGCTGAGTTTTTTTATGCTTTTGACAGGGTTTGAAGAGCGCATATCGCCTCCAGTATTAAATGTAATGGTTAATTAAAGGATGTTAAGCAATGCCCTTGCGGGCGGTTTTGCTATTCTTGCCTTGCTGCTTTTTAAACATAACTTCGAGCAGCCGCTGATAGCCTGTGGGCATCAGGCGCTGGGTGGTGTCGAGCATGATGGCATCGCCGCCCACCAATACTCTCCGCCGGTTCTTGCGTACAGCTTTTAGAATAGTTTTTGCTGCGGTTTCTGGTGTGGTCATAGCGATTTTTTCAAACATATCGGCAATATCTTCTTTGTCACCGATACCCATGTCACCCATGTCGCCCATGCGGCTGTTGCGAGCGATATTGGTTTTGACCCCTCCAGGGTGAACTGAAGTAGCGCTGACGCGGCCGCCCTCTATATCAAGCTCTTCGCGCAGCGATTCTGTAAAACCGCGTACAGCAAATTTAGCGGCATTGTAGGCAGATTGAGTCGGTACGCCGATAATGCCGAACACGCTTGAGATATTGATGATGTGCCCTTCATCAGCACGCTTCAGGTGCGGCAGGAATGCTTTGGTGCCGTATACCACGCCCCAAAAATTGATGTTCATAAGCCATTCAAAGTTCTCGTAGCTCATGTTTTCTACGGTTTCACCAAGACCAACACCCGCATTGTTCATGATGATGTTGACCTTGCCGTGCTCAGTAACGGTGTCGTCCGCGTATTTATAGACCGCTTCGCGATCGCTGACATCAACGACATGGCTGCTAACTTTCACCGGATAATGGGCAAGCATCTTGATGGTTTTCTCGAGGCTTTCTTGGCTTATATCTGAGATAGCCAAATGGCATCCCTTTTTTGCCAGTGCAATGGCTGTGGCCTGGCCGATACCGGAGCCCGCTCCTGTAATGGCGGCAACTTTTCCAGAAAATGACTTCATCGTTGTGCCTCTTTGGTTAGCGCGCTGCCGAGTAGCTGTTGAACCAGTTTGCGCTTAGGTTTATGGAGATTTTTGCCTTCGAAATGCAGGTAGCCATCATCAAGCTTCCCATAACGAAGGGCGGGAAGGTCGCGCAGGTAATCGTTCAGTGTTTGCCAAGGCTGTTTGGTTCCTTGGCGTGGTAGGCGATCATCGGCACGCTGAATGTATCCTGACCGAAGGTTGAGGAAGTTGACGTCAGTTCCACAGTCCTCTTCGTCAACGGGTGTCACCTTGTCAGCGCCGGTCTTCTGCATATGCTTGAGTAGGCGACAAACAAACTCGGAAGCGATATCGGCTTTTAGGGTCCAGGAGGCATTGGTATAACCAAAGACGAATGCCATATTGGGGATGTTTTCAAGCATTAACCCTTTGTACATCATGGTGTCTGAAATACTGGGTTCCTTACCGTCCACACGAATGCTTGCGCCGCCGAACATTTGCAAATCCAGACCGGTGGCTGTGACGATGATATCTGCGGGAAGAAGTTCTCCGGATTTAAGCTTTATGCCAGTTTTAGTCACGCTAGCTATATGATCTGTTACCACCGAGGCTTTGCCTTCACGAAGAACCCGGAAGAGATCGCCCTTTGGCACCGCGCACAACCGCTCTTCCCAAGGATTGTAGTGCGGTTGGAAATGCTTCATGTCGAAATCTGGCCCAAGCTGCTTACGGGCAGCGGCTAACAGTAATCTGCGGATAGCCTTGGGCTTTCGGATTGACAGTTGGAATACGCTTCTCTGAAGTAAAACGTTGCGCGCGCGAGCCATACGGTAAACGACCATTTCTGGTAATACACGACGCAGGTTTTTAGAGATTAGATCTTGCTCCGGAACGGATGCAACATAGCTGGGAGAACGCTGTAGCATGGTCACATGAGAGGCATTGTCTGCCATTGCCGGTACCAGCGTTACAGCTGTGGCTCCGCTACCGATTACGACCACCCGTTTACCACTGTAATCGTAATTTTCAGGCCAGTGCTGAGGATGAATGACGTCGCCCCCAAAGCGCGTTATGCCGGGTATTTTGGGTGTGTGGCCAGCATCATAGTTGTAGTAGCCAGTGCAATTGAGCACAAATCCGGCTGTGAAGGTTTCCTCTTCACCGGTTTCCTCGTTCTGGGCGGTGACGGTCCAGCGATTGCTCTCGCTACTCCACTCCTCGGAAAGAACTTTGAGACCGAAGTGAATTTTGTCAACGACCTGATGCTGTTCGGCAGTTTCTTCGATGTACTTGCGGATGGAGGGACCGTCGGCAAGCATTTTTGTGTCTGTCCAAGGCCGAAAGTTATAGCCGAGAGTAAACATATCTGAGTCCGAACGAATGCCGGGGTAGCGAAATAGGTCCCATGTGCCGCCTACTCGCTTACGACGCTCGACAATTTCGTAGCGTAGATCAGGGCAGTCGCGGTTAAGATGGCAAGCTGCTCCCACGCCGGACAGGCCAGCACCTATTATTAGAACGTCTAGATGTCTGTGTTTCATGTTTTAACTCTCCGCTCAGTGGAGCGTATCTGTTGAATGGGCGGATCAATCGATTGAAGGAAATCCATCACAGCCCCCGTAAAAATGCTATTGCGGTCACCGGCTACCATATGACCCGCTTGCTCAATCACCCGGTACTGGGCTTGGGGTACCAGGGCCAAAAGCTCTTGAGCACCTGTTTCGCTGAGTACGTCACTGTGGTAACCACGGATCAGTAATATCGGCATGCTGAGGTGCCTCGCCGCACGATTGAGTCGGGCCCCGCCGAACATGCTTTCATCTGTTTCGGGGATCTCGGCATGATCAAGAAACGCTGGATCCCAGTGCCAGTGGAGACGACCGTTCACATCCTCACGCAGGTTTTTGCGGAGACCCTGTGAATTCGCGGGTGCTTTGCGCCCCGGGTTATAGGCAGCGACCGCGTCCCGCACCTGCTCCAGAGAGTCAAATCCGTCACGGTGGCGACGCATGAATTCAATAATCCGGCGAACGCCGTTGCGTTCCAGCTTGGGAGCCACATCTACCAGTACAAGGCCACGGCAGTTCAGAGAAGCCTCTTCTCCAAGCGCGAGCATGGCAGTGAGGCCACCCATTGATGCACCGACGATATACGGCGACGAGGGGAGCGACTGAATGATAGCGCGGAGGTCGGACACCAAGGCAGTGGCGCTGTAATCACCTTTTGGACACCACTGGCTTTGCCCATGACCTCGGGCGTCTATGATAGTGGCGCAGTACCCGGCCTTTGCCAGGACGGTTGCCGTGTGCGTCCATGCATGACGAGTCTGTCCGCCGCCATGTAGCAGTAGCACCTGCGGCGACTTTGGATCACCGAACCGGGTCGCACTAAGAGCCAAACCTCCGTTTCCTTGGAACTGTATGTCCCTGCCAGTCTCCGGGGTGGCACTTGAAGCACTCTGGTTACGCGTTGTGGGATTATCTTGATAATGCATTATTAAAGGCACTTGATTGTTTGGTCAAACAACCAAATGGTAACGTTTCATTCACAAAAAGGGAAGTGCTGCTTGAGTAAATTGTCGCAGGGGTGCAAATGTGGCTAAAAAAGCCCTTCATGAATTCTACAGTGAGAAAAGGTTCACCACGGATTAGATCGAGATAGGTAGGGGCGAACAATGCACCGAGTTACACTGTTTTGTGCGGCCAAGCAACACAACAAAAACATTGCGCTCATGCCCGAGGCTACGTTTGCGTAGAATGGCCAGAAGGGTTTCTTTCCCTGTCATGACTCCCGCCTTTCTGCCTCTGAGTACCCGATTCCCCCGTTACACACCTATGTAGCGGTTGCTACCAAGCGTGTCCCTTGATTCATGATCTCGGTTGCGTCGTATTCGAGATCGGCATTCATTTGAGTGCTGAATCTGGCTTGAGGTGTGCGGCTAGCAGCTTTGGGCGGGTTGTCTGTCTAGCGTTGGCTCACAGAGCAATTACGCTAGCATGCAGAAGGGCTGGCTGTGCCGATGTTGCCGCTCAAGTTGATTGCCTCTCTGCCAGGATTGCAAACCACAAGGCCATCGACAAGACCCGACGGGGCGCGATCTGGTGCCCCGGATCTTGGCTAGGCCCGCTATGTGATGATGGATAAATCTGCCCTGTTCAAGGAGATCGTTATACCAACATGGCAGTGAATGCCAAGAGAGGTAGGTGCTCTGGGTAAACGAAGGTCGCTTCAGAGCCGTGATTCGACGGTTCTTTGAGCGGGTGTGGCCACACTCCCGTCAGATTCAAGCGGTGGCAATGGACATGAGCTTGACCATGGATCTGAGGTCGAGGCTTGCTTCCCAACGCCCGGGTGGCCTATGGGTTGTTCGATGCGATGGCCAAATTCGGCAGGAGATATGATAGATCGCGTGCGGGGGGATCAAGGCAATGATTCACTTCGCCAAAAAATGGACACTGTACGCAGAGGATATCGCCGCTAGTGCCACTTCGCGCTGAATTCTTGAGCCGAGCCTAGCATGCTAGAGGGAATGAAGGTTTGGATTAAGGTCATCAAGAGAATGGCTTACGGTTTTCGGGATAACGGCTACTTCTTCGTGAAATCTACGCCGCTTTTTCGGCATCCTGCCCTAGACCATAAAAAAAGCCCCCAATGAAGGGGGCATAAGAGTGCATAGCATTACGGGGAATGCTTTAGAGATTTTTAACTGGCAAGAAGGTGAATGTCAGGTCTACGCCTAGGGGCGGTACCTCCAGTTCCACACCAGCCAAACCTATGCCCAAAAGATCAATGTTGGCCGGTATGATGAGGGGGTCAGGATTGCGGACCTTTAGAATCAGGCGGCCATCGTCAACAAAACGTAACGGCCCTTCCAGGACGACCCCAGTGATTAGTTTGCTGCGGATATCATGTCCGAGTTCAATAATTAGCCGTGGTTCTAGTTCTGGTGCATCTACCATGAGATCAAACGTGGTGCTGAACCAGGGGCCATCAGGGGTTTGGGTGATATACCCCGTGATTGGGTTGTTGTTTTCGTATGCCAGGCGGAGCATCAAAGGGCCTGTGTCTAGTGGTATGGAGATTATTCCCAATGCCCTAGCCTGCAGAAACACGCTGGTGGTGGGGAGAATAGTGGGAAAGACTTTCGCAATCACGGCGCCGGTGACTTCATTTGACGTGCCCGGGTCACTGTCGATGAGGCGGCGGTTTACGGTGACATCTGGTTCATAGCTGCTTACCCCGGCTTGCAATGCACCTGCGCCCACGAAAGCAAACTTCTTTTCTGGGCAATCTTCGCCTATATCACAGCCAATGTTGGCATCGGTTACAACGCCAGAGAAGTCTTTGAGTTGAAGTTGCAAGTAATTGAATTCCGCAGTCGCTCCACCGTTTCCATCCGGCTCCGCGCCTTGCTCGCTGTCTTCGAGACTGAGGTTCGCGTTTACATCTGCTACCGGAAGTGAGCGTAATGATACGCGGGTAATCCGATCCTCTTCCCCTGTTACCACAAAGTGATTGGTCAAGTTAGGGCCGCCTTCTCTCAGGCCAGGAGCGGTAGAGCTGGACTGAGACAGTTGGCGTGTTTGTATCGGGGCTCCATCATTTGAACAAATGGCGTTGCCCCCACAATTTGGAGACCCGGCCTCAGAGTGAAGGGTATAGCGGTAAAGGTCACCAACTTGCCAAGGGCTTTCAGGATAAAACTCGGTCCGTTGTGCAAATACCTTAAGACGGCCGTTGACGAGCTCCCACGCATTATTGCCAGTGTTAAAACGCTCAACAACAAAGGTGTTCTCGTTGACAGTGGCTATGTCGATGCTGCGGCTGAAAATAGCTCGGAGGCTAAAGTCCTTGAAAAGGTTTGGTACTGGGTAAAGCGGGTCGCTACTTTTGCCGCCTACACATCGACCGTTTCGCCAGTTTTCGCGTGGTCCGGTTAGCACGGCACCGGTCATCGCACAGGGGTAGCCCGGGAAAACAGCGGAGACAAGAGGTGAACGTAACTCATTTACGTTGCCATTGGGAAGAATGAATTCCGGCAGGCGAATATCGAGTGTTCGATCTTGGTTAAGCGAATTGCCTTGAGTATCTCGAAGCAGGCTGGTCAGGGTTACCTGGATATCTTTGCCATGCTCAAGAATGTCTTCGCTTATCACCACCGTGGCGCCATCATGCCTCATCTCGAATGTTTGAACTACGCCATCGACCCTAACCTGAATGGCGCCGTCAAGAAATACCGATGCAGGGTCCAGTGGTTTGTTGAAGTTCAAGATAATTGGATCGCCGGGGCGAGCATTGGGCTGGAAGATGCCTGGTACCCAAGAGTGAAGTTGCAGAGGGCGTGCATCGGGAGTGGGTGAAGGCGCTTGGCGCTGGTTTTCGTAGGCCTCCATGCGGAATGAAAGTAAGCCCGATGCCTTTTCCAAGCCTAACACTTCGGGTTCGACTACGCTGACTGCATCCAGTACCAGCACCCCATCTTCAACAACGGCTAGCCCGGCTACCTGTACATTGAGCAGGTTCTGGCTGAGGGCTCCGTTCGGCGCCATTCCTTCTGCGCTCATTGCCGCGTCCATATTAAGCAGGGCATAACGAGGGACTGACGGTGAATCACTGAACGGATTGGGAATCAGGTAACCGTTGGCGTCACTGAGCAGTGTGATGGTAACTTCACCTGTCTCAAGGCCGGAGGGTATTTCGCCCAAAATATTGACATCGACAGGTGAGCCCCGCAGCACAGAACCGGCGGGCACTCGCAATGGCACAGCACCAGGAAAATCTGGTGCAAAGCCTAGATCGGCAGCAAGATCACCACTCAATGCCGTAAAGGACTCGTTGCCCAGCACAAAGGACTGGACGGGGACCTGGTTGATTGGGTTTCCGGTTAACAACGAGGTCAAATCAGGCTGCTCAGCACCAAGGCTGCCTACCTTAAGAATGGATGTTGCGCGAGGAAGTGTCGAGACTGGAACAAATGTACGATTGTATTCTGGCAACTCAGCACCGGTTGTTTGGGCGCGCAGTCCAGTAATGGTCAATGTGTGTTCCACCGGTTCCAGATCCTGGGAGGGGTCGAGGCTCAGGTATCGGCCCTGCAAGAACAGGGAGGCAGGCACTAACTGGCCCAGGTTGTCACGCAGCTGGACGGTTCCGTTTTCGCCATAACTTGTGCTGGTAGGGTCAAGTGTCTGGTTGAATGCCATCCTGAAAGTGCTCATGTCGTTGGGGCGACTGGCATCGTCGTTCGATGCGAGCAATTGTGGTTGGTCCAAGGGGGGGGCCGAGAGTAAAGTGAAGGGGCCGGCGCCCATGGCTTCCGCTGCGCCAGCTTGGCTGCCGGCGGTCTGAAATTGCACGCGGGCCACGGAATCACCATCAATGGCTCCGAGGCCGGCTCCGCTGACGGCTAGGTGGTAAGTTTCCGCTGGAAGCAGGGGGGACAGGGGGTGCAGAACCAGACCCCTGCCGTTATCCGTCACCTGATATTCAACCGCGACTGTGCTGTCGTCGGGATCACTTACCAGCAGCAGCCGGGTATCAATGTCGTCAATCACCTCTTGATCAAGCTCAGTGGAAAAACGCAAAACCACCAGGGCGGAAGATGGTACTTCTATTTGATCAGGGTAAGGATAAGAGAAAATCAGGCTATCAGGAGCTTGCCACGTAGTTGTAGTTGTCACATCGCCCTCATCATCGCCTCCGCAGCCATATAGGATGCTAGCTATGGTCGCGACGAGAAGGGCGGTAAATAATTGATAAATATTAGTTTTTTTTTCATTCATTATTATTCTCCAGGTATTATCGCACGGCAGCTGTTAAAACTTCAGCGATAGAGAGGAAGAAAATACTTGGATTTCGCCATCGGCTCGTAGGGTCTCGTACGAGTTGGGGTTAGAGGGGGAGTTGATAGACGTTAACTCAAAGTCTGCTTCATCCAGCATTTGATACTGGTATGCGAAGGCAAGTTCTAGCGGCATATGCAATACCGGCGCGTTTGCTAGGCGGTAGCTTGCACCTAAGCCGAAGATTTTTTTATCGGTGTCTAGGTAATTAACATCTTGGGATCGGTTGGACTTTAAGGGGGAGTCCTCCAGGGCCGCACCAGCAAATAGCTTCATTGATTCCGACCACTGATAACTGACACCAATACGGGGAATAGTGATGTCGTCAAATGCCAGGTTGGCCTGGTCACGGATGGTATCACTGGCGAACTCGCGTTCAAGAGCAGACCATTTATGTTGCTCAATGCCGGCGGTCAGTTCGAATTTGCCTACCGGAAGCAGGAGCGCCGCGCCGAGAACCTCGGGTTGATAGGTGTCGATGGTGCTCAATGCCAGACTCAGCCCTGGTTCAGGTATAACCCCAGGCACGACTACGTTTGCATCGACGGACACCTCGTAGCTGCTTTCATCACGCCAAAATAGCGCAACTTCGAGTTTGTCCATGCCAAAAGGCATGCATTCACTGGAACCGCAAAACATTTCGCCAGAACGGATATTGATACCTAATGCTGGGGATAGTGAGGGGGACGCTTCAAGGGAGAGATTTTCCGAGTCAGTGTTGCCGCCCAGGTCCGAGACTGTTTCCAGCTTTGCTTTAGCTTCCAGGGTTAGGCGGGCGGAGGCCCCGACGTCAACGCCTCTTATGATATTGCTGACAGCGCCACCAAACGCAAGATAAAGTGGTTGCGACTCGTAGCGTAGGAACTGCCCTTCTTGTGAGGTATTGGCTTGGTATGGCAAGAGGTTGGATGTGTATTCATCGGTACCAACGTTAAGCCCGAAATAGATCGGTCTTTTGGTGCTGCTGATGCCGGCTATGCGGCTTTTGAAGCCGATTAATAGCAACTCGGAGCTGCTGTCGGAGAGTACATCGTTCTCGCGATCTAAAGGCGCGGAGCCCCCCAGTGATTTGCCTCGTAGTTCTTGGTCGCCATATTGTGCAACGATACTCAGTTCGCCTTCCTCTGAGCGGGCCATTGCTGCAGGGTTATAGTAAACCGACCAGCTGTTGGACGTAAAAGGGCTGAATGCGAGGGCAGAGCCTACATTCATGGGGCCAAGCCCGTAGTTGGAGGCTCCGTCGCCAGCACCAGCAATGGTTAAGCTAGGAGAGAGTAGTGCGGTGCCGCAAATAACAGCAATGAGAGGCAACCGTTTTGTTTTTGTTGAAGGCATCATGGGCTCCTTAAGGGGGGTGTCTTTTTTTTGGTTATTTACTTTGTTTGGCCATACAACCAAGCAAATTTCAAATTTGTCAGATTTCTTGTCTTGTGTCTATGTCTACGCAGCGCCTGTCTTTGCCCTCCCACATATGATTATTGACAGATGACTAGAGTGTATGTGGAAGTGCCTAACAGTTACAGTGATAGCGGTCGATTAAATCGTGGTTTCTCGACCGGGGCTAACGTATCCAGTACCTCACGTCTGTGATGTGGTTAGAAGAGTTAGCAAATTATAATAGTAATGCAGTTTGCATCAGCATAGCCCCGAAGAATAGCCTAGTTATTTTGCCGTGCCCAGTGGCACGCTAGGTTAGAAGGTTGTTTTCCGTCAGGGCGCCTTTTGCAGGGGGTCAGGGTATGCGGCTAACCCGTTTGCTTTCCACTGTGCTGGGGGTGGTGGGATTTGGGTGATCGCCCAGTCGACTGAACTGGTAATGGTTCATTGGCAAATGTTTGGCC
Organism: Alcanivorax sp. NBRC 101098; assembly: GCF_001010505.1. GTDB lineage: Bacteria > Pseudomonadota > Gammaproteobacteria > Pseudomonadales > Alcanivoracaceae > Alcanivorax > Alcanivorax borkumensis. The sequence goes on from NZ_AP014613.1 coordinate 211,124, forward strand.
CGCCACAGCATTTCTAAAGAGGTAGATGGGCGCAGCATCGGCGCGTCACCGTGGTGGTCGAAGTAGTAACTGTTTGACTGCGCACAATTGTGGTTGAGGAACACTGTGTTCTGCTGGCGCTTCTGAATATTGCGGAAATAATCGTCATGTACTGACTGGCGAATTTCCACTTGGGTGGCGCCACGCCGGTTGGCTTCGCGGATGCAGCGTGAGAGGTGGATAGCATTACCCTCGACCATCTTGAAATAAGAAGTCCCGATAAGAGCATAGGGCCCGAGCATAATGTAGAAGTTCGGGTAGCCTGGGATGGTCAGGCCTTCGTAGGCTTGGTAGCGATGGTCATGCCAAAAATCGCCCAAATTAATGCTGTTGCTGCCGATTACGTCGAAAGAGGGGATGTTTCCTTTCTCAAAAGTTTTGTAGCCGGTGGCCAGGATCAAGGTATCGATGCGTCGTGAGCGACCATCATCGGTGGTAATGCCGCTGGAGGTGATGTGTTTAATCGGCGTAGTGACTAGCTCAACGTTGTCCCGGGCGAAGGTGCGGAAATATTCGTTGGAGAACGTGGGCCTTTTACAGCCGAACCCGTATTTCGGTGTCAGTTTCTCCCAAAGGTCCTTGCGGTTGGGCAGTTGTTTACGCATGTTGGCGATGCCCGCTTTTTCGCACATGCGCACCAGCCAAGGGGCTTGGCGGTAATAAATTGTTGAAAGCACCATCAGGGTTTCACTGGCGGTATCGGTGGCTCCGCGCAGGGTGCGTTGCAGACCCGGTACGGTTCGGAACAGGCTCTTGAGCCAGCCGGGCAGGGTGTGATCCGGTTTTTTTAGAACCCAGATAGGGGTGCGCTGGTAGACATCGAGTTGGCGGGCCTTGACGGCAATTTCCGGAAGCAGTTGCACTGCGGTGGCTCCGGTGCCTATCACGGCAACCCGCTTGTCACTGAGATCCAGATCGTCCGGCCAGCGGGCAGTGTGAATGACTTCGCCTTGGAACTTCTCCAGTCCCTCAATATCCGGCATTTTGGGCGAGATCAGCCCGCCGCAAGCCGAAACAATATGCCGCGCTCGAAGTTGTCGCCCATCCCCAAGCTCAAGCACCCAGAGATGGTTAGCAAGATCGAAGCTGGCGCGAGTGACTTCGACGCCAAAACGAATAAGGGGGTAGATGCCATACTTGCTTGTTACCTGCCGAGTGTACTGGTAAAGCTCGTTTCCCGGAGCGAATACTCGCGACCAATTTGCGTTCTGTTCGAACGAAAATGAGTAAGTGAAAGAGCTAATGTCGACAGCGATCCCCGGATAACGGTTATCGCGCCATGTGCCACCCACATCCTCACTGCGCTCAAGGATCAGAATGTCCTTGATGCCATCGGCACGTAGCTGGATTGCGGCACCAATGCCGGAGATGCCAGCGCCAATGATGATTACTTCATGATCGGGGCTAATGTTATAGCGAGGATTCTGGGTTGCAAAAGCAGCCATGTTCATGACGATATCTCCGGGATTGTCGTGTCGCTCTCGTTTGCAGTGTGAAATGCCTCCTCGTGGGCGTCTGTGGTGGCAAGATATTTGCGAAGAAAACGGACGATTGTGGGGAGGTCTTGTTTTGCCTCCGGCAGCAGGAAAGTGAATACGGGCCAGACGTGTGGCATATCTTTACGTTCCAGAAGCTGCACAGGCACGCCGGCTTGTCGGGCGCAGTGAGCGGCTGCATAGGCATCGTCGCGCAGGCACTCTTCGCTGCTTACAGTGAAAAGTAGAGGTGGCAAGCCGGTAAAGTCTTGGGTGATTGGTGAGGCATATGGGTGGGCGGGATCAGCGCCTGCCAAGTAGACATCCGTTGCGACCTCAATCATGCAGTGAGATAGCATGGCATCACTGTCGCTATTCGCCTGTCGGGACATCAAATTGCCTCGGGCATCTGATGCTGGGGAGATGGCTACGGCACAGGCCGGCATTCTCAGCTTGTGATCTCGGGCGCGTAGTAGCGTGACCAGAGTCAGGTTGCCCCCTGCGGAGTCTCCAGCAATGACTATAGGGCGGGGATCAGCCATTAGTTCACGATAAACATTAAAGGCATCATCCGTCGCTGCCGGGAACGGATGCTCTGGCGCGAGTCTGTAATCTGGAAGAAAAACCCGCGCGTTAAGCGTGCGGGCCAGATGGCCACAAAAGTTGTGATAGGTTGCAAGGCGGCCACCAATAAACGCGCCACCATGCAGGTAGAGTATGGTTGTTTGTGGGTCGGTGGGGCTGAGCCAGTGGCCTGCCGTCCCGGCAACCTTGCCTCGCTGTAACCGTATTCCGCGTGGAAGCGGTGAGGGCGCCAAAGGAGCGTTCATTGCTCTGCGTAGGTGCTTTACCAGTTTGTCCGGGTCGCGTATATCGCGCTTGACCCCGGCACGAAGAAGCAACTTCATGAGGTGTGCGGGAATAGAAGCCATATGTTAGTTCCTTGAATTTTTCTTTCCCATGAATGCGGTTAATCAGCCAGTATTCGGTAAGCTTCGCCAATGGCGCGGGCGTATAGTCTTGGCGTCAAGCGTTTCAGTCGCCAAGCAATGCGGCCGTCGATTTGTGGCAGCATGTACAGATCTCCACGGTCTAGGGCATTGAGGGTCTGGCGAGCAACTTGGTCAGCGTTGGTCAGGGCAAAGCGGGTCATCGCTGAACTGGCAAAGTCACGTCGACGTTCAGGCAGGCGCCCATTCTCGACGATATTGGTCGGAACCACCGTTGGGCACAGGGCGGTGACCTGCACACCGGTTCCAGCCAGCTCGGAAGAAAGCGTTTCCGATAAGGCTAGCACGCCGGCTTTGGTGACATTGTAGGCGGTCATTTCCGGAGCAGATCCGAAGGCGGCCGCGGAGGCCACATTGATGATGCCTCCGTAACCGAGGTCGCGCAGGGCCGGGGCAAAAAAATGGCAGCCGTGAATGGCGCCCCAGAGATTGACGTTCATGCACCAGTGCCAGTCTTCAAGCGACACTTCACCGATCGGACCGCCGAGACCGACCCCCGCGTTGTTGATCAACAGTGTCACCGGCCGGCCGAGCAGGGACTCGGCATTCTCCGCCAGGGACTCCATCTGCGCTTGATCGCCCACGTCGCATTGTTGCGCGATGGCGTGATTGCCGAGTGCCCGCAGGTTGCTGGCCACCTGTTCGGCACGTTCTGCATCGATATCGACACACAGCACCGAGCCACCGCGGCGGGCCACTTCGTAGGCGAAGCTACGACCGATGCCACTGCCGGCACCGGTGATGACGGCGGCCGCTTGGGTGGACGGGGGTAACGGTTTCTTTTTCATGCTTCTCCTCATGCGGGCTCAGCCTGTGGTGCAGAAAGTGTTTCCGGTGCGTGCTTGGCGCGGTGATCTCGCAGTGCCTGGTACGCCTTCTGGGCATCGCCGGTTTTTTCGTAGGCGCGCTTCCAGATACGAATCACATCACGGTTGTCATCGTCCCAAGGATGGAAGGTGGGTGAGAAGTAGGGTGTTACACCACCGAGGACCTTGGAGAGAATGCCGGGCCGCCAGAACAACACCTTGGTCATTTTTGCTGCTGAGCGCAGATTCAGAATCTGGCGATCTTTGTAGAGTAGATAGGTCTGGTTGCCAATCATGAGGGGAAAACCCAGGGCGATGGCTAGTAGCATGCCACTGGCGCGCAACCGGTAGCTGCGAAAGCCGCCGCCACTGGCATCGACGAACACGTCGTAGCTGACACTCTTGTGCTCGGTTTCTTCAACAAAGTGCCAATAGAGCATGGCGCGCAGTTCTGGGTGGGTCTCGTCAAAAAGTTCCGGATGCTCAAGGAGTACCGAGGAGATAATCGCAGTGAAATGCTCGAACGCCGCAGCGATGGAGCTCTGCATGTCGTCACTGAGACGGTGCTGGAGTTGCTTTCGAATCAGTTTGAAGACGCCTTCGACTTTGTCGATGGGAACCCCATGCTGCACCCCGATGGCATTCATTTCGTCGTGCTCGCGAGCATGAATGCGCTCTTGGCGAATGAATTCCTTGGCGGCATTGAGCACCTCCGGGTCGTCAAGCTTGCTAAGCTGTCGCCTGGCTGAGTTCATAACCCAGCGCTCGCCGTCTGGGACGGCGGCAAGGATGGCGTTCATCCAGTGGGTGGACCAAGGGTCATTACCGAACCAGTGGCGGGCCACGTTTTCGATATTCATGGGAAAGTGAATGTCACGGGTTACAACCTCGTCGTAACCGATCTTGCGATTTGCTAGGGCCATTGGATTGCTCCGATATAGAGTTCATTATCTAGACTTTATTTGTATGACCAACCAAATTCAATATTATGGGCTAAACAGTGTTCTTGTTTATGTATAGCCTAGGTGGAGCGATCTGAGAGCAAGGCTGGGCCGCCTCCAAAAGGAATGTTAGAATCAAAGACTTACAGCATGGGAGTGGCTTGTGGGAAGAAAAAAAAATCAGGCGATGTCGGTGGCCGAGACGGATCGAGAGTTTGTGCTTGGTGCTGCAGCTCGTCTGTTTCGGCAAAAGGGCTTTGATAAAACTACCGTAAAGGAGATCGCCGAAGCTTGTGGCATGTTGCCTGGTAGCCTGCATTATCGTTATCCCTCTAAAGAGAGCATCCTGGTAGACCTAATGCGGCTGGCACTTGAGCAGGCGTCGGGGTCCTTGTCTGAGGCAATTAAGGGGGAGTGTGATCCCCTTGAGCAGGTGCGGCTGGGGATCAATGCCCACCTTGAGTTGCTGGTTGGTGGGTCGGATAAGGTCTATGTGTTGCTTTTTGAGTGGCGCTCCTTACATGGTGCGTCACGCCAAGAAATGATTGATCTCCGGGACAGATACGAACTTCTATGGTCTGCTATGTTGAAATCCTTGTCATCTCAAGGGCTTATTCGTGCTGATGTGGATCGTGATCTTCTGCGCCTTATTGGGCTCGGAGCGTTAAACTGGGTGGCAACGTGGTTTAACGAAGACGGCCGGTATACCGTGAAGGATATCGGTGACTTTGTCTGGGCGGTAATAAAAGATGGGGTAATTAAGCGGTAGGTGGGCGCTTTGGTTTGTGGATTGAGGTCGGTTGGTCAAAGGTGTGTCTGAATATCGCGGCGTACGATCCGATCAACATACGAATCTTGGGATCGCCTTCCCCGTAGAGCAGGGGCTCGTTTTCAGTAGCCTGCGAGGGGCGCTCCCCTGGTCGTCCACAGACCCCTCTCAGCCTGCTAATCAGTGCGCTGCCTGTACTGATCGGGCGGCATGCCAAACCAGCGCTTAAAGGCTCGCCTAAAGCTTGCAGTGTCGTGATAGTTTAGCAGTGAAGCGATAGCCTCTACGGATAATTGGGTATCGCGCAAGTAAGCGGAAGCTTGACGGGAAAGAATTTCAGCTCGAACCTTTCGAAAACTACTATTTTCTTCTTTGAGTTTACGCGAGAGGGTGCGCTTGCTAATGAATAAAGCGCCGGCCGCCTCTTCTTCGCATAGTGTGCCGGCTGGATGAGACAGCATCATTTTTTTGAGTAGGGTTTGATAGTCTGGTTCATGGTTTTGCAGTCGAGCAAGCATAGATTCGCATTGCTGAAAGGCGAGGCTATAGTTTTCATTGTTCGCTGAAGCGTTTGGTATCCGGCATAACTCCATCGGGAAAGTGAGTTTTAGCTGATTGGAGCCAAAATGAATCGACCCAGGCAAATAATCTGGGTATACAGCTTGGTATGTGGGGGCTGGATGGCGAAAATAGACCTCGGCTTCGTATAAGGGGTGCCCCACGATGAATTCGCCCATTTCGAAGAACGCTTTGATAACGGCCTCCGCCAAACATCGCTCAACATCTTCATCTACCACCACTTGGAAGTTAGCCAAGCATACGAGGAGATCATCAACCTGTTGCAAATGTAACTGGATGAAGCTTGCGCGCGTGGGCAGGAAGGTATGGAATGCCTGTAGTGCGGCCAGTAGGTTCGGGCTGCTATAGGCTACCAAGCCCATTACACCATGGGTTGCGGGTGTTAGGCGCGAGCCTAGTCGTAATCCGAACTCAGGCTTGCCAGACAAGGCCAGAGCATTGCGCAGGATGCGAATCTGCTGGGTCGCAGTGAGTAAGCTGTCTTCTTTCAAAAGCTGCTCAACGTCGAGGCCTGTGCCGCGCAGTAACTTTGGTAATTGCCGGGCAGCGAGACCAAGTTCACGTGCAATCAGTCGTGAATAATTCGACGGAATGTCAGCTTCGGGGGTTTGGGGGCCCTCTTGCTGTGATGTTTTTGGCATAATCACTCCTTGGGAATGACCTTGATTGTCTTGAAATGTCCCCATGCTGTCAAGAAATGTCCTCGCCGGCATGGCTATACAGCGACAAGCTAGGTTTCATACAGACTTTTGGTAGGAGAATGCAGCTGTGGGAAAAATCACCTTTATTGAGAATGATAAAACTGAACATGTAACAGAATTTGAGGCAGGTATTACTTTGATGCAAGTTGCCTTAGACAACGCCGTTCCCGGTATTGATGGGGATTGCGGCGGGGAGTGTGCCTGTGGTACCTGTCACCTGATTGTTCCAGAAGAATGGTTCGATAAAACCGGGCCGATTAATGATGCTGAAGAACAAATGTTGTCCATGACACCTGAGCGTGCAAAAACCTCTCGGTTGGGGTGTCAGGTTAAGGCCACTGAGGCAATGGACGGAATGACTGTTCAATTGCCAGAATTTCAAATGTAAGTGCGGAGAGCGACATGTCAACGAGTTCAAGTACAAGTAATGACATCCAGGCAAAAATAATTAACGCCACATCCAAAGTCGTGCCAATGCATCTACAGATCAAGGCACTAAAAAACTTGATGAAGGTGAAGCGGAAGACCATTGGCACTTCCCGCCCTCAGGTGCACTTTGTTGAAACCGATTTGCCTGACGTCAATGATTTGGCGATAGAAGATATCGATACGAGTAACCCTTTTTTATACCGACAAGGTAAGGCGAATGCGTACTTTAAGCGGTTGCGTGATGAAGCGCCGGTGCACTATCAGAAGAACAGTGCTTTCGGGCCGTTCTGGTCGGTAACACGCTACGAAGATATCGTCTTCGTGGACAAGAGCCATGATTTGTTTTCCGCCGAACCCCAAATTATCTTGGGTGATCCTCCGGAAGGCCTGTCGGTTGAAATGTTCATCGCTATGGATCCTCCCAAGCACGACGTACAGCGTCGGGCAGTCCAGGGTGTTGTTGCGCCCAAGAACCTGAAAGAAATGGAAGGACTGATCCGCAAGCGCACCGGGGACGTACTCGATAGCCTGCCGTTGGACACTCCGTTCAACTGGGTGCCGGTGGTGTCGAAAGAGCTGACCGGGCGCATGCTAGCCTCACTGTTAGATTTCCCGTATGACGAACGCGAAAAACTGGTTGGCTGGTCGGATCGATTGTCCGGCGCGTCCTCGGCAACCGGCGGCGAGTTTACGAATGAAGATGTGTTTTTTGATGACGCGGCAGATATGGCGTGGGCTTTCTCCAAGCTTTGGCGTGATAAAGAAGCCCGTCAAAAAGCAGGTGAAGAGCCGGGTTTCGATTTGATCAGCATGCTTCAGTCCAATGAAGACACAAAAGATCTGATCAATCGTCCTTTGGAATTCATTGGTAATCTCGCGTTGTTGATCGTTGGCGGTAATGACACCACGCGTAACTCAATGAGCGGGGGGGTGCTGGCTTTAAATCAGTTCCCAGAGCAATTCGAGAAGCTAAAGGCGAACCCAAAGCTTATCCCCAATATGGTCTCTGAAATCATTCGCTGGCAAACGCCGCTTGCGTATATGCGCCGGGTTGCCAAGCAGGATGTGGAGCTGAACGGACAGACCATCAAGAAGGGTGATCGCGTGCTGATGTGGTATGCGTCGGGCAACCAGGATGAGAGAAAATTTGAGAATCCTGAGCAATTCATCATCGACCGCAAAGATACGCGTAACCATGTGTCGTTTGGTTATGGGGTTCACCGTTGTATGGGCAACCGCCTTGCCGAACTGCAGCTGCGTATTCTGTGGGAAGAGCTTCTCCCTCGCTTTGAAAACATCGAAGTGATCGGTGAGCCGGAGCGCGTGCAATCGAACTTTGTGCGGGGCTATTCCAAGATGATGGTTAAGTTGACGGCTAAAAAATAATGACTCGCCAGAACGGAAAGGTGATCGAACAACAATTCGATTATGTGGTGGTCGGTGCGGGCTCGGCTGGGTGTGCAGTGGCTGCCCGCCTTTCCGAGAGCGGCAGTTACTCGGTGCTGCTACTTGAGGCGGGGCCAGAGAGCCGGCGGAACCCCTTCGTTAACATGCCGCTGGGGTTCCTGCAGCTGATGTTTAGCCGCCGCTTTAACTGGCAGTTCAATACCGAACCGCAGCGTCACATGTATGGCCGCTCACTGTTTCAACCGCGCGGGAAGATGCTTGGTGGCTCCAGTGGCATGAACGCGCAGGTTTATATACGTGGCCATGCTCGTGACTATGATGATTGGGCGAGAGAGGGATGTGAGGGGTGGTCGTACGCCGATGTGTTGCCGTACTTCCGAAAAACCGAGCATTACGAACCGCCGTTGGCACCGGCTGAAGCAGAGTTCCATGGCGAAGGTGGGCCTCTCAATGTGGCCGAGCGACGTTATACGAACCCGCTAAGTTCGGCGTTTGTTGAGGCTGCGGTACAGGCAGGGCACCCGCACAATAAAGATTTTAACGGCAGAGAGCAGGAAGGCGTAGGTTTCTACTACGCTTACCAGAAGGACGGAGCGCGCTGCAGTAATGCGCGTGCCTATCTCGAGCCTGCGGCAGGGCGTTCCAACCTTACGGTTCGTAGTGGTGCTCATGTTACACGTGTGCTGCTTGAGGGTTCCCGCGCTACCGGTGTCGAGTACCGGTCTGCCACGGGGCTGGTTCAGGTCCGAGCAGGGCGCGAAGTTGTGCTTTGCGGCGGCGCGTTCAATTCTCCACAGCTTCTGATGCTATCCGGAATCGGCCCACGTGAGGAATTGTCCAAACACGGCATTGAGTTACGTCATGCGCTGGAGGGTGTTGGGCAGAATCTTCAGGATCATATTGACGTATTCATGCGTGTCAAAGCACGCAGTCGCCAGAGTATCTCCATGCATCCCAGCTATTGGCTCAAGGGAATGCGGGCGTTACTGCAGTATTTGACTGGGCGGCGCGGTGTATTGACAAGCAACGGTGCTGAGGCCGGCGGTTTTATCCGCTCTCGGCCTGAGGAATCCATACCCGACCTGCAATTGCACTTCGGGCCTATGTTGTATGCTGATCATGGCCGGGACTTTAAGACGGCGATGAGTGGTTATGGCTATATCGTCATGATTTACGGGCTTCGGCCATTGTCGCGTGGGCGTGTCGGTTTGCACAGCGCAGACCCGCTCCAGGCGCCGCTGATCGACCCTAACTATATGGCCGAGACGGCCGACGTTGAGCAGCTGGTTCGTGGCGTTCATTTGGTGCGCAAGATCCTAGCCCAGCGAGCGCTCGAGTCGCACCATGAGGTTGAAATTTCGCCTGGGTCGGCGTTGAAGAGTGATGATGATCTGGCTGAATGGGTGAGGACTAGCGGTGAGTCGGCATACCACCCGGTGGGCACGTGCAAGATGGGGGTAGATGCAATGGCGGTGGTAGACCCGCGTTTGCGAGTCCATGGACTGCAAGGCTTGCGAGTGGTTGATGCGTCCATCATGCCAACCTTGGTTGGTGGCAACACCAATCAACCGGCAACGATGATTGCTGAGAAGGGTGCAGCCATGATCCTTGAGGATGCCAAGCATACTGACGGTTGAGTGGCGTGTGCCGTGCAGCGCGGCGCGTTGCACCACCTCGTGTCATAATCGCGACAGCTAAACCCGTGAACTCACCTACTCATCTCATTAGAAACGGTGCTTATTTACATAATTTGGCCCAAGGCACAGATAAAGAGAGAAGCATGGAAAACGAAAAACAAGATGCCACTGTCATCGTTGGAGGCGGGCACGCAGCAGGTGCGTTGATGACAGCCTTGATACAAAAGAAATATCCACACGAGGTGGTTCTGGTGGGCGAAGAGCCTTATCCGCCCTACCAGCGCCCGCCTTTATCCAAAACGTATCTGTCAGGAGAGGTTAACGAGGAATCTCTCTATTTGAAACCGCGCTCGGTGTATGAAGGTGCGGGGCATCAGTTGCGACTTGGTGTGCGCGTTGAGAACATTGATCGAGACAACAAAACCCTTACATTGTCAGATCAGAGCACACTGAAATATGGCCGACTGATTCTTGCCACAGGTTCACACGTTAGGCGTCTTAATGCGCCTGGATCTGAATTAAAAGGCATCCATTATCTGCATGACATTGCTGATACGGATACATTGCGCGATCAACTGTCACCAGGTGCCCGTTTGGTTATTGTCGGTGGCGGCTACATTGGCCTTGAGGTTGCAGCCAGTGCGAGCAAGAAAGGCGTTAATGTTACGGTGCTGGAAGGCGCTGAGCGTCTAATGCAGCGAGTTACGGGCGTTGAGATGTCTTCGTTCCTGTATGCTAAGCACAGTGGTTCTGGCGTGGACGTGCGTCTTAATACTGCTGTCACCGGCTTCAAAGCTGGAGATCAGGGGCGAGTGGCTGGCGTAACGTTAGCAAATGGCGAAACGGTTGACGCAGATGTTGTGCTTGTCTCGATTGGCGTTATACCCGAAACGGCTTTGGCTGAGGCTGCCGGCCTATCCTGTGAAGACGGTATCCTGGTGGACGAATATGTCCGCACTTCTGACCCAAGCATCCTGGCGATAGGTGATTGCACTCGTCACCGAAACCTTTTCTTCGAGAAAATGCAGAGGCTCGAGTCCGTTGCTAACGCTGTCGATCAAGCACGTACTGCGGCAGCGACCTTGATGGGAGAGGATAAGCCCTACGATAGCGCTCCATGGTTTTGGTCGAATCAATATGATGTTCGTTTGCAAATGGTGGGGCTCTCGCAGGACCATGATGAACGAGTCATGCGTGGCAGCACGGAAGACAAAGCGTTTGCGGTGTTCTATCTCCGTGAGGGCTGTGTGATTGCCGTTGATGCGGTGAATATGCCCATTGCGTTTATGGTTGGAAAGCAGTTGGTTCAGCACCGTAAGAGTATTAGCGCTGACGTGTTGAGTGATCTGGATGTTGAATTAAAGTCTTTGATCTGAAACCGGTAGTGATTGCCGTTTGTGGCGGTGGCACGGGCTACCGCTGCAAGGCAAGGTTGGGAACAAAGGAGGTAGAGGGTGAAGTATTCCAATGTTCCTTTCTTATTCGGTGCTAGAACCTTTCGGTAATCTTCGCGGCTAAAAAACTGGCTGGATGAATGAGCTGGAAATAGATTCACCGTAGAATTCTGGGATAACGAATTTTTCTTCATAAAGATAAAAGTCGTTATCCCAGAAGCCGCAAGCAGCGGCCTTTTTTCTCGTCGCCATACCGTCTACCGCCATATGGCTGGTTGCCTCCCCCTCCCGCACGTGATTACCCCCCCCCCCTGTCGAATTTGGCCGATTACCACCAGGAACAAACAAAGGCCACACGGGCGTTTTGACCTGTGAACGCCAAACGCTATAGGTATTGGGTGACTTAATGCTGGCGTGGGCTTCCACAGTGCCGTTTCGGCATACGTTTTTTAGCGGGTAATTGTCTGTTTCAACTTCCTGATTCGATTTATCAGTGACGGACCCCTTGCCTTCGAACTTAGCTCACCACTGATAATTCAACGCTGTGCTCGGGGATACCCCGGAGACTGGTATTCCCGCCTCATGCTGCTCGAGATTCGTTAGAATCTGACTGTCGGAAAATAGAGGCGTCTTCATCGTAAAAGTATCGAATCAAAACCTCGATAAATTTTTAGGGGAGAGCGCGTGCGGTGAACCTTTCTTTATTGTAGAGGCCATTATTCTGGTTAGTGCTGTGAATGCCGCAGCTAGAGAGGCCGATAATGTTTGGTAGTGGCATCGAGTCGATGTGTAGAATGGAAGCGAACATTTTAGATCATGCAGGTAGCAGCGATGGATTTTGAAGCGGCTCTTCAGCCTTCTGAATATATAGATTCTGACAGCCCATCGGTGATCAGTTTTGCTGAAACTGTGGTGGGTGACGAGACGGACCCGATAAAAAAAGCGGTAAAGCTATACTACGCGGTGCGTGATGATATTCGCTACGATCCGTATCGGATTTGTTTCTCGCAAGAGGGATTAAAGGCAAGCACGACGCTGGCCAATGGCTATGGTTACTGTGTGGCAAAGGCTGTGCTGCTTGCCGCTGCCGGTCGGGCGGTTGGGATTCCTTGCCGTTTGGGCTTTGCCGATGTGAAAAATCATCTGAGCTCTGAAAAGCTGAAAGAGATGATGCAAACAGATGTGTTTGCTTGGCATGGCTATACGGAGTTGTATATCGATACCCGCTGGGTAAAAGCGACTCCGGCGTTTAATCAATCACTTTGCGATAAGACCGGTGTAAAACCGCTTGAGTTTGATGGCATTCATGACTCTGTATTGCATGCATTTGATCAGGCCGGCAATCGTCATATGGAATATTTGAAAGAGCATGGCGTTTTTGATGATCTACCATTTCAGCAAATTCTTGCGGATTTTAAGAAGTATTATCCGGCCTTTAAGGGGTTGTTCGGTTCGTCTGCTGCTGTTGCGGTTGAAGGGCGTTTCGAGGATGAAGCGTCGGCGGGTTAACGATGGGGCGAGGTATTTACACGCTGATGGGTATGCAGTCATTGCTGCCGATCAACAGGTGTTGAGAGTAGAGGATGGTGGGTGAGAATTATGTTTCACCCACCATTATGGGTTGGATTATGGTGGGTTTGAGCGGATGTCTCTGGACTCTAATTTAATAAAATTTCAATAAGTACAGGGTTTTAAGGATGGGGGGGTTACTCGATATTCTGGATCTGCTCCCTCATCTGTTCAATCAGCACCTTTAGCTCCACCGCTGCCGCTGTGGTTTCGCTGTCTACGGATTTGCTGCCCAGGGTGTTAGCTTCGCGGTTGAGTTCCTGCATGAGGAAGTCGAGCCGACGGCCGATATGGCCGCCTTTTTTGAGGATGCGGCGCACTTCGGTAACGTGGGTTAGCAGGCGATCGAGTTCTTCATCAACGTCCATCTTTTGCGCTAGAAGAACCAGCTCCTGTTCCAGGCGATCCGGGTCCGGGGAGTCAATGACGTCCTGGATGCGGCTGCGTAGCCGTTCACGTTGGGCTTCCTTGATGCGCGGGATGGCGGCTTTGACGATTTCTACTTGGACAATGATGCCGTCGAGCCGTTCTTCAATCAGTTTGCCTAGCTGTTCGCCTTCTCGGCTGCGGGTGTCGATCAGGGATTGCAGGGCTTCATCAAGTAAGGTTAGGGATTCGCGTTGCAGTAGCGCCACATCCAGCTGCCGGGTGCTGAGAACGCCGGGGTGACGGAGAATTTCCATGGGGTTGACCTGGCCGGAATGTTGGACCAAGTCTCCGACTCGGCGAGAGATGTCCGACAGTTGCTTCACTAGTGGCTCATTGAGTTCTAGGGCGGCATCGCTCTCATCTTGTTGGTAGCGTAGAGTAATTTCTACTTTGCCCCGGGCGAGCCTTTTACGGCAGCGTTCACGTACTGCGTTTTCCAGTGAGCGAAGGGCGTCGGGCAGGCGGGGGCTGACTTCAAGGTAACGATGGTTCACGGCTTTGATTTCCCAGACAAGGCCGTAGCCCTCAAGCGGGCGGTCGGCGCGAGCAAAAGCAGTCATGCTGCAAATCATGGTGAACCTCGTTGTTGTCAGTGGGGTGGAGCTCTGCGGTGTTTGCCTGCACGCTCCTACAGTAATGGTTCCCTAGTCTAATGGAGACGGGTTTGGGTGCAAGGAAGGCATTGGCGTCGGTGTTTGCTACAATGGCGGCCCTTTCGTTTTTACTATTTCAGGAGATTCCATGCGCCCATCCGGCCGAGCCCCCGATCAATTGCGTGAGCTGAGCTTTACCCGCAACTACACCGTTCATGCCGAGGGCAGCGTATTGGTGGCGTTTGGGAACACTAAGGTGCTGTGCACAGCGTCCGTGGAAGATGGTGTGCCACGTTTCCTCAAGGGCAAGGGCCAAGGCTGGCTCACCGCCGAGTACAGTATGTTGCCGCGTTCTACCCACACCCGCTCTGGCCGCGAGGCGACCCGCGGGAAACAGGGAGGGCGTACCCTGGAAATCCAACGACTGATCGGCCGTTCCTTGCGTGCTGCGGTGGACATGAAGGCGCTGGGTGAGCGCACGATTTACCTGGATTGCGACGTACTGCAGGCCGATGGTGGCACGCGCACGGCATCCATTTCCGGGGCCTGTGTGGCGCTGGTTGATGCCTTTACCTACCTGCTGGAAACCAAGAAGATCAAAAACGACCCGCTGACCGGGTTAGTGGGTGCGGTGTCTGTGGGTATGTACAAGGATACCCCTGTGCTAGATCTAGATTACGCGGAAGACTCCAATGCAGGCACTGACATGAACGTGGTGATGACTCAGCAAGGCGGTTTTATCGAGATCCAGGGTTCAGCAGAAGGCGCGCCATTTACCCGTGAGCAATCTGACAATTTGTTGGAGCTGGCTGAAAATGGTATCGGTGAGATCATTAAAGCGCAGCAGGTCGCACTCGGCTGGTAAAAGCAAAACAAAGGTGCGTTTTGCACCGTGCGCGGCACGGTGCTTCACCGTTGAGAGCAAGTTACGTAGCACACAGGCTTGATTATGAAGAACTATAAAAAGCACTTTTTGCGCTTCGCGGAAGAGCGTAAGGCTTTGAAATTCGGTGAGTTTACGTTGAAATCCGGCCGTAATAGCCCGTATTTCTTTAATGCGGGAACCTTCAATAGCGGTGAAGCGCTTGCCCGGTTGGGACGTTATTATGCGGATGCGATCATGGCATCCGGGCTGGAATTCGATATGTTATTCGGGCCGGCCTATAAAGGTATTCCTCTAGTAGCGGCGGTATCCGTGGCGCTGGCCGAACACCATGGGCGGGATTACCCTTGGGCGTTTAACCGCAAGGAAGCCAAGGACCATGGCGAAGGCGGCTGGCTGGTGGGTGCGCCATTGCAGGGCCGAGTACTGGTGATAGATGACGTGATCACGGCCGGGACTGCGATTCGTGAAGTGGCGACGATGTTCGAGAAGACCGACGCGAGCATGGCTGGGGTGATGGTCGCACTGGATCGGCAGGAGTGCGGTAAAGAGCCCTCTGAGGCGGGCAAGGGCCTGTCTGCGATTCAGGAAGTTGAGCAAGCATTGGGAGTGCCAGTGGGGTCTATCGTTACCATGAGTGATATTGTCGCCTGGCTGGAACAGCAACCGGATAGCGAAGCCGTGGTGGAGCCTATGCGTGAATACCGGGAGCGCTATGGAGTGCAATAATAATGAGAATCGTCGTCCTGTTGATGGCGTTCATTTTGGTTTCGCCATTACTGCCTTCGTCGGTTTGGGCGCGTTCCGGGCAGCGCGCGAATGAGCGGATTCCGGATGGCGCCTACTTTCGACATGAAACCACGGATGGTGTGGTGCACTTGAACCGAACCCTGACGATGGATGCTATCCGCAACGGTTATCAGTTGTTGGATCAATATGGCCGGGTGCTGGAGGACGTGGAGGGCGTGGAGCTCAATGACGCCCAAGCCAAGGCCCAGCGGATGAAGCAGGCTCGCCAGGCACGGGAAGATCGCGATATGTTGCGGTTATATGCGGGCCCGGAAGATGCGGAGCGGGCGCGGGACCGTAGGGTCGAAGCGCTGGAGCTCAGTATTAGTTACGAAGAGAATAATCTGGCTCAGTTACAGGCGAAGCTGGATGATGAGATTGCCACGGCGGCACGCAATGAGCGGGCGGGTAGAGAGGTGCCGGAGGTGGTTAAAGAAGCGATTGATCGGTTGCAACGGCAGATCATCACCGCGGAAAAAAAACTACGTGAGTTCGATCAAGAAATAGATCAAGCCAATCAACAATACGCGCCAATTATTGAGCGTCTTGAGGTTATTGAGAAAGGCCAGAATTAGGGCGGATAATGGTCGCCCTGATTCTGGTTTAGTGCGGAATGAAGCGGAGAAAGCTTGAAGAAAATAGCCACCACGGTGGCGAACGCCTTTAATTCCTTTTACCGAAACAAGGTGGGTTGCAATAGCGCCCATTGGGCAGGCCAGTCTTGGCCTGGCTTAATTTTGAAGCCAGAACGAACGAATTGCGCAATGCGCCCTTCGGCCACGGCCAGCAGTAGGTTGGCTGTGACGGTTGGGGTGGCTTGGGTGCGTAAGCCTTCCTTCAGCTCTGCATCACGCAGTACTTTTTTTACTTGGCTTTCCACTCGGTCGTAGAATTGTTGAATGCGCAGGTGCAGGCGTGCGTTTTCACCAGTCAGGGCGTCGCCGGTGAGTAACCGAGTAATACCGGGGTTGCGCTCGGTGAACGCCAACAGCAAGGTGAGTATTTGTTCCACCTGATCGCTGGCCTGACCGTCTTCCACGATACGGTTAATACGCGAAAAAATGGCTTCTTCGATAAAGCTGATCAGCCCCTCGAACATCTTTGCCTTGCTGGGAAAATGTCGGTATAGCGCCGCCTCGGAGACACCCACTTCCCGCGCCAGCCCGGCGGTGGTAATGCGTCCTCCTGGTGCGGCTTCAAGCATGTGGGCGAGCGACTGCAGGATCTGCTCTTTCCGAGACGGTTTTTTATCGGTCATGAAATGTCGTTCCCGTTTTTAGCTGCAAGCGGCAAGCTGCAGCGCGAGTGTGGCAAGAGATATATCATATGCTATGCCCGCGCCCAACATTCCCGGGTTTATTGCTGCAATATTCTTATAAATTGGTTATAGCAAAGTCACCGGCAATCCCTCTTGCCGGCGACTTAAGTTGAAGCTGAAAACTTTAAAATTTTATTGTTCAACTAGTCTTTGCTAATTAGGGTGCCGATCCCCTTGTCTGTGAGAATTTCTAGCAGAACGGCGTGAGACACCCGGCCATCGATGATGTGGGCAGTGTGCACGCCGTTTTGCACTGCTTCTAGGGCGCAGCCTATCTTGGGCAGCATGCCGCCGTAGATGGTGCCGTCCTTGATCAGGCTGTTGACCCTTTCGGTGGTGAGCCCGGTGAGGATCTGGCCTTGTTTGTCTTTCAGGCCGGGGACGTTGGTGAGCAGAATGAGTTTTTCTGCACGCAGCACTTCAGCTACTTTGCCGGCCACAAGGTCGGCGTTGATATTGTAACTGGCGCCGTTGTCGTCTACGCCGATGGGTGCGATTACAGGGATAAAATCGCTGCCGGCGAGCAGGTCGATGATCCGAGTGTCGATACCCTGCACTTCGCCAACGTGGCCGATGTCGATGATCTCTGAGGCCTGTAATGCAGGGCTATCCGCATCGCTTGCCTTGAGAACCATCTTGCGAGCTTTAATCAGCCGACCGTCTTTGCCAGTGAGGCCGATGGCTTGACCGCCGTTATGCTGGATCAGGTTAACGATGTCTTTGTTGACCAGCCCTCCGAGCACCATCTGTACCACGTCCATGGTTTCCCGGTCGGTGACACGCATACCCTGAACAAATTTGGATTCTTTGCCAAGACGTTCCAGTAACTCGCCTATCTGGGGGCCCCCGCCGTGCACAATCACCGGGTGGATGCCCACTTGTTTCATCATTACTACGTCACGGGCGAAGCTGTTTTTTAGCTCCTCGTTTTCCATGGCATTGCCGCCATATTTGATGACTACCGTGGTGCCGGCAAAACGCTGAATGTAGGGTAGCGCCTCAATCAGAATTCGGGCGGTGTCATGGGCACTATTGGCGTCCATTGGGTCTCCTTGGGTATTCGCTTTAGCGGAGGTATTTAACGTTCAAAATGCAGGGCCAACGCTTTGCATTGCAGGGGCTTTGTCCGCGTTCCCTCTTAGGATAAAGCGTGGAGCAAAAGAGTATCCGATTTGCGCGGTGCCATCTCCACGTTTGACCTTTCAGTTCGGTGATTCTAACTCAAAACGGCAATTTTAGGCTTTTATCGATTGCATGCAGTTGTTTGCGGAACTGTTCTTTTACTCGTTCCAGTGCCTCTTCGTCGCGCCCTTCGAAGCGGGCCACCAGTGACGGGGTGGTGTTGGACGCGCGCACCAGCCCCCAGCCATCAGGAAAGTCCACCCGTAGCCCGTCGATGGTGGTGGGGCGGCCGCCGGTGAATTGGTCGGCATGGGCCTCGAGGGCGTCGATCAGTGCAAATTTGTTGTCGTCGGTGGCATCGATATACAACGCTGGGGTGGTGGCGCCGGTTTGAAATTGGTCGAATACTTGGCCGGCGGTGTCATCTTGCAATGAAAGGATTTCCAGCAGGCGAGCTCCCGCATAGGCGCCGTCATCGCAGCCGAACCAGCGGTCGGCGAAGAAGATGTGGCCGCTGATTTCACCCGCCAAGGCGGTACCACTTTCTTTCATTTTGGCCTTGATTAGCGAGTGCCCTGTTTTGTACATCAATGGACGGCCTCCGTTCTTGCGGATAATGGCAGGCAGGGCGCGGCTGCATTTTACGTCGAAAAGGATGTCGGCGCCGGGGCTGCGGGCGAGCAGGTCTTTGGCGAACAGCATTAGCAGGCGATCGGGCCAGATGATTTCGCCGGTGTTGGTAACCACTGCGACGCGGTCGCCGTCGCCATCGAAGGCTAGGCCCAGGTCCAGTTCCTGTTCCTGTACTACGCGGATTAGGTCGGTGAGGTTATCCGGGTTACCGGTGTCTGGGGCGTGGTTGGGGAAGTTTCCGTCGATCTCTGTATACAGTGGCGCAACTTCACATCCTAACTGGCTGAACAGGCGTGGCGCCAGTTCGCCAGTGGCGCCGTTGCCGCAGTCGATGGCAATTTTTAGGGGGCGGGCCAGCACGATGTCGCTGGCAATGTCGTTGAGATAGCGATCGGTGATGTCGCGTTCTTCTTCGTGGCCGCGGCCTTCGCTAAAGGCATTGTTCTTGATGCGCTGGCTAAGGGCTAGGATGCGTTCGCCGTAAAGAGTGTCGCCGTTCATGACGATTTTTAGGCCGTTATGCTGGGGCGGGTTGTGGCTGCCGGTGAGCATGATGCCGGTCTGAGTTTCTAGTACTTCGGTGGCATAGTAGAGAACCGGAGTGGGGACTAGGCCCAGGTTAACCACGTCGCGGCCGGATTCTAGCAGGCCTTTGATTAATGAGCGGCTGAGTTCCGGGCTGGAAAGGCGGCCATCGCGGGCCACCAGCACTGTTTGCTGGCCCAGTTCGCCGGCTTCGCTGCCGATGGCGCGTCCTAGCAGGTAGGTGCCTTGAGCGGTTAGGGTGTCGCCGGCTATGCCGCGGATGTCGTAAGCGCGAAAAATGCTGTCGGGTACAGCTTGGTCACCGTCATCGTCATCTATTAGTAGAATGCTATCGTCGTCATTTTCCTCTACTAGCAAGGCGTCGGTTTGGGCTGCGGCATGGGGACGAGTGGCGCCTGCGCGCTCGCGTAATTTTTGGGCCAGCCGGGCGGAGGCTTCGTTAGCGCCTTTTAAAACTGGAAACTGGAAATGGTCGCGGGCGGTGACACCCGGTTGGTGTATGAGTTCGTCGCTGTAGCGGATTAGCTCGGCGACGTCTTGTCGCAGGGCTCGGTTCAGCAGGCGGTTGACCAGCAGGGTGGTTAGGAGGATGGCAACTGCACCCAGGGAGACGCCAAGGATGGCGACAATCAGGCTATTATCGCTGTGCGCGCGTAGTGCTAGGCTGACTTCAACCGGGCCTTGCGTGACCTGAGCGGTGCCGCCGCTGGCGCGTTGCTTGTTGTTGAGCAGAGGGGTGCCAGCGTATTTCACGGCGAGCGCACCACCGTTTGGGATAGACGCGCGCAGGGCGGTAGCCAGCGGAACTAAGGACTGGGTGAGCAGTAGGCTGCCAGATTCGTTGTGGGTGGCGCGAGCGATCACTAGCCGGGGTATGTCGCCGGCAATGATGACGGGCTCGGGCTTTTGGCCCAAGCTGGCCTTCTTGAGTAGCTCTTGGGCCGTGTAGCTGAGCCGGGACATATCTGAATCACGGTGGGAAATTAACTGGACTGAGGCTTCGGGGAACCATTGCTGCTGATGCATGTTGAAGCTGGACAGGTCATTGTCTGCCAGAGCGCGGTTTGCGTCGCGGCGGTTACTGAGAATGTCCAGTTGCTTACGTGATATCTCGATCGTGCTATGGACTTGATTGGCCAAAGAGCGAGCCAACAATTGAGCCTGAGTATGCTGTTGTTCGGGTTGTAATTGCTTTATTTGATAGACGTAAAGGCAGCCGGTGGCCGCAATTACCCCGATAATGCCCGCTGTAACCAAGGGCAGCAGTTGCTTCATGACGTTGGTGGATTCATCTTGCTTGTTGTTCTTTTTTGTCCCCATATCCCCTCCGCTTACCCGGCGCTACCACTGTGTTATTGCGGTTTAGGTTGTGGTGCGAGCGATGCTGCGTTGTTTTGCCGCATGGTTTGTTGCTTTTGTGTTGTATTAATGGCGGCCGCTATGGCCGAAGCCGCCGTCGCCGCGTTTGCTGGCGCTGAAGCTTTCTACTTGTTTTAGTTCTACCTGCATTACCGGCACAATCACTAGCTGAGCGACGCGCTCACCGGGCTCCAGCGTGAAGGGCTGCTGCCCACGGTTCCAGCAGGACACCATCAGTTCGCCCTGATAATCAGAATCGATGAGTCCTACCAAGTTGCCTAGCACGATGCCGTGTTTATGGCCGAGACCTGAGCGCGGCAAGATCATGCCCGCATAGCCCGGATCATCGATAAAAATGGACATGCCGGTAGGCAGCAGCTCGGTGTCTCCTGGTTGCAGGGTTAGCGGTTCCTTGACCATGGCGCGCAGGTCTAGCCCGGCGGAGCCGTCGGTCGCGTAATGAGGCAGAGGAATGCTGTCGCCAAGGCGGGTATCGAGTACCCGATATTGCAGTCTCATGGTGTTTCCTTCGGTCAGGTTACATGCATCACGGGATAAAATCGGGCGTGTTACATGCTGCGTGCAGCGTGTCAGCGTTAGTCTTTATAGCGTATCGCGATCAGTTCGATCAGTTGTTTGGCAATTTGGGCTTTGGAGGCCAGCGGCAATACCTTGTGGCCGCTGGGCCAGATTACCGTGAGGGCGTTGTTGTCGCTGTTGAAGCCCACATTGGTGCCGGAGACATCATTGGTGGCGATCATGTCGAGCTTCTTGTTCACCAGTTTGCCTTGGGCGTAGGCCATCACGTCTTGGGTTTCTGCTGCGAAGCCTACGGTAAAGGGGCGTTTGGCGTGTTCAGCTACGGAGGCCACGATGTCTGGGTTTTTTACCAATGTAAGGTGAATTTCTTCGGTGGACTTCTTGATCTTGTGGTCGGCGGTCACGGTCGGGCGGTAGTCCGCTACGGCGGCGGTGGCGATAAAGACATCGCAGCCATTTTCCACCACGTCCATGCAGGTTTCATACATATCCACGGCGCGGATCACATCCACGCGCTCCACCCGTGAAGGGGTGGGTAGATACACCGGCCCGGCAATCAGGGTGACCTTGGCCCCAGCTTCGGCCGCGGCTTCGGCCAGCGCAAAGCCCATTTTCCCGGAGCTTTTGTTGGTGATGTAGCGCACCGGATCGATGGACTCTCGGGTGGGACCGGCGGTGATCACCACATGCTTGCCGGTGAGTAGCTGGTTATCAAACACTTCCGCCGCCTGCTGAATGATTTCCAGCGGCTCGAGCATGCGCCCGGCGCCGACTTCGCCACAGGCCTGGCTGCCGCTGCCGGGACCGAAAATGGTGATGCCCTTTTCCTGAAGGATCAGCTGGTTCTTTTGGGTGCTGATATCCGCCCACATTTGCTGGTTCATGGCCGGGGCAATGGCGATAGGGGCGCCGGTGGCCAGGCACAGGGTGGTTAACAGATCGTTGCCATGGCCATGGGCCAAACGGGCCATGAAGTTGGCGGACGCGGGCGCAATCAGTACCAGATCTGCCCAGCGAGCCAGTTCTATGTGGCCCATGGCGGCTTCGGCCGTTGGATCCAGCAGTGTAGTGTGTACGGGATGCCCTGATAGCGCCTGCATGGTCAGTGGAGTAATGAATTCACAGGCTCCCTGGGTCATGACCACCCGCACTTGTGCGCCGACATCCTGCAGTCGGCGTACCAAATCGGCGGCTTTATAGGCCGCGATGCCACCGGTGACGCCCAGCAGGACGCGTTTGTTCATCAGACGTTGCATGCAAAAACCCTTGTTTGGATGACGGCAGATATGGCGAATCTCCACTGCCGCTGCAGCCGCTAAACTGCTATCAAGTCAGGCTACATAGAGTAGCACTCTATAAGAGGCGCGGCACGCGGGGCGCAACAGGCTACACATAAAACAAAGATGTTTTTGGGGGAGGTGAGCTTTGAGACGAATATATAAGTCATTCAGCGTGTGGCAGGCGGGGATGAAGAGGGTGATGGCTGCGTACAGGTTGCCGCGTGGAGCATTGTTATGGCTATAACAGATTGGCCGGAGGATGAGCGGCCGCGGGAAAAGTTATTGGCGAGAGGGGCGCAGGCGCTTAGTGATGCGGAGTTGTTGGCGATCTTTTTGCGTACTGGGCAGCAGGGGCTAACGGCGGTGGATTTGGCCCGTCGGCAGTTAGTGAGTAGTGGCGGTTTGCGGGCCATGTTGGATCTGAGCCCGGAACGAATGGCGCACTTGCCTGGGATGGGGGTAGCCCGACGGGCATTGTTGCTGGCGGCACTGGAATTAGGTCGCCGCTATTTGGCAGAGCCTCTAGAGCGGGGGTTGCCTTTGGATAATCCGGACAAAGCGGGACAGTTGCTCACTGCCCAGTTGCGCGGGTTGCCGTTTGAGGTTTTCGCGTGCTTGTTTCTTGATAACAAGCATCGGCTGATTGCTTTCGAGAAACTGTTTCAGGGCACTATTGATGCCGCTGCGGTCTACCCTCGAGAAGTGGTGCGCCGAGCCATGGAGCACAATGCTGCGGCGGTGATCCTGGCGCATAATCACCCTTCCGGTGTGGCGGAGCCTAGCCAGTCGGACCACGCTATTACTCGCCGCTTGGTGGAGGCGCTGGGGCTGGTGGAAGTGCGAGTACTGGATCATTTGGTGATTGGTGATGGCGGTTGGGTGTCGTTGGCGTCTCGCGGAGCAGTGTAAGCACGTGTGTGCTGGCATGGCATGCCTGACGAAACATGCGGAACTAAGCAAATGAGCGTGTTAGCCTCTCACAATGTCGCCTGTTGAGCATGTTTTAGCCGTACAAGAAGAGATCTTGGTGGCGCTTAGCTTGCGCCGTTTGGCCTCCAGTGGTCGTTTAAATTCAAATTTAGCTTGAAACTTGAGCGGTGGGTTGGTATAAAACGCGCCTTTTCCGGGGCTCTACCGTCCCCCGCAAGAAGTTTTACGGAGCAAGACAATGTCCAAAGTTTGCCAGGTGACCGGTAAGCGCCCTGTAACGGGCAATCGCGTTTCTCACTCGAACATCAAGACCAAGCGTCGTTTCGAGCCGAATCTGCACCACCATCGTTTCTGGGTTGAATCCGAGAAGCGTTTTGTGCGTCTGCGGGTAAGCTCTAAAGGTATGCGCATCATCGACAAGAAAGGTATCGATTCAGTACTCGCCGATATCCGTTCTCGCGGCGATCGCGTTTAAGGCTAACAGAAGGAGTTAACCCATGGCCGGTCCTATTCGTGAAAAAATCCGCCTGGTGTCCTCTGCTGGCACTGGTCATTTTTATACCACCACCAAGAACAAGCGTCTTCATCCTGAAAAGATGGAAACCAAGAAGTATGATCCGGTCGTGCGTAAGCATGTGGCCTACAAGGAAGCTAAAATCAAATAATCGATTTTAGCTTGCCTGCCTGGTAGCGGACATAAAAAAACCCGGGATTCTCTCCCGGGTTTTTTTATGCTTGGAGAAAAGTGCGCGCTTTATCTTCACGTTAAATATAAAAAAATATGCGTTAGGGTGCCCGTCTATCGTCTTTCCTGCCCGAACAGTGGTTTGATCCGCGTCACAAAATAGGGCTGGTGCTAGCTTTACATGAGCGGGATGTTTTGCAACAAAAGGCTACATGCTCGCAGTTGTGGGGTGCATCACGGTTGCATAGGATCAACGGAATACGTCTATATTAATGCATAAAATTTCACCTTGATTTCACACAACAATAGTCTACGTAGTTAGATGTATGGAGAATACTATGGATATGTTGAAAACCCTTTCTCAGGCTTTGTTTGTTCGCCTTTTCACTCAGCTCCCCGGCCGGGCACGCAATCAGCGTGGGGCCAGTGCGTTGGAATATATTATGCTCGCCGCTGTACTGGTGATTGCATTGGCCGTGATCTTTGTCGCATTTTCGGGTGAGGTTGATGGTGTGTTCGACGGCATTGTCGAGTGCCTCAACGATTCTTCCGCATGCGGCGGCTCATCAGACGCGTGAAGAAAATTGTTAAAGGGGTTGTGGCACTGGAGTTTCTGCTAGTGTCTCCCCTGGTGATCGGTCTGGTTTACGCTGCGGCGACCTACGGCGTTCTGTTTTCTTGGCAAATGAGAATGCAGGTGTCTGTCGACAGAGCCGCGGCGGCAGCCACCACGCTGGACCGTAATACCA
Source organism: Alcanivorax sp. NBRC 101098 (assembly GCF_001010505.1). Taxonomy (GTDB): domain Bacteria; phylum Pseudomonadota; class Gammaproteobacteria; order Pseudomonadales; family Alcanivoracaceae; genus Alcanivorax; species Alcanivorax borkumensis. The sequence continues at coordinate 235,736 of NZ_AP014613.1, forward strand.
CTAGTGATCCTGGGGTTATGGCTGCAAGTTTGGCCAATGGCGCGTTGGCTAATAATGTGCCTACCTTTATGGGCTCGGTGCCCGCTGACGCTTGTGTGACAGTGGGTGCTGAGGTCGTGTGTGATTTGAGTATTGCTCTAACGGATGGGGGCTGCAGTGAGGCGTCGGGTGTCGCGACTGGGCCTGATCAGCTAGGAATCTTCGGTGGTTTTCCGCCTTTGCCAGACTGTTTGAGCGTAACATCTAGGGTAACAATTTGATTGCACTGCCGTTTGGTGGGGCGAGACTGTTGGCGTCAGCGCTTGTGTTCAGGTGGTTGCTGGCAAGTAAAACCTAAGGAGGGGACATGGGGGCTCGTTGGCTCTATATGCTACCTGCGCTAATACTGAGTGTGGTGGCGGTGATTTTAGCCCTAGTGGGTCTGGCTCGAGATCCTTCGCCGGCAAAACCGGAAAGGGCAGGAGCGGATGAGGTGCTTGCGCAACAGCGTGCTGCGGATAAACCTAAATATACTTACTGGGTTGCAACACGAGAGCTAAACATAGGTTCGATTGTTGCGGATGATGATTTTCAAAAAATTGATGTTTCTGCGCCATTGTCGTCTGCTCTGCAAGCTGACGCTCAAGTGGTGGGGCAGCGTTTATTTCAGCATGTTCGCAACGGCGAAATTCTCTCTCAGGTTCACCTAGAAGCCGGTAATCGTCTGGCGCAGTCTGTTCCTGCTCAGTTCCGAGCATTTGCCATCGATATTGATAATGCCTCGGCTGTTGGCGGGCTGTTGGAGCCTGGTGATTTGGTGGATGTGTTGGTGCATTTTCGCAAGGGGCAAGATGAACAACCCACGAGCATGATTTTGCTTAAGGCTATTGAAGTATTGGCGGTAAAAGGCCAGCTTCAGGATGCCGATAAGACGGATGAAGAGAAGGAAAAGAGTCGTTCAAGAAACGCGACTGCTGTCTTGGCGATACCCCGCGAAGCCTTGCCTAAATTGTTGTTAGCTGACAGCAATGGCGAGCTGCGCTTGGCTATGGCTGGAGAGGATATAGGAAGCGAACAAAATGAGAGTGCTGGTGGTGGAGCTGTCGGTCTCAGTGGAAAAGAGCAGAAGGAATTGATGCTTACTACTAAGCTGGATTCTTTGTTCCCTGAGAAAAAACCGGTAAGACGGAGTGTGGCCCCCCCTCGCGGAAATAAAGTGGAAGTCTATGAAGGATCGACTTCAAGGAGTACTTATGTACGTTGAGGTGATACAGAAAAAGGTGTCGGAACGATGCAATGGAAAGTCTCGAGTTGCCGGTACGGTTCTGTCTAGACGCTCTTTGTTTGCAATGCTGTTGTCGCATCTATCAGTTGTTGGGATCGCCCTGTCTGCGCTTTTTTCCGTGCCAGTGGGTGCGGACTCCTTTGAAAAGGTGATGCGCATGGGGCCGGGGGATCAGCATGTGGTTGCTTTTGCTGATCGTGTAACAAAGGTTGCCACCTCCAGCCCTGATGCTGTCGCTGTGGCTGTCAGTGCTCCTGCTGAGCTATTGCTGACTGCTCAGCAGGAAGGATCGTCGGTGCTTACTGTTTGGTTAGACGGTATGGATGAGCCATTAAGGAGTACGGTGGTTGTTGCCGCGACGGCAGGAAAAAGATTGCCGTTTGGAACCCAAGTGCAAACGGATATTCGGATTATGGAAGTTAGCCGGAGCAAGCTTAATAGCTTTGGTTTTGAATATTCTAATATTTTTGATGGGGGCAATACTCAAGTGGGCGTTGCCTCACCGGGAGGCGGAGGCGCCTCCGATAGTTTCAACTTATTTCGTCTTGGCAAGAATTCAACAACGATTATTAATGCGCTAGAAAGTGGAGGGTTTGCTTATACCCTGGCGAAGCCTTCTCTGACCGCACTCAGTGGTCAAACGGCTACTTTTCTTTCTGGTGGCGAGTTTCCTGTTCCTACTCGCAGTGATAATAACGGCGTGCAGGTTGAGTTTAAGAGTTTTGGTATTGGTTTGGCATTGACGCCAACTGTTATCAGTGGCGACCAAATTATTCTCAAAGTAGCGCCAGAGGTGAGTGAGCTAGATTTCTCCGCCGGGGTGGAAAGTGCGGGGACGTCTATTCCTGGGCTTAGGGTTCGCCGCTCCGAAACAACCGTTTCGTTGGCGCCGGGGGAGACCTTCATTATTAGTGGTCTGGTAAGTCAAAACACGGTGAATAATAGCAATAGAATTCCTGGTTTGGGCAATTTGCCTGTGCTGGGTGCCTTTTTTCGCTCGGGTCAACTGTCACGAGAAGACAAGGAAATGGTAATGGTGGTGACGCCTCATCTTGTGTCACCGGGATCGTCGACTGAGGCCGGTCCATTGCCCGGTGCTGGCTACCACAATAGCAGTACAGGTTGGTTGGACATGATGACTGAAACTCGCAATGGATCTCGGCCAGTTCGTCATGGCTTGAGCTGGTAGGGGGCGACTACGATGACTGAAGAAAGCCTGTTAGCAGTAGTTGAGGACGAGGGTGCTTACGCTTGGTTGGATGATGCTCTTCAAGGAAGCGGACGTATCGAGCGTGTAAGTCGCTCTGATCTGAGTCGTGTTCTGCGTTTACTTGAGGCCACGAATTCTACAGTGGCCTTGGTGGAAGTTTCTGATGTAGATAGCAGTCAATCTATGGCTGTGATTACCGCGCTCAGTAATGCTCGACCATGGATTACGGTGATGGCGTTGTGCCGTTATGCAGATCAAGAAACGCTGCTGCAATGTATGCGAGCAGGGGCCCGTGATTGTGTGATTGTTGGTTGTGAAGCGGTGGAATTACGTGACCGCTTGCGGCGTCATCAGCTTGTGCGACCGGGGCACGTAGGAGATGAGCTGACATCTCGTACCAAAAATTTAATTCTGGTGGCCGGTGTTTCTCCACGAGTTGACACTACGTTTCTGACACAGAATATAGCGGCCACGATGGCTAGCTGTAGCTCACAGCAGACGACGCTCGCGATAGATGTGGTCAGTAATAGTGAGCAAATCTTTCATCTTGAAAATCGCGGCACCTATGATCTGACGCAATTACTGGCAAGTCCAGACACTGTGGATCACACCCTTATAGAAACCGCGCTGGAGGAATACCGCCCTGGGTTGCGGTTGTTGGCCGGTGGGACGGGTGTTGATTTTCTTGGAGATCAGGGTGTTGATTTATTTATTGCCTTGTCCCGATTAATGGGGATGTTTGATCGAATCATCCTTAATGTTGGCTGTGAACAGCACTCCTCATGGATCAAAACGATAGGTGTCCATGTCAGTGATTTGATTGTCGCTGCGCATCCTGAAGTGGGGCAGCTAAAGGCGGTACGTGAGCATATAGCTAACTGGAGGCCTCATCTGCCTAAAGATAGCGAGGTTCACTTTGTTATAGATGGGTACGAATCTGCTATACCTCCAAGTTTGGATGATGTGAATGGAAGTACGGGCGTAGAAGTCGCAGCCGCCTTTCCTATGGACTGGAAGCATCGTCTGGAATCAATCAATTTAGGTGTGCCTATTCGCGAGAGTGCTCCACGCAGTGCTTATAATCGAAAAATGAATGGATTAGTTAGTGACCTGATGGGTGGGCGGAATCCAAATATTAAAAGTGTTCAAGGCGGTTGGGTCGCGAAATTGATGCATGGAAATAAGGCGTAATTTGCCGTCGGCGTTTGTTGCGGTGAGCCTTTTTTCAGCGGCAAGGCTGCAGGGAATAAAAGCAATAAACGAGGAAGGCAATCGTGGCAGGAAGAATTGACGAGGAATACCAACAACTAAAAGCCAGCGTGCACCAACGTGTGGTAGAGAGGTTGGACGAGGATGGCATTGAGGTCGCCCGAAATAATAAAAAGCGGGTGGAAGAGGCGATCAATCGTGCCGTTCAGCAACATATCGTTGAGCGTCGTATACCTTTGTCAAATCAAGATGTGGCGCAGCTGATCCGAGACATGATTGATGAAGTCACAGGCTTTGGTCCTTTAGAACCTCTGCTCCGTGATAATCGAATCAATGATATTCTGGTGAATGGCCCGAAAAATGTTTTTATTGAGGTTGCGGGTGTATTGCAAAGAACGCAGGCTCGCTTTGTTGATGACGATCATGTAGTGCGTGTGATTCGTCGTATTTTGGCCCCATTGGGACGGCGGCTTGATGAAGCTAGTCCCATGGTTGATGCGCGGCTACCCGATGGCTCGCGAGTTAATGCCATCATTCCCCCTTTGGCTCTTGATGGGTCTTCCATTTCCATTCGGAAATTCAACAAACACCATCTTACAGCTGAGGAGCTCATCCGCAGCGGGTCCATGACGCAAGAGTGTCTAAATACTCTAATTACTGCAGTGCAGAACAGAAGAAATATTTTAGTGAGTGGGGGGACGGGGACAGGTAAAACCACAATTTTGAATTTGATTAGCCATTATATTCCTCAAAATGAGCGGATATTGACGATTGAGGACTCTGCAGAACTTATGCTTGGGCACCCGCATGTGGTGCGCTTGGAGACTCGCCCGGCCAATACCGAAGGAAAAGGTAAAGTGACTGCGCGTGAGCTGGTAGTGAATGCGCTGCGCATGCGTCCTGATCGAATTGTTCTTGGTGAGGTGCGGTCTGGGGAAATTATTGAACTGCTACAAGCCATGAACACTGGCCATGAAGGGTCGATGAGTACCATTCACGCAAATGGTTCTAGGGAAGCCTTGGTGCGGGTAGAAACTCTATTGGCGGTAAGCGGCTATGATGCAAGTGAGAAGGCTATTGCGCGACTTATTGGTTCCGCTTTAGACATGATTATCCAGTTAAAAAGGTTGCCTGATGGACGCAGGGAGATTAGTGAAATTGTCTCTCTTCAGCCAACTGAAGAAGATCCCTATCAGATGGAGTGTTTATATCGCTCTCCAAGTAGTAAGGAGTCTTGATTATGGATGGCGAGCATCTGCTATCGGCAGCAAAGATCTTGGCAATATTCGCTGTTTTTTTGTTGTTTATTCAGTGGGTATGGATTGTCATCCGAAACCGACAGAAAGAAAAAAGAGCGGTGCAGGCACGAATTTATAGCCAGTCTTTGGATGTCAGTAGTGCTGCAATCGAGTCCCGCTTGGGGTCTGGAAGCTTTGACCGCCTGCAGTTAAAAGCGGGTTTGCGATTGAGCAACTCGGCAATAGTTGTTGGGTTGTTATTATTTTTAGCACTGCTAGCAATAATTCAAGCGTTTGTCGGGCTAATGTTTGTGATCCTCTTGTTGGTGAGTGCAATATTGTTTGCCGTTTTTTATTGGAATTATCGGTATCAAAAAAGACGACGTTTGATCTTTGAATCTACCCCTGAAGTTATTGATGATGTTATTCGTGGCATTGATGCGGGGCGCTCTTTGGAGCAGGCGTTAGTTAACGCGTTAAACGATGCGCCCAAAGTTTTCTTTCCGTTGCTTTTCCGTTTGCGAAGTGCTGTTGAGTCCGGGCGTGACTATACTGGACTTATCGATGATTTCTCAAAATTATACAGCATCCCTCCTTTAACTTTTGTGGCTGTGGCGTTGAGAACGTCAAGTCACTACGGTAGTGCGGTGCGTCCTGTTCTAAAAAAAGTGTCTCGCTCACTAAGGTCGCAACAGGAAATGCGTAGAGAGTTTCTCGCGGCCACCGCAGAAACTCGTTTTACCGCAATGGCGTTTGCTGTGTTGCCTCTAGTGATCGGCGCTTCGTTGATCGGCCTAAATGAAAGTTTCCGCGATGTGTTGCTTGATACTGAGTCTGGGAAAAAAATGCTAATGACGTCGATTGGGCTGATTGTGGTCGGTACGATTATTGTATTTCGTATGGTGCAGGGAGTTGGCCGTGGTTAATTTCATGTTAGCACTGCTGTGCGCTCTGCTGGCCCTTTGGTTAGTGTTTAAGGCTGGGCGCTGGGAACGCCGCAGGAAGGTGATGGGGCGACTCCACAATCATGGAGGGGATGAAACTGAAAGCCAAGATCTGGTGGCCCTGGGCCTGTCTTCACGGCTGATTTCGTCGGCGTTGATGCGTGAGGATTATAACGAAGTTTACGAGGCGTTGAAGCTAACAGGTAAGGAGCCGGAAAAGATACCGACTCTATACCTTGCTTTTTGTTGGGTCTTGCCCATCGCGCTTGCCCTTTTGGGAATTCTTTTAAAGGGGCCGTTTATAGCGCTTTTTCTAGGTGTTGTCGGATTTATTGGTAGTCGTCGTTATTTTCGATCTGTCGCTAAAGTAGCGTGCCATCGCCAGAACCAGGAGGCGATTGAGTTTGCTCAGCTATTGTCGATGTTGCTGGAGGCAGGTTTGTCGATTGAGCGAGCCTTTCGTGTAGCGGCTGTTCAGTCTCGGCCCATGATTCCCGGCTTGGTCCACCGGTTAGACCGTTTTAATAGGTTGATGGAGAGTGGGGCGGAGCGTGGAGTTGCTCTTGATGAGATTGGAGAGGGAAAGCAGATTCCTGTTCTGCATAGCCTTACCCGGCTATTAAAACAAGGGGGAGCATTGGGTGGAGCTATTAGTGAAAGTATTGAGCAGTTGATACTCGAGGCTCAAGATGTTGAGAAGAGCCGTATTAAAGAAGAGGTGAATCGTGTTGGCGCTAAAATGACAGTGGCAATGATGATTTTCATGATGCCGGCGTTATTTATCATTGTTGGTGGTCCGGCAGGCGTGAACATTGTACAAGCGATAACTCGCTAAGTGGTCAAGCAGGAGCATTTAATGAAAAGGATGAACCCGGGTATGGCAATGGTGCTAGCCTTAATTTTGGGCGGATGTGCAAGCCAAGACCAGCAGCTCGTGATATCAGATTTTGAAAGTTTTAGTCCGAATGTCCATTGCGATAAGGCAAGTGATCCGGAAGGAATGGTCGACTTGGAAATGGTTGACTCTCTGATGAGTAAAAGTCGCCCTTACGCTGCTTTGGCTCAGCTACAAAAAGCGCCACAGGAAAACCAGGAATATTGGAGTCGTTACGGTCGGTTGTTGGCGGAAACCGGTGATCTTTCTCGTGCGAAAACGGTCTTTACTGTATTGCGAGATGAGTGCAAGAGTGGTGAGGCATATCACGGGCTGGGTATTGTCGCCATGAAACAGGGGGACTTATCTGAAGCAATGGATCTGTTCCGTTATTCGGTGAATGCGCTGCCCGCTTCTGGAAAAGTACGCAATGATTATGGCTATGCGCTATTGGTATCCGGTGATTATGAGAAAGCTCAGTATCATCTGCGCACGGCTTTGGAGTTGCAGAACGGGCAAGGCGTGGCGCGCCAAAACTTAGCTATCGCTTACATTCTTGGTGGAAATGAGCGCGGTATAGCGATGCTTAAAGAGCAGTACGGGTTTAAGCGAAGTGAGTTAGAGCGTGCGGAACGTTTAGCGAGTGGTTTCGGAGTGGAGTTATGAACAAAACACTTTTATTTTTCGTTACGGTATTTATGAGCGCCTTTTCTTATGCTGACGCTGAGCAATACGATTACGGTTTATCTTCGCCGGGATTGCTTTCTCAGCATGAGACAACAACAGAGAGGCTGTTGAAGCAGCAAAGATTAGCGCCAGTTACACCTGAAAGTGAGTTGTCAGCGCAATTATATGTAGATAGTCAGATAAGGATTGGTGAAACGTTTAAAACAGCTATCCCGGATAGTTTGCAAGAAAGAGCGGACTCTCTTAGTGAAGGTGATTAGAAAGTAATTGGCTGGTCTGTTCGTCTTTCATAGATTAAGCCATAACCTGTATAACCGATGGCGGTATACGTTGTCATAGTATGAGGTGTGCCATGCATAATTATATGCGTAATAAAAAACAGCATGGATCCGCATTGGTTTGGTTTGTGAGCCTGACTTTTATATTTTTAATGGTCGCGTTGGTTGTTGATGGCAGTAACCTTTATAACGAAAAGCGTCGGTTGCAAGCCGCAGCTAATGCCGTTGCGTCTGAACTTGCAGCTAGTGGTCAAACTTGTTTTGGTTCGGAGCTAGCTTCGGATGCGACAGATCTTTCCAATAATGCAGAAACGATTTTAGCTAGGGACTATCCTGGTAGGGACTTTGTTGTTACCAGTGCTCAGGTTGTAACAGTAGATGGAGTTGGTGGACGCTATCAGGTTAGCCCCGTTGTTTTTGATGCCAGGGAAAGTAATGGTGTGGCGGTTTCTCTTTCTTCTCCTGTGCGTGGGCTCTTGGCTATTTTTCTGGAGGGTGATCTTTCAGCACATAGCGTTGCACGCAAAGAAGTGATAGCGACAATCAGCACAGTCAATCATACTGCTGTATTGGCGCAGGATAATACTGTTTTAGGTGCGGTTTTGGGGGGCGTGCTGGGTATTGGTCCAATTGATCCTACAGATTTAACCAGCCTGGCAGGGACTACGGCATCGATTGGTGAGCTGCTTCAGGCATTGGGCGTTGATGACGTGGCTGATTTGGTTTCACCGGTGTTGAGTGCAGAAGATTTAGCGCAAGCTTTACAGGTTGTAGGAGCGGTAACAGAGCCAACCATTGATATACTTGATGCAGCAATCCAAGCAGGTGGGTTGGACGGTATTCCATTAAGTGATGTGTTGGGGATTGTTAAAGGTACAACCGTTCCGGAAGATAGCGAATTCCCACTTTATGACACGGTGACGTCGCTTGTACTTAAAGTGGCTGAGCTTGCCTTCTCGCTCCCCCCAATCACTCTCGATATACCAGGCCTTCCAGGCGAAGAGGTGACTCTTGAGTTGGTAGTCAATCAGGCACCAACGGTACTTATCGGTGCTGCCCGATGGGATCCAGTTGAAGGCGACTGGCTTTCCAAGGCGTATGGTGCCGATATTGAGCTAACATTGACTGTGAATCTAGATTTGGGTTCTTTGCTTGGATTATCGCTAGGCTCGCTTACTGTGCCCTTGGCAATATCAACAGGGCAAGGTGAGGTAGATTTGATTGCTGCACAATGTGCTTCAGGAAATAGCCAGCAGGTAACGTTTACCACAAATGCCTCAGTGAGTGGGGTGGGCCTTGATGGTGAGATCGATACTACGATTGCGGGAGGGTTGATAGCAGTAAATGCTCAAGTAGATGCCAGCCTGTTTTCGTCAGATGATGGACAGCTTCATTTCGAGGTTACTCTTCTTGAGAGCGATGAGCCGCGAACCGTGGCTCATGGTTATAATAGTGGGCAGTCGGTTACTAATGTTGGGCGTATTCGGTTAACCCTCGAGAACCTTGAGGTAAGGCTTTTAGGTTTGGGGTTATTAGAATTGTTAGGTTTGCAGGGCCTTGTTGAAGGTTTGATTAATAGTGTTGTCTCCCCCATTCTGAGTAGTCTGTCTGTCAGCATATTAACGCCGCTTTTATCATCGTTGGGTGTTCAGCTTGGTACGCTGACAGTGAGTGTTGATGATGCAAGGCAAGGTGCGATGTCACTGATTGAATGCAGCCAGGCATTATGTGCTTCGGGCCAGTAGTGTAGTGGTCTACTAAATCTGGACACCTCCGAAGGTGGTAAAGTTACCACCTTCGGAGGTGTCAGATGACTAGAAAGCGACGCTCCTTTACTCCTGAATTCAAGCAAGAAGTGGCCAGCTTGGTGCTGGATCAAGGCTATACTGTTTCCCAAACCAGTACATCGCTTGGTGTAGTTAAGAGCGTGTTGCGGCGCGGGGTCAAACCGCTTGAGGCTGAGCGTCAGGGCGTTACCCCTAAAAAAAGCCGTGCTGTTACCGGGAGCAGCGCCGGATGCAAGAGCTTGACGCTCGGTGTGAGCGTCTGGAACGCGAGAAGTGTCTCTTAAAAAGGCTAGTGCGCTCTTGATGTCGGACGGCTGGAATCGTACTGCCTGATAGGGCCAGCTGGGTGAGCAAGGCCCTGTGGAATTGGTCCGTTCAACATTTAATGTGCATCGTTCCTGTTGCTTCTGATCACCTTAAGCGGATCTGTCTCATTGATGCAGAGCGCGTGGACCTACAAGTCAAAGTGAACCGCTTGTTCAACCAGAGCCGCAGTTCGGCGCGAAGCCATACGGTACAAGGACTCCTCAATGAGCAGGGGGGAGAAGTTGACCGCAGTCTTATCGTGCACTCGGGGTAGTTTGTAGCAGTTCTGCCAATGCTTAAAAGCAGGCGACAGCTGCGCGACTGGATATACCAAATTATCAGGATCGAGAATTTGCGGTGCAGAAGCCGAACCAGTTGTGGTGCGGAGACATCGCCCACATCTGGACGGGGAGGGTCGGAGTTACCTGGCCGTCGTCCTGGATTTCTAAGCCAGGCGGGTTGTGGGCTGGGCCATCTCCAGCCACCCCATGCAGACATGCTTGTGAAGGCTCTGGATCATGCTTGGGAGCAGCGAGGACAACCTGATAAAGTCATGTTCCACTCGGATTAGGGCGGCCAGTATCCAGTACGCCAGCCGTCTGTTCCGGCAACGTCTATGGCGCAATCGAATGTGGCAAAGCATGAGCTGGCAGGGTAACTACTGGGATAATGTTCCTATGGAAAGGCTGTTCCGTAGCCTGAAGTCAGAGTGGCGGCCGACGATGGGTTATCAGTAATTTTATGAGGCAAAGAAAGATATCGGCGATTGCCTGATGGGTTGCTACAGTCCCCGTAAGCCTCAGCGTTACAATGGTGGGATCGCGCCTGTGCTGGCCGAGGGAAAATCTAAATCACTGTCCGGTATTAGTTGACCACTGCATTAGCAGCACAAAGTCACAATGGATCTTCCGCAAGTTATAAGCTCTACCGGTCGACTCTTTCGCTCCATAATGGAGTTTTTAGACGACCGTGCTGAATTAGATATCGAAGGCAATATTCCAATACAAACGAAATAGACCTTTAAATTTCTATCAGAGGAGTATGAATTTTCTATTCGTACTGCTATTAAAGAGGCCGATGAAGTCGAGGAAGCAAATTTAATCGATTGCTCCTCTGATTCTGATGCAGACCCAGTGCGCCTAGATTGGTCGGACTGTGGTTGCTTTACGTTAGTCGTCACCGATGATTCTAGCACGGGATATCGTTACACATTCTGTTAAAACGAGGAAAGCAACGAATTGCCGGGTACCTGTGATATCTGTGGAGTTCATAGAGCGCAGGAAGAGCTGGTGGATTATTGGCCGCTCGATGATGGTGGCGTTGAAGCTCGCTGTTATTACTGCTCAAGCAGTTATCATGCCGACAAAGATGATTGAAAATGCCGAGCAAATCAATCATCTTCGCGCCTACGGCGCCTGGCGCAGCAAGGCTGCACCGGTTATTACGGCGTTAGCCAAAATTGGAGATAGTTTAAGTGAATGTGGAACTGAGCGTTGTCGGCTCCATAGCGTCAGTTATTGCGCTAATAGCCATGGGGATCGGTGGAGTTATACAACTATTTCGTAAGTACCGTATTTATCGGTCGGAAAGGGATAAAAGAGCTGATAAATTCCGTGATTTTCTGGTCAGAGTTGTCGATGAATCCACTACTGCTAACGAAAGGTCTGATGTATCCGCTCTTATTCAGCATACACTTTCAATTTGTCGTAATAAGATCATCCAGCAGTATTGCGAACTCATAACTTCTCTGGTTATTGGCGGGTTTGGGTTCCTCATTGCGTCTAGCATGCATGCTGGCATTATCGCTTGGGTGTTTTTGTTGCTACGTATACTCTTCAGTACGGTTGATCTTTGGTTCATTTCAACGATGAGAAAAGATGTTGAGCATTCAGAGTGGCAAATAGGTGAGGCATGGGCTGGCTATTTTGAGAAAGCGCATTCTCGTAAGAGTTCCCTGAGCAATGGCTAACAAATGGGAAGTGGTCATCCGACGTTATCATTTATGTGCCTCTCTAATTCGACAAAGAGAGTGCCATACCGATTTTGAGGGAGGCCCGCTCACAATCAGTGGCCTGCGGGTGCTCTTTGCGCGCCGGCCTCATTGTTACTGATAAATTCACATGCCGATGAAAGGAGTCGTAGGTGTTTGAAGTTAAAGCAACTCAGCATGTTTTGGCGGTCAATAATGTTGATGAAAGTGAACGATATTTTTTAGATAAGCTTGGTTTTTTCTGTTCGCTTTCGAGTAGACGGCTGGTCGTTCCTGAGCCTTGGCAGTTTTCATATGATGTTGGGGTATTGCCCGGATGAGATTTCTGCTGAAGCGACCAATGAACATTCTTACTTTGCGTATGTGAATTGCGTGGGCATTGATGATATTTATGGTGATTATCGGAAGCGCGGTGTTGATATTTTTCAGACTATTTCTAATAAACCTTGGGGGTTGCGTGAGTTTGGCGTAGTTACTCCAGATGGGCACAGAATTATGTTTGGCGAAGACATCGGACAATCGTTCGCTAGGGGCCTTTGAAAACCCCTTTGCGTGCTCAGCCTAATCGGGAACGTGCAGTTTTTACTCATAACAGGCGGCTCTGGTTCCGGCGATATCGAAAGCGATAAGGCTGAATCGTTTTCTCACTTCCGATTGATAGACTACCGTGTCGAAACCGGGGCTTCGTGGGTTTGTTTCAGCTAGGGCGTTAATACGATTATGGTTCTATGTATTTCTTCTACTTAACTTACTTCATTCAACAATAAATAAACTCCATGACCTCCTCATTTCACTGCTTGTATTCTTTCCGTCGCTGCCCTTACGCCATGCGCGCTCGTCTAGGACTCTTGTTTGCTGAGATGCGGGTGGAGTTGCGTGAGGTGGAACTAAAGAATAAGCCAGCCCAGATGTTAACAATTAGCCCTAAAGGAACGGTGCCAGTCTTGCAGCTTTTCGACGGGACTGTAATTGAAGAGAGCCGAGATATAATGATATGGGCACTTGAGAAAAATGATCCGCAAGGGTTGCTGTATACAAAGGGCGCGGGTCAGATTGATGCTCTCATTGAGCAAAATGATAGCGAATTCAAATATTGGCTTGATCGCTATAAATACGCGGATCGTTACCCAGAGAAGACCCAGACAGAGTATCGACAATGCGGTGAAGCCTTTTTGCAGGTCTTGGAAGGGTTGTTGATTAAACACCCATTCTTGCTGGGGGATAATGTGACCCTTGCGGATGTCGGTATTATGCCGTTTGTCCGACAATTCGCGCATGTAGATCGCGATGTTTTTTACAGCCTGCCTTACCCTAACCTGCAGGTGTGGCTGAAGCGCTGGTTGCAGCATCCATTTTTCTTGCAAGCCATGGTCAAATATAAGCCATGGTGCGAGGGGGATGAATTGGTGCTTTTTCCTTCTTACGGTTAGGTTTTCCAACGGCAAGAACATTCGCATTAGTCTGCTAGGGGCACAGGGAGTCAGCGTGATTCTTTGTGCGTATATTCCAGTGTGGCCTCACCTAATACTTCGCACGCTTGAAGAATTTTAGCTTCAATGCTGACTTTATCTCCTTCCTGCATCTCTATCGTAATGCCTCCGCTGGTTTGGTCGTTGCCACGAATGTAGAGCTGTCCTGTTTCGCTGTCGAGGCGTGAGACACCGTTTTTGTTTTGTTTTGCCCGTAGCAGATAGGTCAGTGTGTTGTAGTAGCCGCTGCAGGTCACCTTGAGATTGAAACTATGGTTGGCGCCGATGGCGCTGTGAAGAATGTCGAGTTTGCAGTCCTGCTCATAGGCCTGAGCCGTTGAGATTAGTGCGAAAAAGGTGAATAGGATCAGAAGTGGTTGGCGCATGGTTGCAAGTGTCATAGGGCGTGGTAGTGGATTCGGAAAATCGAAAGCCTACCGCAAAATGGTGCGTACATATAGTAAGCGCGTGTAACCACATCTGCTGGAAGCAGGGTAAAGATGTCTATAGGGTAGAAGTCACCATGCCTCTCCACACAAGCAACAGGGCTGAAATATGGTAAACAAAGGAATGATGCGCAACTCGACGATTTTGGTGCCAGTGTTTTTGCCGGCGGTGATCGTTTCCTTATTGCTGATTATCGGCACCATCAGTGATCCGGAGCTGGCTGGGGAGGTGTTTTCTTCTGCCCAGGCATGGATCACTGAAACGTTCGGCTGGTTTTATATGCTGGTGGTGGCGCTATTCTTTCTTTTTATTGTCGGTATCAGCATGACATCGTGGGGCAATATTAAGCTGGGGCCGGATCATTGCGAGGCGGAATATTCGTTTCCAGAATGGTTCGCCATGCTGTTCTCGGCGGGGTACGGCATCGCTCTATTGTTCTTTGGGGTCGCTGAACCAGTATTACATTATTCTGAGCCGCCTGTAGCCGACCCGCAGACGGTGGAAGCTGCTAAGCAGGCCATGCAGATTGCATTTTTCCACTGGGGCTTCCATATCTGGGCCATTTACGGCTTGGTTGGCCTAGTGATGGCCTACTTTGCGTTTCGTCATGGGTTGCCCTTATCCATGCGTTCGGCGTTCTATCCTCTTATAGGCGAAAAAATCTATGGGCCTATTGGCCATGCTATCGATGTGTTCGCTATTTTGGGCACCATGTTTGGCATCGCGACTACGCTGGGTTTATCTGCCGCGCAGATAAACGCAGGCCTGAATTATCTGTGGGACGTGCCGGTGGGCAATATGGTGCAGATCAGTGCTATCGCCATTGTCACCGCGATGGCCACGGTGTCGGTGGTGGCGGGGATGGACAAGGGGGTGAAGCGCCTGTCGATTCTGAACATGATGCTGGCGGTGCTGCTGATGCTGTTTGTGTTTGTGGTCGGCCCCACGGTGCATATTTTGGAAAGCTTTGTGCAGAATACGGGTAGCTACCTGAGCAATATTGTGGAGCGCACCTTTAATCTACAGGCTTACACCCACAGTGACTGGATCGGTAACTGGACCCTGTTTATCTTCAGTTGGACTATTGCTTGGGCCCCGTTTGTGGGGCTGTTTATTGCCAAGATCAGCCGAGGTCGTACCATCCGCCAATTTGTGGTTGGGGTGATGCTGGTGCCGAGTATTTTTACCTTTCTGTGGTTTTCAGTGTTTGGTGATACCGCGCTTAACCTGATTATGGAGCAGGGTTATACCGAGCTGGTAACCCAGGTGCAGGCAGACAAGGCGGTGGCTTTGTTCCAGCTGTTTGATCACCTTCCCTTGTCTAGCGTGGTGTCGTTCCTGGCGGTATTGTTGATTGTTACCTTCTTTGTGACCTCGTCGGATTCCGGCTCCCTGGTGGTGGATTCCCTCGCGTCTGGTGGGGTGCTGGAAACCCCGGCTTGGCAGCGGATTTTCTGGGCTGTTCTGGAAGGAGTCATCGCATCGGTGTTGTTATTGGCAGGAGGCTTAAGCGCACTGCAAACCATGACTATGGTGAGCGCCTTGCCGTTTGCGATCATTATCCTGCTGGCGGCAGTGGGCATGTGGCGGGCGCTGGTGATTGAAGGGCACCGGGAAACCAGCTTGCAGGCGCATATGGCTCATAGCCGCCACATGACTGGCAGCCAATGGCGCCATCGCCTCACGGCGATGATTCGTTACCCTACTCGGCAAGAGGTGGAAACCTTCATCCGTGATACTGCCATGGGCAGTATGACAAAGGTCGTTGATGAGCTGCGTAAGGTTGGCTGGGATGCGTCGGTGGATTTCGATGAGCAATTTATCCGCGCCGAGTTGGTGGTCAATCGCGATGAGCACGTGGGTTTTATCTATGACATCCGTTTGATCACCACACCGGTGCCGGAATATGCCTACAGCAGCCGTGAGGCCAGGGTAAACGATGCCCATGAGTATTGCCGCGCTGAGGTGTTCTTGCGTCGAGGTGGCCGTTCTTATGATGTATTCGGCTACGATGAGGTGGATATCATTCGCGATATGCTCGACCAGTTCGAAAACTATTTGCACTTCTTGAATGTGGCGCCGGGTAAGCTGCCCTGGGAAATGGCGGAGCATGATGACCTGCTGCGCGATCAGTCTGGCGGCGACAGCGAAGGCAAAAAAGGGGAAGACGGGGGGAGTGTGAAGCCAGCGTAATGGCTCGCTAACGGGAGTAGAACTACCGCTTGGGCGCCCCACATTTTGGGGCGTCTTTCGTTTTGGCGGTGGAACTTAGATTTAGCCGTAACCCATTTCCTGGGGGTCGCCTTGAACAGGAGAGCCGGAGGCATCAGCGTTTCGGTGCGATTTTCTCCAAGCTCATTAGGGTATCCAGATAGTTCACAAAGTGCTCTAGATACGCGGGCGACAGCTCGCGCAGCGTTTCAATGGCGCGGGTGACCATCCGGTGAGAGTTAAGTGGGCCTGCGTCGCTGGGCGTTTGGGTAATGGCATCGTCGATGCGTTGGCGAGCCTGCTGGGCCTGACGCTGGCTGCGCAGTTGACGCAGGGCGTTCAGCTCCCGTTGTTTGGGTGGTAGCGGTGGAGCACTGGCGCCATTATCCGCCAGTACCTGTTTTTCCTGTTGTTTTAATAGACCCGCCAGAGTGTTGTTTTCCTCCGGGCTGTCATCTGTGGTCATCAGGCTGTAAGCCCGATGCAGCGGAGCAAACGGTGAGGGCCCAGCGGGTTGCGACGCTCGGCGCAAGCGGGGGCGGAACTGAGCGGGGTCGTCGCCGGCTTCGCCAGCAGCGTCCAGCGTTGCTTTGGCTTGGCTGAACGCGCTTTGGTATTCGCTGAGTTGGTTGTCCAGCTTGCTCAGTGTGCCAGCGGGAGGGGCCGGCAATGTGGCCAGCCGTTGGGTAAGGCTGGCCAGAAAACTGAACCGTACCGGGTCAAAGTGTTCTCCTCCTTGCTCTTGCAGGGCCTCCAGGCGCTCTGTCAGAGCCTCCAGAGTTGCTGAGGGGGAGGGCGAGGGAGAGTCCGCGTCAGGGCGCATCGGATTTCTCACTTTGTCGGGGCACGGTGGTCAGCTCCACCCGGCGGTTACGGGCACGGCTGTCCGCATCGTCATTGGGGGCCACCGGTTGGTTATCGCCAAAGGCGGCGGCAAACACCTGATCGGCGGGCATGCCCTGCTCAATCAAGGTACGGGTGACGGTGAGTGCTCGCTGGGCTGACAACCCCCAGTTATCCGCATAGCGGCCGTTGCCCCGGTTGATGGGTAGGGCGTCGGTGAAGCCGCTAACCATGAGCATATCGTCGTGTTGGCTGAGGAACACCTGTAGCGGTTTTACCAGATCCCTGAGCAGGGCTTTGCCTTCCGGTTGCAGCCGGTCGGAGTTGAGCTGGAACAGCACGCTGCCGCTGATGCCGATACGGCCATTGTTGAACGTCACCCGGCCGCTGGCCAACGGGTCGGCCAGCGCTTCTTCCAATGCCATGCGCCGTTGTTCTTCGGCGAGGCGTTTGGCTTTTTCCTGCTCTAGGGATTGGCTCAGCTCCAGCTGGATGCCGATCACCCACACCAGCAGCAACACCAGAATGCCCACCAGGGCGGCCATGAGATCCGAGAAGATGGCCCAGACCGGCGAGGCCTGGGCATCGCTGTCGTGTAATTCGTCCATCAATTAACCCCGGAAACCGAGCGCTGGCCATTGTGCGCAGGGGCATCGCCATGGCGTAGGTTGGCCAGGGCATCAATGACTTCTTTCTGTGAGGCCATGCTGAGCTCAATCACCTCGCGGGCTTGCTCCACGTAGTAGCCCAGTTGCTCGTCGGCCCGGGCAGAGGATTTCTCCAGTGAGCTTTCCACCTGCTGAAGATTGTCCAGTAGGGTGTCGTTGGCGCGGCTGAACACTTGCACGGCCGTGGCAAAGGCGTCGCTGAGGCTGGCCACTTCGGCGGCGCTACCGGCGACGTCGCCGGCGACCTGATTAAGTTGGCTGGCCTGGTCGCTGACCTGTTGCGAGAAGGTGTCGCTCACCTGACTCAGCGTCTCGCTGGAGGTGCGAATCAAGGTGTCGATAGCGTCACGCTGGGCGCCGGCGGCATCCTGCTGGGCACTGAGCAAGGTATCCAGCTCGGCCATGATGCGGCGACGTTCTTCCAACAGTTCGTTGTCCCGCTCGCTGCTGTGGGTCATTTCTTCGCGCAGGCGGGAAATCACTTCCGCGGCCGCTTTCGGTGTTTCCGAGGCGGTTTCGATCAAGCGCATCATTGGTTCTTCTAGAGCAGTGCCCAGGCGACCTAGATGCTCGCTGACGGTGGCCTCAAGCTTGGCTAGGCGCTCGCTGGCGGCGTCACCGCGAGCGGCTTCTTGATCGCGCAACACACTGAGTTGCTCACCCAGCTGGTTGATCAGGCTGTCCATGCCCGTTTGCTGGCCGCTGAGCAGGCCGGCAGCGCTGTCACGGAATTCGCTGTTGTGCTCGTGCAGAGCGTTACGAATATCGTTAACCAAGGTGGCCACGGTGCGTTGCTGCTCGCTGAGGCCGGTTTGCCACTGTTGAGCGGCCTGTTCGGTGCTGGCCTGGAACTGGCCGGCGATGGCTGAAAACTGCTTTTCACTGTGTTCGGCCACGGCCTGTTGAGTGTCGCGTACTTGTTGGAGAAGTTCTGCGCCGCTGGCCCGGTGAGCCTCCAGCCCGGCGTTCCAGTCTTGCAGTGCCTGACGGGTGGCAGTCTGGAATTCTCCGGTGATGGTGGCGAGTTGTTGCTCACTGGCATTGCCCAATTGTTGTTGGGTGTCACGGACCTGCTGCAGTAGGGAATTGCTGTTGTGTTGGAACTGATCGTGGTGAGCCGCCAGCGAGGTGCTGATGTCACTCACCAGCCGGGCACTGGTTTGCTGATGCTCGGCCAGCCCGGCGCGCCAGTGTTCGGCAGCTTGCTCGGTGGTGTCACGGAAACGTTCGGTAAGGGCGCCGAGCTGTTGTTCGGTGATTGCGTTGAGCTTTTCGTGGGTGCCTTGAGCCTGCTTGCTGAGGCTGGCGAGGGATTGCGCCATGATTGATTGAGCGCTCTCGGCGGCCAGGCGGCTGCTGTCGGTTAGGGTGTCACGTAAAGAATCAGCAACGGAACGCGCCAACCCTTGGTATTGCTCTTGGAGTCCATTGTGGAAGGCCTGCTGGTTGCCGGTGAGCTGTTCGCCCATTTGTTCCATGCGCCCGGTGAGGGTGTGCAGGGCGGTGACCAGTTCCGGGAACACCTGGGACTGGCTTTGCAGGGCCGCGTAGGCCGTTTCGCGTTGGTGGTTTAGAGAAAAGCGATACAGCTGGCCGTCCACTGCATCGTCTAGCTGACGGGAGGCGTCCATGCGGTCGCGGCGACACAGGGTCGCGGTGAGGCCAAGCATGGCGGAGGCAGCAACCCCGGCGATGGAGGTACCAAAGGCCAGACTTAGGCCGGCAATAGGTGCGGACAACGCGCTGCGAATGGCGCTCAGCTCACTGCTGCCATCCAAGGCGGTGGCGGCGCCTTTGAGGGTGACGATCATGCCCACGAAGGTGCCCAGCAAGCCGAGCATTACCAGTAAACCGGTGAGGTATGGGGTCAGTACCGGCCCGGGCAGGGTGGCCGGATGGCCGTCAACACGGCGTTGCACGGCGTGGCGCAGGGTGTTGGGTAGTTCGCTGAGCCAGCGAGTCAGCGTTTCGCGGTCGTCGTTAGGGTGGGGTAATTGTTGTAGTCGCAGGTTTAACTTGGTGGTATCGCGGCGGTAGCGCAGTAATTCGACAAACCCGAGCCCGTAGACGGCGGCGATCAGCAGGGTAACGGTGAAGGCCACCGGGTTACCCAGGAAGGTGGTGCCGATCCAGATAACGGCCACGGCGCCGAGGACAAACGGGAGAGCAAATAGAAAACGTCTCATGGGGTGGTGCTTTCCTTATCATCAATGTCGGTGAGCCGGGTGTCGGCGTCGGTGGTGGCACCTGCCGCCGCGTCCAGTAACCCCAGAATGGGCTCCTGGCGGGCGTCCAGCTCAGCGAGTAACAGCATTTGAATTTCTTGGCAAAACTGGGATAGCCAGCCGTTGGCGGCCATCCACTCTTGTGGGCGTGTGTGTTGACCTTGTTGCCATAGGACGCGGTAGCGCTTTTCCAGAAACGCGGGCATGGCACTGAAACAGCGGCGCACATATGCAGAGAGGCCGTGTTCGAACACCGCATCCAGCTCCGCCAGTCGGGCCAGCTCTGCACTATGGGCACAGAGGTGGCGCCGGGCGCGCAAGCGCAGGTTGGTTAGTGCGGCAATCATCTGCCGCTGGTGAGCTTGGTGGAAACGCTCATAGGGGCCAAAGGTGGGCCGCTTGCCCGCCGGTATGTCTTTGTTTAACGGTGGCAGGCTGATCACCGAGGCGGCCTGTTTGCCGGCGAAACTGTGGCTCAGGTTCTCCAGCAGGGTGTTGCGGGTTTTCAGTAGATCAGCCTGCAGAGTCTCTGAAATATCGGACTGAGCTGTAAACGGTCCCTTTGGACGGTGCTGGGTGGCGGTATCCAGGGCAATCGTGTCGGACAGGTCAAACAGCCGGCCTAGCCGCTCAGCGAAACACGCATGGGAGGACGAGGCTGCTTTTGGGTCCAGGCTAGCAAGCAGCTGTACCAGCCGGCTGCCGGCGGGGCCGGTATGCGCGGGTGTTTGCGTCCTGTACATACTGTTGTCCATGGCGGCGGTGAACGAAACGGGCCTACCCGGCGACCGCAGCCATAGGCTGTGAGTGCCGCCCAGTGTCGTGCGGATAGGCCAGCCGTCCATTCTAATAGGGAAAGGCCGGCGATGATAATGCGCTGGTCGGTTGAGCGTTGGGTAACGGCGACCATAACCATTTAGTGGCGGAGGAGGCGTGCATTGTTGGCCAGATTTTCTGGCGGTAAGAACCGTGGCTGGTGGCAGCCTTGACCCTGCTCGGCAAATGGGCTCACTCTGAAACGGGCTTTGCTTGGAGCCCCCGATTGAAAAGGAGTTTTGATTATGGAAACCGGTAAACAAATGATTGCTGATATTAAAAGTAAGCTGGACGAGTTGGAGAGCGAGCTGGATCAATTGGAGAAGCAAGGTGAAGCAGATCGTAGCACGGAGGCGGAGCGACACCAGCTGGCACTAGAGGATGTGTTGACTGAATTGCAACAGCGTATTGATGAATACCGTGAGTTGACCGGGGCAGGTAGCGTAGATGGCAAGGCTAATTGGCAACAGCTCGATAATGATTTGAAAGAATTGGATGATGATCTTTACGGCGCGAACTGATTTGTTGCGGTAATCGCCCTCGCTATGCTCGGCGAGGACGATAGCCGGCATGCCGGCGGTGGCTAAACCAGCTGCCCCAACCCCAGCACCGCGACAAAGCCGATACTGTAGGCCACCAACAGGTAGCCGAAGTAACGCAGGTAGCTGCCGAAGGTGAGCACTTCGATCTTGCTCATGGCGATCACCCCGGCGGCGGAGCCAATGACCAGTAGCGACCCGCCCACACCGACCGAATAGGTTAGTGACAGCCATTGGGATAAGTTCATTTCTATCCCGGAATTGAGCAGCGCGGCGGTCAGCGGCACGTTATCGAATAGTGCCGAGGCCAAGCCCACCAGGAAATTAGCGGCCACGGGTGGCATAACATCATAAAGCGCGGGGAAGTAGGCCAGCATACCCAGCTCCTTGAGCATACCTACCAACAGCAATACGCCCAGGAAAAACAGCAGGGTGTCGAATTCAATCTTGCGGATATATTCCAGAATTGGCTCGTCCTTGTTTAGGAACTGCACCACCATGAACATCAACGATAGACCGAACAGGAAGCACAGCACCGGCGGAATTCCGAATGCTACGTTGGCGGCGATGGTGCCGACAATGGTGCCGAAGAACAGCAGCGCGATAACCTTGTCTCCGCGTTCGATGACGTTGTTTTGTTTCTTGATGTGCACTTCTTCACTGAGCCCTAATGAGAGCATTAATGCTAGTGCAGCAACTGCTCCGGCGGCGGGCAGGCTAAGCAATAGAAGGTCCGGAATTTCCACTTTGCCTGCCAGGAAAATCATCAGTGTAGTGACATCGCCGGTAATCAGCGCGGTGCCCCCAGCGTTAACCGAAAATATCACCAGCACCACGTAGCGCATTAGTTTTTTGACCGGCAGGTTCAGGTTCATCAACACGGCGATACACACCAGGGTGGCGGTGATGTTGTCGGCCATGGAAGAGAACAGGAAGGCAAACACGCCGGTGAGCAACATGAGTTTGCGCTCGCTAATGCGCTCGGGTAGCAGTTTGTTGACCAGGCTGTCGATAATGCCCTTGCCGGATAGATAAGCCACGAAGGTCATGGCGGCCATCAGAAACAACCACAGGGTGGCAATATCCAGCAGGTTGTCATTAAGGCTTTTCATCAGC
Source organism: Alcanivorax sp. NBRC 101098 (assembly GCF_001010505.1). Lineage (GTDB taxonomy): Bacteria > Pseudomonadota > Gammaproteobacteria > Pseudomonadales > Alcanivoracaceae > Alcanivorax > Alcanivorax borkumensis. Next base: position 257,857 of record NZ_AP014613.1, read on the forward strand.
GCGTCGTGACTGAGATGAGCCGGGGGGGCAATAAAAAACAGTAGCCAGGCGAAGGACCCGAAAAACAGCGTGGTTTTTGCCTTATCAATATGGACGATATCTTCGACGACGATGGACAAAAAGCCCAGCGCCACCAGGATTAGTAGAACGGTGGTCATGGCGGGCGACTCGCACTGTAGCTAAAAAAGAGAGCGGAGAGCGGCGCTATCTTAGACTTTTTGTGAACTGGGTTCACCGTAAACAATTTGTTTATTGGGGGGCATTCGACGAATTGTGGCGGAAAAATGCTGGATATGTGCAGATTTTGGACGCAGCCCTTTTAAAAGATGCGAATAATTCGCATTATGTATGCCTAGACTGTTTCCGCGTCGATCTGCTCGGCGCGTTTGCTTGTGATATTCGATCTGCTCGGGGAATTTTCATGCTGACTCGCCTGTCCACCGGCGGCCTTTTACTGGCCACCCTGTTTTTTTCTGCCTGTAGCGATGAACCGCAGTCCAGCGGGGCCGTTGTTGCGCAGGCCTATGATCAGACGCAGGGCAAGAAGGTGGTCAGCCACTATGCTGACGTGGCGTTGGCGACCTATACCGATGCGCTTGCCGAAGCTCGCAAGTTGAAAACTCAAATTGATGCGTTACTGGCAGCACCTACGGAAGATAGCCTAACTGCGGCCCGGGATGCTTGGCGTGCGGCCCGGGTGCCCTACATGCAGAGTGAAGTATTTCGGTTCGGCAATGTGGTGGTGGACGAATGGGAAGGACAGGTGAATGCCTGGCCGCTGGATGAGGGCCTGATTGATTACGTGGATGAGGATTATCACGCGGTGATGGGCAACCCCGGCGCCCGCGCCAATATTATTGCCAGCGAATCCTTGAAGATTGGTGAGCAGGCTCTGGATTTGACGGACCTGAGCGCAGAGTTGTTAGCCAGTTTGAATGAGCTAGGGGGCTCCGAGGTGAATGTGGCCACCGGCTATCATGCTATTGAATTTTTGTTGTGGGGGCAGGACTTGAATGGAACCGACGCTGGTGCCGGTGAGCGCCCGGCAACGGATTTTGCCACCGGCCCGCAAGCCACTGGGGGGCATAATGCCCGCCGCCGCGAGTACCTGTCGGTGGTTACCGATCTGCTGATTAACGATCTGGAAGTGATGGTAGACGAATGGCGTCCGGGTGAAGAGAACTACCGGGCTGAGCTGGAAGCCGACTCAGTGGAGAACGGCCTTCGCAAGATGTTGTTTGGCATGGGAAGCCTGTCATTGGGCGAGTTGGCTGGAGAGCGGATGAAGGTGGCACTTGCGGCCCATTCCCCAGAAGACGAGCACGACTGTTTTAGTGACAATACGCATGCGTCGCATTTTTATAATGGTAAGGGCATTCGCAATGTGTATCTGGGCGAGTATCGGCGAGTGAACGGTGAAACCTTGACCGGCCCTTCCTTGAGTGACTTGGTGGCCGCCAATAAGCCGGCCATCGACAACCAATTGAAAGCCGACTTGGAGGCTAGCCGCGCGGCGCTGCAGGGGCTGGTGGACAGTGCCAACAAAGGCATTCATTTTGATCAGTTGATTGCGCCAGGGAATAGCGAGGGGGCGGCCACGGTGAATGCGGCCATCGATACCTTGGTCGCGCAGACTACCAGTATTGAGGCGGCCGCAGCGGTGCTAAATATTCAGGCACTGAATCCGGATACCGCCAACCACAGCTTCTGACATGAGGCCCGCGGTGGGTTGAAAGCACCGGCCGCCGGCCCGTTATCTCGGGCGCTGTGCTGGAGCCGTACATTCCAGCGAAAAGCGGAAAGCTTGCTCATTGTCTTCGTGACTCAAGTATTGAGTCTGCACAGCTAGGCTCTCAAGAGAGAAGGATACCCACCCTTGCGATATTTCTTGCTGTCTTTGGCGGCCCTGTTGGCGGCTTGTGATCAAGGCCCCACTTTTACCGAAGCCGAGCCCGGTGAGCAGCTTTCTGCGGGTAAGGCCACAGTGACTAAAACAGACCAGAATGCGTTTTCGCTGCCGCTAGCGAATCTGCCACCGTCTCGGCGGCTGGATTTCAGTGTGGGCAACAGCTTTTTCCGGAACCCTTGGGTTATTGCTCCGGCCTCCACGGATGCTCGTGACGGCCTTGGCCCATTATTCAATACCAACGCTTGTCAGAACTGTCATATCAAGGATGGCCGAGGTCACCCGCCTGGCCCTGATGCCAAACAAGCGGTTTCCATGTTGGTGCGGTTGTCGGTGCCTGCTAAAGCAGAAGATGATTTGACCCAAGGTGGGTTAATGCCCGAGCCAACCTATGGCGGGCAATTTCAGGATGCGGCCATTCCCGGGGTTGAGCCGGAAGGCCGGGTGCGGGTGGATTACCGCACCCGGATTGTCACTTTTAAAGATGGCTACCAAGTTGCTCTGCGTGTGCCTCGACTGAGTTTCAGTAACTTGGCGTACGGAGACATGCATCCTGCCACGCTGTTTTCCGCGCGCATTGCCCCGCCGGTGATTGGTTTGGGGTTGCTGGAAGCCATTCCGGAAGCAGACCTGTTAGCCCATGCTGACCCGGAGGATGCGGACGGTGACGGTATCAGTGGCCGGGCAAATCGCGTTTGGGATCGCCGTAATGACACCACGGCCATGGGACGTTTTGGCTGGAAGGCAGGGCAGCCCAGCTTGCGCCAGCAAAATGCGGAAGCCTTCGCTAATGACATGGGCCTTACCAGCCATTTGGTGCCCACCGATTCCTGCTCCCCGGCCCAGCACGATTGCCTGGCCATGCCCAACGGCGGCGACGCGGAGGTGAGTGATTCCATCCTCGATAACGTCACGTTTTATACCCGCAACCTGGCCGTGCCGGCCCGCCGTAATGTAGACGATAAACAGGTGCTGGCGGGTAAAAGCCTGTTCTTCCAAGCGAATTGCCAAGGCTGCCATGTGGCCGTGTTCACCACCGGAGCCGAGGCCGCGGAGCCGGAGCTGGCCAACCAGACGATTCGTCCCTACACCGATTTGTTGCTCCATGACATGGGGCCGGGTTTAGCGGACGGTCGCCCGGAGTTTTTGGCTAATGGCCAGGAGTGGCGTACCCCGCCGCTGTGGGGTATCGGCCTCACGGAGGCAGTGAATGGCCATACTCAGTTTCTCCACGATGGCCGCGCCCGCAATCTAATGGAAGCGATTCTCTGGCACGAAGGTGAGGCGGCTCAGTCTCGGGATGCGGTGTTGGCGTTTGATGCTAGTCAGCGCGCGGCGTTGTTGGCTTTCTTGAACTCTTTATAACGACGATTAAGGTCGAGGATTCACCATGCGTGCTTTGATTATGCAGGGGGCGGTCGCGTTGTCCGTGTTGATGCTGGCAGCGTGTAGCAACCCACGGCAGGAGGTCACTGTTCAGCTGGCCACTGAGGTGTTATTGCCGGCTCACCAACAATGGCACGACAGCAATGCCGCGCTGATGGACAGTGTGGAGGCGTACTGCGCGGACCCGCAGGCCTCGGTGGAAAAGATGAAGGCCGCATTTTTTCACGCCCAATCACAGTGGTCTTACTTGCAGCCGTTGATGATCGGCCCGTTGTCGGAAGGCAATCGTAGCTGGCAGGTTCAGTTCTGGCCGGACAAACGCAACCTGGTGGTTCGCCAGACTGAAGCGTTGTTAGACGAGGCCGGCCCACTCACCGGTGAGCAGCTGGAGAAGGCCAGTGTGGTAGTGCAGGGGCTAACCGCTTTTGAATTTGTGCTGTTTGATGAATCGATAGCACTGGCTTCCAGCCGTGATCGCTATTGTCCGTTACTGAAGGGTATTGCGAACCACCAATGGGCGTTGTCTGAAGAGGTGTTGAAACTGTGGCGTGGGCCTGAGGGAATGTTGTTGCAGTTAAGCGATTTTCCCAACGAGCGCTATGCCACTGCGGATGATGGTCTGGCGGCGATTCTGCGGGTGCAGATTACCGGTGTGGACGTGCTGAAGAAAAAATTGGGTGTGCCCATGGGCCGGCTGAATAAAGGCGTGGCGCAGCCCTATCAAGCGGAAGCTTGGCGTAGCCAGCAATCTATTGAAAACCTGCAAGCGTCACTAAAAGGCGCGTGGGCGGTATGGCAGCGGGTACGTTCTCTGGTGAGCGATGAAGGCTTGGTGAGTGATATTGATCAGGCCTATGCGGATGTGAATAGCCGGATGGAGGCGTTGCCTGGGCCGCTGGTGGAATTGGTGCAGGCCCCCTCCCACAGGGATACGTTGGCGGCGCTTTATACCGCGCTGGATCAATTGGAAAATCGGCAGCAGATAGAGCTGGCTCGGGCACTGAATATCCAGATTGGTTTTAACGCCAACGACGGAGACTAGAGTCCGTTGCGCGTTAATAGTTAAAAGTTTGGTCGCAGTGGGCGGTGCAAGCTTGCGGGGAGCGTTATGCCACTAACACGACGTAAGTTGCTGGGTGCTGGTGCGGCGATGGCCGGTGTGGCCGCTCTGGGTGGCGGGTCACTGTGGACCCGTACGGCGGGCAAATCTCCCCTGCTGCTTTCCGCGCGCAACGATGATGCCGGCCAGCACTATGCCATGGGCTATTATTTGAATGGCCAGCGGGCCTTCGCGACGCCGGTGCGCGAACGCTGCCATGCGGTGGCTCGCCATCCTTTCCTGCCTGTTGCTTTGTTTGTGGGGCGCCGGCCAGCAAGGGAAAGTTATCTGTTGGATCTGCGCGATGGCTCTTTGCTGCAAACCCTGCATAGCCAGCCGTATCGCCACTTCTATGGGCATGCCGTTTTCCATGCGCAGGGCCAATGGTTGTACACCACCGAAAACGATCTCAATGAGCCCGGCCGTGGCGTGTTGGGGCGCTACCGGTTGGATCACGCTGCTTTGCAGCTAGTCCATGACGGCGAAGCGTCCACCCATGGTGTTGGCCCCCACGAACTGGCCTGGATGCCAGATGGCGAATCCCTAGCGATTGGTAACGGCGGTATCCGCACTGACGGGCTCAGCCGCCAACAAATGAACCTGGAGACCATGACCTCCAGCCTAGTAATCATGGATCGTCACGGTGCGCTAATCAGCAAGGAAATTCTCACGGATACGCAAAGCAGTATTCGTCACCTGGATGTGGCTGGCGACGGCACGGTGGTGACCGGGCAGCAATATCATGGCCCCGCCTATAACCGTGTGCCGTTGCTGGCCATCAAGCGCCCCGGTGAGGCCTATCAACCGTTTCCTGTCAGCCAGACACAGCTGGCAATGATGGATCAGTACACCGCCAGCATCGCCATTCATCGCCAGCAACGGCAAGTGGCCATGACGGCGCCACGGGGCAACCGGTTCTTTATCTGGGACCTGGATAGCGGGGAGACCTTGCTAGATACGCCGATGTCAGATTGTGCCGGTGTGGGGGCAGTGCCGGGCGGGTTTGCGGTGACCTCGGGGCAGGGCAAATGCCGTTACTTCGATAGCCGTACTGCGGATGTGCAGGGGCAGTGGCTGGCATTGCCGGGGGGCGGCTGGGATAACCATCTCTGGTTAGGTTAGGCGCCCGTGATAGCGGGCGCCAAAAACAAGCCACTGAATGTTAATCGTGCCAGCCGGATACCTTGCCGCTGCACACCCAGTCCTTGGAGCCCCGTTCGACCCCAATGGATCTGTAACTGTAGCGGCCATTGGCGTTGGATGTAGACCAACTCTTGGTTTTACCGGCCCCGATGCCGGAGGCGCCGCAATCTTCAGAGCCGTCTTTGCGTTCATTGCAGAAACGGGCGTAGATACGATTGTTGCAGGAATTGCGGTAGGTAACGATAAAATTCCCTTTGCTGTACTGGCTCCATTTGGTGTTGTGCACCACCATGCAGGGGGCGCCACCACTGTTGCGAGCATCCCAGCAGGTGTCATCGTCCAGGCTGGAGTAATAGTCTGCGGCAGCAAACTGTGAAGCCAGTAATATGGCAATGCCAATGGTCCATTTCATTATCTTCCCCTTGTTCCCTTCTTTGTTGACCTAGTTGGCTCCCCAAAAGAGCCGGCTATGTTTATTGTAGAAAGCTGCCGGGAATATGCCTCACCCATATGGGGTAAACGGGTGCATAACGTGTTGTATAAATGTCAGCCAAGGCGCTTGTAACGGGAAGAGACAGGAAGGGCCAGGAGGTGGCCACTGGGTCTAGTGGCCATGCTCGGTGGTGCATTTGCGGTGATCGCTTAACACTTCTATAACCCGGCATTCGCCAGGCCTCCCTTGTTCGCACTCGTTAATCATTCGGCCCAGTTCATCGCGCAAGGCGCTGAGTGATCGAATTCGTTGCTCGACGGTCTCAAGGTGGCGGCGGGCAATATCATCGGCACAGCCATGCTGTTCACTCATGGTGAGCAGCTCGCGAATATCTTCCAGGGTGAAGCCCAATTCGCGGCTGTGACGAATAAAGGCCAATCGTTCCCGGTGGCGCTGATGGTAGCGTCGCTGTCCCCCTTCACTGCGTGCCGGTTCCGGCATCAATCCGATTTTTTCGTAGTAGCGAATCGTCTCCACTTTGCAGCCGGCGGCGTTACTGAGCGCGCCGATAGAGAACAGGGTTGGCATGATTATTACCTCATGGGCCGATAACTGGGCTTGAACCTGTAGTTACTATAGCTTTTTAAATGGAACCTGAATCAGTGAAATCAAGGAGCCCAAGCAGGCGCTACCGGCAGCAATAGACGTTTGCCACTGCCATGTCGGGCCCAAAGAGAGTGGAGAAACAATATGGGTTGTTGTGATCACGAGATAGTGGGAAACCCGGCACCAGATTACCAACGAGTGCTATGGATCGTGTTGGCGATTAATGCGGTGATGTTTGTGGTGGAGGCGGCCTCTGGAGTGCTGGCGGATTCGCGGGCATTGCAGGCCGATGCGCTGGACTTTCTGGGCGATACCGCTACCTACGGTTTAACCTTGTGGGCGTTGGGACAGTCGGTGGCCTGGCGGGTACGCGCAGCCCGTATCAAGGGGGTGTCGTTATTGTTGATGGGCGTGATCGTGCTGGCGAACAGCATTTGGGCGCTGGTGAAGGGCAGTGCGCCGCAGGGCGAGCTGATGATGGGTGTAGCCAGTTTGGCGCTGTCGGCCAATGTGATTAGTGCGCTGTTATTGCTGCGCCACCGGCAGGGGGACGCCAATATTCGATCCGCCTGGCTGTGCTCGCGCAATGATGCGTTGGCCAACCTGACAGTGCTGATCTCCGGCACCCTAGTGGTATGGCTAGACAGCCGCTGGCCAGACCTGCTGGTGGCAGTGGCCATTGCGGGCCTGTTTACCCACAGCGCCGTGTCGATTTTGCGTCAGGCGCAGAACGAGTCCGCCGCAGAGCACGGGTGCGGTACGTCGTGAGCAAATGGTTATTATTGTTGGCGATGAGAAGGTGGGGCGGTAGGCTGCACCGAGTTGGGCAGCTTATGTTTTCTGCCTCTCCACTGTGATCAAGATGAGCTCTATGGAATTTAAACAGGAAGATCTGACTGCCCTGATTGAACGTACCATGCCCTTCGGGAAATATGCCGGCCGGGTATTGATCGATCTGCCCGAGCCATACCTGTTGTGGTTTACCAAGAAGGGTTTCCCGAAAGGTGAGCTAGGCCGGCTGATGGCACTGGCGCTGATGCTGAAAATGGACGGCACGGAAGGTTTGCTGGAACCGTTACGCAAATAGGCTGTATCACCGGGATCAAGCAGGTATCCTGAGCGCATATCCCGTTAAGGAGTCAGCTGTGCCGTTACTTGAAGTGGTTGCCAATAATGTCTGGGCCTATGCCATTCCCCATCACTTTATGGGGCTGCATGTGGGCGCTCGGATGACTGTGGTCAAATTGTCTTCGGGTGGTTTGTTGCTGCACTCCCCGGTTCCGGTGGACGATGCGTTGGCCGGGGAACTGGCGGCGTTAGGTGAAGTGGCGCATATCGTTTGCCCGAACCTTTTTCACCATGTGTTTGCCGATGAAGTGAAACAGCGTTATCCCCAGGCCGTGCTGCACGGCCCGGCAAAACTGGCGAGCAAGCGCAAGGATCTGGCACTGGATGCGGTGCTCTCGCAAACCCCGCATCCAGACTGGGGGGATGATTTCGAGTTAGTGTTTATCGAAGGATCCATGTTGCACGAGACGGTGTTCTATCATTGTTCCAGTAAAACGTTAATTGCCGCCGATCTGATTGAAAACTTCCATCAATGCGACCATGGCTTCACTCGCTGGTATTTGAAACTGGGAGGCTTGTGGAAATCACCGGGCTGGCATCCGGTTTTACGGCTGGTGTATCTGAACCGGCGCAAAGCCCGCGCCAGCGTGACCCGAATCCTCGAGTGGCCCTTTGAAAAACTCAGCCTGGCCCACGGCGAGGTCATCACTGAAAACGCCCGTAACCAGGTCCGCCATGGGATGGAGTGGTTGCTCTAGTTCAACGTTCAACGTTCAACGTTGAAACTTGAAAAGCGTGGCTCGGTGGCAGAGCCACATTAGAAACGGTAGTGCCGCGATTCTTTTTCCCGGGGCCACGGGGTTGTTTTGGCTGCGTGGCACAGCGCTGTTCGCGCTTTTAACTTTGAACTCGCAATTTCCTCCCTCCACATTTCTTGCAACATTTCCCGTTATATTCCTCACCATCATTACTGGTCTGTGGAATTGCCCATGCCTCGCTGGATTCGTCGTTTCCCGAAAACGGTTCTTTTCGTTGTTGTTTTAATCGTATGCCTGTTGTTCGCCGGTTGGCGCTGGGGCTTTTCGTCGGCGCCGGCCACGCAGTGGGAAACAGCCACGGTGGAGCGTGGTGATGTGGAGGAACTGGTCACCGCGCTGGGCACCCTGGAGCCGGGAGATTATGTGGATGTGGGTGCGCAGGTCTCAGGGCAGTTGACGCATTTGTATGTGGATGTAGGGGACTCGGTGGAGGAGGGGCAGCTGCTGGCTGAAATTGACGCCTCCGTGCAGCAAACGCAAGTAGATGCGGGCCTTGCTGAGCTGGAAGCGTTACGTGCTCAGTTAGAGCAGCGGCAGGCCGAGTTGAATCTGGCTGAGCTTCAATATCAGCGTCAGCAGCGTTTGCGTGACGCGAATGCTACCAGTGAAGATGCTTTTCAAAGTGCCGAGTCAAACTTGGCGATTACCGGTGCCCAGATCAAAGTATTGCAAGCACAGATTCGTCAAAAACAAGCCAGTGTGGAGGGCGATCAGGCGACCCTTGGCTATGCGAAAATTTATGCTCCACGCAGCGGCACGGTTGTGAGCTTGGATGCCCGTGAAGGCCAGACGCTTAACGCTAACCAGACTACCCCGACACTGATGCGCATTGCTGACCTGTCCGTGATGACGATTTCCACGGAAGTGTCCGAGGCAGACGTTCATCGACTAAGCGCAGGCATGCCGGTTTATTTCAACACCCTTGGCAATGAGACGGTGCGCTACGACAGTGAGCTACGGCAAGTGCTGCCTACGCCGGAAGTGGTGAATAATGTGGTCCTGTACACCGCTGAGTTCGATGTGGCTAACGATAATGGTCAGTTAATGTCGGGGATGACCGCGCAGGTTTTCTTCGTGGTTAATTCCGCCCGCGATGTGCTGAGCTTGCCGATGGCTGCCGTAAAGCGAGCGGGGCGAGGGGCGTGGAAAGTTCAGGTGCTGGATAGCAAGGGGGAACCACAGGATCAACCAGTGAAAATAGGTATCGACAATCGCGTTCGTATCGTGATTGATGAGGGGCTTGAAGAGGGCGATGTTGTGACGCTGAGCCAAGCGAGCAGCAATGTTGCGTTGAAAAAAAACAAGGATAGTCTGCCACGTCAAGGACGGTTCTAATGCCGTTGATTGAACTGTGTAACATTCGCAAGCGTTATCCTGCCGGGGATCAAGATGTAGAAGTCTTGCACGGCATTGATTTGTCCATTGAGGCGGGGGAGTTTCTTGCCATTATGGGCAGTTCCGGCTCGGGGAAGTCTACCCTGATGCATATTCTTGGCTGCCTGGATCAACCCAGTGACGGAGAATATCGCTTTTCCGGCCAACCGGTGACGGCCATGGATCATGACCAGCTGGCCTGGTTGCGTCGGGAAATGTTTGGGTTCGTATTCCAGAGTTATCACTTGATTGGCACCGCCAGTGCTTGGGAAAACGTAGCGTTACCGGCTATTTATGCAGGCGTGCCCCGAGAAGAGCGCAAACAGCGAGCGCAGCAGTTACTGACAGATCTTGGTCTTGAAGATCGCCTGGAAAATCGTCCGAGCCAACTTTCCGGGGGGCAGCAGCAGCGGGTATCTATTGCTCGGGCCTTGATGAATGGCGGCAAGGTGATTCTTGCCGACGAGCCCACCGGTGCGCTGGACAGCGCCAGTGGTGAAGCGGTAATGGATCAGCTGCGCAGCCTGGCGGAGCAAGGCCACACCGTTATTGTGATTACCCATGACGCCAAGGTGGCCGCCCATGCGGACCGGGTAGTGGAGATTCATGATGGCAACCTGATTAGCGATACGCGACATCATGATCATCTCCATGAGCGTGCCAAACCAGTGTCAGCGCCGCCAAAAGAATCCGTGATGCCGGATCCTGGTGAGGTGATGGAAGCTGTGGTGATGGCTTTGCGTTCTTTGCGTGCTAATTGGATGCGCACCCTGCTGACATTACTTGGCATTGTTATTGGCGTTGGTGCGGTAGTGGTGATGTTAGCGATTGGTGAGGGCGCAAAACAGGATGTGGTGGCACAGATCAATGAGCGTGGCACCAATCTTCTAGTCGTTCGCCCGGACCGGGGCATGCAACGAGTGGCGGATGGCGTGATTGCCACCTTGGTGCCAGCGGATGCGCAAGCGTTAGAGTCCCTTCCTAATATAAGCATCGCGGTACCGGAAATTTCTGGGAATGTGACTGCCCGGGCCAATGGTATGGATATCTCGACCAGTGTGCAGGCGGTGAGCGAAGATTTTCCATCGCTACGTGATTGGCAGCCTGTGCAGGGAATATTTTTCGGGGAGGAGGATCTCAAGAGCTATTCTCCGGTGGCTGTGATTGGCCAGACAGTAAAAGAGAATCTATTTCCGGAGGGTGATCCATTGGGGCAGTTCCTGTTACTCGACAGTATTCCTTTTCAAGTAATTGGTGTGATGAGCGCTCAGGGCGCCAGTGATCGGGGGGAGGATCAGGATGATGTGGTCATTGTTCCACTGTCCACCGGAACCCTGCGTTTATTCGGACAAAACTATCTTAACTCTATTACGGTGGCGGTGGATGATGTGACGCAAATCGATGCCACGGAAGCCGCTGCGGTGGCGCTGTTAACCCAGCGTCATGGCAAGCAGGATGTGCGCGTTTTCAACATGGCCTCGCTGCTGGAAATGGTGTCGGAAACCCAAAACACCTTAACGGCTCTGCTCGGTTCCATTGCCGCCATTTCCTTGTTAGTCGGCGGAATCGGAGTGATGAATATCATGTTGGTGAGTGTGACCGAACGTATCCATGAAATTGGTATCCGTATGGCTACCGGGGCAAGACAGCGCAATATTCTTCAGCAATTTCTTACCGAGTCGGTGGTGGTATCGGCCTTGGGCGGCATTGTTGGCGTAGTGATAGGGGTATTGGTGGGTTGGTTATTGATGCTGTTTGGCATGGCGATTGTGTTCTCCGTGCCGGTGATGGTGGTGTCTTTTGTCTGCGCTGCGGGAATCGGTTTGTTATTTGGTTTTGCACCTGCGTTGAAGGCCGCGCGCCTAAACCCAGTGGAGGCGCTCAGTAATGATTAAGGCAATCAATAAACAGTTGTGGGTGATGGTATTTGTTTTGCTTTCCGGCTGTGCCATGCAGTCCGGCCTGCAAGCTCCGGAACAGGGAATGCCAACGCAATGGCTCAACCAGCAGCAGGCCAGTGAGGCCATGGTGAACCACCCGCAATGGTGGCAACAATTTAACAGCGCGGAGCTGGATCAGCTGGTGGAAAAGGCGCTGGCGGCCAATACGGATTTGCTGGTGGCGGCGGCGCGAGTTGAGCAGGCCGATGCGCAATTGAGTCAGGTCGGTTCAGCACTGTTTCCCACCATAGGGCTGGGAGCAGGAGGCAGTCGTAGTGGTGTATTTGGCGAAGGCGGAAGCACCGATAGCTACAATGCCTCACTGAGTGCCAGTTACGAGCTGGACCTGTGGGGGCAGCTTCGCAATAGCCGTGATGTGGCGCGGGCTTCCCTGCTGGCGAGTCAGTTCAGCCGTGATACCGTGCAGCTCACGGTCATTGCCAGTGTGGTGAATATGTATCTGCAGGTGTTGTATCTGCAGGATAATCTGGCGCTGTCAGAAGAAAATCTGGCGCTGGCCCAGCAAGTATTGGATGTGGTGCAAGCCAAGGTAGAGAACGGTGCCGTTTCTCCCCAGGATCTGGCTCAGCAGAAAACGGTGGTCGCCAATGTGGAGGCGCAGCTGCCCTCCCTGCGTCATCAACTTCGCCAGAGCCGCTATGCCCTGGCGGTATTAGTGGGCGAAATGCCGCAGGCATTCCTGGTGGGCGGTGGCGCCCTGAGTAGCCTGCAATTACCGGAAATTCAGGCCGGGCTACCGGATCAGGTGCTGGCCCAGCGCCCGGATGTTGCTCAGGCTCAGGCCAGCTTGATGGCGGCGGACTATTCCGTGGCCGCCGCCCGGGCGGACTACTGGCCCTCTATTTCGCTCACCGGCAATGGTGGTTATGCCAGCAGTGCATTGTCTTCATTATTCAATGGCGACGCGGTGTACAGCCTCGGAGTGTCACTGGCGCAAACGCTGTTTGATGGTGGTGCACGTGATGCTCGGATTGAGCAAAGCAAGGCCGCCTGGGAAGAACAGGTGGCCAGCTATACCGGTACTCTGTTGGTGGCCTTGCAGGAAGTGGAGCAATCATTGAGTAATGTGCAGGGCTTGGCTGAGCAACAACAGTATCGTGAAGAGGCATATCGGCAAGCCGAGGAAGCCTACCGGGTGGCGCAGGTGCGTTATCGGGAAGGAGAAACTGAACTTACCGATGTGCTCAGTGCACAAAGCAGCTTTAACAGTGCCCGCCAGAACAGTCTCGACCTGATTTATAATCAGTATCAGTCTCGCGTCACTCTGTACCGGGTGTTGGGTGAAGGGGGCAAGGCCTCCGCTGAATCCTGAGTTATTTGCCGGTTTATCTTTCAAACGACACAATACGGCGACCTACCACTGCCTGCCAGGTTGCCCGTGCTGCCGCTTGTGTATCACCCCGAATACAGTTTTCCTTTTCCTGGGAAGCACCGCTTCCCCATGGAGAAATTCTCTCTATTACATACTCATTTGCGGCGCCGCAGAATTGCGTGTGTCGACAACGAATTCCGTCCTGGCCGGGCTAAGGCCGCATTATTAAGTCAGGCTCACTGCCCGCAGTACGTATCGGCCATGGTGAACGGTACGCTGGATGCCAAGGCGTTGCGGCGCATGGGGTTGCCCTGGAGTGAAGCCTTATTGAAGCGATCCTGTATTGCGCCTATGGGAACGCTAATGACAACTCAGTTGGCACTAGAAAATGGTATTGCCTGCCATCTAGCCGGTGGCACCCATCATGCCCATTACGATTTCGGTTCCGGTTTCTGTATTTTCAATGATCAGGTGTTTGCGGTCCGCCAATTGTTGGATCGGGGCGTGGTCAATAAGGTGTTGATGTTTGACTGCGATGTGCATCAGGGCGATGGCACGGCTGCCATGCTGGCAGATGAGCCTCGGGCTTTCACGTGTTCCATTCACTGCGAGAAAAACTTTCCTGTTCGCAAAATGCGTAGTGATCTGGATGTGGAGTTGCCGCTGGGGATGACGGATCAGGATTATCTGGATACGGTATTTTCCACGTTGGAATCATTGCTGAAATCAGAGCAGCCGGATCTGGTGCTTTACGATGCCGGGGTGGATATTTTCCAGCATGATCCGTTAGGGCGGCTGCATATTTCTGAGCAAGGCATCGCCGATCGAGACCGGGGTGTCATCGTCCGTTGCCGAAGCCGGAATATTCCTATAGCAACGGTGATTGGTGGCGGCTACGATGACGATCGTGAGGCGCTGGCCCGCCGCCATGCAATCGTTATAGAGCAAGCCTTTGCGTTGCAAGTTGAAAGATCAAGCGCGGGTAATACCCGAGGTCAGTGAAATTCTTGCAATGTGGAGCTTCCAATTTCCCGCTGCTCCGAAGGAGCGATCATGTCCAAAGCTTTATTGATCATGGCCCATGGCAGCCGCAGTGAAACGGCGAATGATGAGTTTCGTGTGTTGGTGAATACGGTGGCAGAGTCTGGCCCCGGTGCCGGGCAGGAATATGTGGCCGTGTTGCCCTGTTTTCTTGAGCTCGCCAACCCCTCATTGATCGAAGCGATTCAACAGCTTGAACACCAACCAGTGAAAACAGTGCAGCTGTATCCTTTATTCTTTAATAAGGGAAAGCATGTAGGCAGGGATATCCCCGCTCAAGTGGAGGATGCCCGCCAGCGCTTCCCGGATTTGTCGATTGAGCTACTGGAATATTTCGGTAATGCCCACGGGCTGACCTCGTTAATTTTGCAACATGTTGGTGAGCAAGCCTAACAGGGGGCAGGGAGGTACATAGTGCTCGCTATAGCATTGGCTATGTAATCGATTTCGTATTCCCTCGCACTTGTGTTGACCTGGAAATGACTAGATCCACGCCCGGTGGTCTATTTTGGTCATTGAGGTTCCTTGTGGAGAGGGCGTAGCCTCGATGCCATCTTTATGACCTGATAGTCAACAGCGTGTGATGACGAGGAGAGTACGGTGGCAGAAGCATATATCGTAGCGGCGGTGCGTACCGCGGGTGGTAAAAAGAACGGTCGGTTGAGCAAGGTACACCCGGCGGACATGGGTGGCCGTGTTATTGATGCAGTGGTAGAGCGCACGGGTGTGGCTCCAGAGAAAGTCGACGACGTGATTTTTGGTTGCGTGAGCCAGATTGGCCCACAGGCCTTTAACGTGGCGCGCACTTCCATTATGAGCTCCTGCCTACCGGAATCTGTGCCGGGGGTTACGATTGACCGCCAGTGTGGGTCTTCCCAGCAGGCCATCCACTTTGCAGCCCAAGCAGTGATGAGTGGCACTCAGGATTTGGTAATTGCGGGTGGTGTGGAATCCATGAGCCAGCTGCCGATCGGTTCCCCGGTGCTTGCGGCGAAAGAACTGGGCAACCCGTTTACCGGTGAAATCAGCAAGCGATATCCCAGTGCAACATTCAGCCAATTCCATGGGGCTGAGCGTATGGCGGAAAAATACGGAGTGAGCAAGGCAGAGCTAGACCAGTTCGCCTATGACTCCCACAAGCGTGGTGCTGCAGCGACGCAAGCGGGTCGTTTCAGCGATGAGATCATCCCGGTACCGGTGACCCTGGAAGACGGCTCTCAGGAAGACCATGTGGTCGATGAAGGGATTCGCTGGGAAGCAGAGCTGGACGCGATCAAAGCGCTAGAACCTCTGCAGGAAGGGGGACATATCAGTGCCGCCAACGCGAGCCAGATAACGGACGGGGCTTCCGCCGTTATGATCGCCAGCGAGGCTGCGGTTAAAGAACTGGGTTTGACACCGCTGGCGCGTATTCATGCCATGGCGGTGGTGGGCTCTGACCCGACCATGGTATTGGAAGGCCCGATCCCGGCCACTGAGAAAGTGCTTAAGCAGGCCGGCATGAGTATGGCGGATATTGATCTGTATGAAGTGAACGAAGCGTTCGGCTCGGTGCCATTGGCCTGGATGAAGGCGGTGGGTGCGGATTACGAAAAAATGAACGTGAACGGTGGTGCTCAGGCGTTAGGCCACCCATTGGGGGCCACCGGCTCCAAGTTGATGGGTACGTTGGTCTATGAGCTCAAGCGCCGTGGTGGCAAGTACGGCCTGCTGACTATCTGTGAAGGCTTAGGGACGGCAAACGCTACCATTATTGAAGCGTTATAGAAGCGGCTACAGAGTAAGGGTCGAGTTCCTCATTGCTGAGATCTCGATGGAGATAAAAAAAGCCGGCCAAGGTCTCCTTAGCCGGCTTTTTTATATTGGTTGTGGGCCTGGGGTGTTGGCTCGTTATCTGCAACCTCGATAGTGAGCGCGGTACCCGGGAGTGATAGGAAAGCCCCCCTTACGACGTTGCGCTTTCTGCCTCTTCTAACACTTCCATGGCGTCTAATAATTTCCCTTCCAATTCGTCGTGCTGTTTCTTCAGGCGCGCTTGGTCACCGAGCAAGCCGTTCATTTCGTTCTTTCGATTTGGGTCCGTATATAACGCTTCATCGCCTAAAGCGGCTTCCACGGCTAGCAGTTTTTCGCTGCACTGGCCTAGCTGTTGTTCTAACTGGTCTACCTGTTTTTTTAGTGGCCGTAGCTGCTGACGTAGCTGGGCGGCTTGCTGGCGACGGGCTTTGGCATCTTGCCCATCGCTGGGTTTTTCTTCTTTCACTGGTTTGCCGTCGCGGCGGTGTTGTTGCAGCCAGCGAGCGTAATCGTCCAGGTCGCCATCGAAATGGCTGACACTGCCGTTGGCCACAAGGTAGAAGTCGTCCACGGTGGTTTCCAGCAGGTGGCGATCGTGGGAGACCATCACTACCGCGCCTTCGAAAGCTTGCAGGGCCAGTGTCAGCGCTTCGCGCATGTCCAGATCCAGGTGGTTGGCCGGTTCATCCAGCAGCAGCAAGGCGGGTTTTTGTTGAACGATCATGGCCAGAGCCAGGCGCGCTTTTTCACCTCCGGAAAAACGCCCGATGGACGCGAATACGTCATTGCCTTGAAACCCGAAGCGGCCCAGTTCGCTGCGTAATTCTGATTCGCTCCACTGAGGGTAGAAGCGCGACAGCATCTGGTATGGGGTGTCGTTGGCGTCCAAACGATCCACCTGTTGCTGGTGGAAGTAACCAATTTTCAGGTCGTCGTTTTTTTCAAAATGCCCGCCCAAGGTGGGCAGTTCGCCGACCAAGGTGCGTACCAGTGTTGATTTGCCCGCCCCATTGGGGCCCAGCAGGCCGATGCGGCTTTCCGGCCGCAGGCTCAGGGTGACTTGATCGAGAATCACGGTATCTATGCCGTCATTGCGATAGCCGCACTGCACCGCATCCAGGTTTTCCATAGGGTTGGGCAGTTTTTCTGGCTGGTGGAAATCAAAACTGAAGCCGGAATCCACATGGGCGGGGGCGATCAGTTCTAGCTTTTCCAGCGCTTTTACCCGGCTCTGGGCCTGCTTGGCTTTGCTGGCTTTTGCCTTGAAGCGGGTAATAAATTTCTGCAAGTGGGCTACTTGGGTTTGTTGCTTGTCGTGCATTTTTTGCTGCAGCGCCAGTTTCTCGGCACGTTCACGCTCGAAGTCAGAATAACCACCGGTGTATTGCTTCAGGCTATTGTGCTCGATGTGCAGAATTTGGGTGACGATGGCATCCAGAAAGGCGCGGTCGTGGGAGATAACGAGTAGTGCTCCGGGCTGCTGAACCAGATAGCTCTGCAGCCAGAGTATGGCATCCAGATCCAGGTGGTTAGTGGGCTCATCGAGAAGCAACAGGTCGGCATCGCTTATCAGTACCTGGGCTAGGTTAAGGCGCATGCGCCAGCCGCCGGAAAAACTGGAGACCGGTTGTTGTTGTTGGGCTTCACTAAAGCCGAGGCCGGCTAGCAAGATGGCCGCGTTGGCTGGTTGTTGCCAGGCATGCAAGGCATCCAGCTCGCCGTGGGCCAGAGCAATGGCATGGTTATCGCCGGCCTGTTCCGCTTTGGCCAGTTTGCGTTCGGCGGTGCGTAGGCCATGGTGGCCGTCGAGAACATAGTCGATGGCGGGCTGATCCAGCGCCGGGACTTCTTGGGCCATCATGGCCAAGCGCCAGTCGGCTGGGCAGTTAATGTTGCCGCCATCGCTCTCTAGTTCGCCCATGATAAGCTTAAATAGCGAACTCTTGCCGCTGCCGTTGCGGCCCACCAAGCCTACGCGCCAGCCCTTGTGTAGGACCAGGTTGGCGTCTTCCAGCAGCAAGTCGGGACCGCGGCGAAGGTTGATATGTTCAAGAGACAGCATGGTAAGCCTATTTGTGCCTGAAAACGGTGGCCTGCGTGCAGTGAAAGACATGCAGGAAACCGGCGCAGTGTAAGCGATGGCCTGTTTAAGCACCAACCTGCCCGAGGGCGGTAAATCAGGGGATGCCAGTGAGTAATAAAATAAAAACGGATCTGTGGCGTTTTGCGCTGGGGTGCTGGCAGGACAAGGCATTCGAGAATGGCTGCCTGCATTTGCAGGATGAATATCAAGTTCCGGTGTCATTACTGCTGTGTGGGTTATGGCTGGCGGAGGCGGGAAAGCAGCCGGATGCCCGAACCGGCCGGCGGTTGGCAGAAGTGGCCGAGCAATTCGAAGCGGATTATCTGCGCCCTTTGCGCGCGGTGCGCCGCAAGGCTGGGCAGGATGACCGGTTGCCCGAGTTCAAACGCCAACTCCAGCAAGTGGAGCTGGAAGGTGAGCGTTGGTTGCTGACTACCTTGCCCGCTTTGTGCGATAACCTGCTACCGGCAGGCAAATCGGTAGACCCGCTGAGCTGGTTATTGGTGTTGGTGCCGGAAATGGCTCAGTGCGAAGGGTTGCAGAGCGCACTTTGCCGATTGGTTGAGTTGAAAGTTTAAAACCGTGGATTCAGGTGTGATGGTGCGGCGGGAGCGTTAACGATTTGGCACACATTTCAGACGCTCTTTTGAACGTTCAACTTTGAACTTTCCCCCCTCCGCTGCCATCCTGTCTTCCCTCGTTTTATCTGGACCTCGCCCCATGACCACCGATCTCGACTTCGACCGTGACCATCTCTGGCACCCTTATACCTCCACCTCCAAACCGCTGCCCACATTTCCCGTGGCTAGTGCCAAAGGGGTACGGTTAATGCTGGAGGATGGCCGCGAGCTGGTGGACGGTATGTCGTCTTGGTGGGCGGCGGTGCATGGCTATAACCATCCCGTGTTGAATCAGGCAGCCAAGGATCAAATCGACCGCATGGCCCATGTGATGTTTGGCGGATTGACCCACGAACCGGCGGTGGAACTGGGGAAAAAACTGGTTGATCTAACGCCCGAGCCGTTGGAAAAAGTGTTTCTTGCCGATAGCGGTTCGGTGTCTGTGGAAGTGGCGATTAAGATGGCGCTGCAGTATTGGTTGAGTCAGGGGTATGCCGGGAAGGACAAATTGCTGGCCCTGCGTAACGGTTATCACGGCGATACCTTTGGCGCCATGGCTGCCTGTGATCCGGTCAACGGCATGCACTCGCTATTCAGTGGTGTGCTGGCCAAGCACTATTTTGCGGAGGCGCCGCAGTGCCCCTACGACAGTGATTTTAATACGGCGGACTTGGATTCCATTCAGCACATGTTGGCGGAGCATCACCAGGAAATTGCCGCGGTGATTCTGGAGCCTGTCGTGCAGGGCGCCGGCGGTATGCGTATCTACCATCCGACTTATTTGAAAGCGGTGCGCGCGCTGTGTGATGAGTACGGTGTGCTGCTGATCTTTGATGAAATCGCCACCGGTTTCGGCCGCACAGGCAAGCTTTTTGCTCTGGAGCATGCGGATGTATGCCCGGATATCCTTTGTTTGGGCAAGGCGATTACCGGCGGCTACATGACCTTGGCAGCCACGTTATGCACCCGCCAGGTGGCCGCAGGCATTTGTGAAGGTGAGGCGGGCGTATTGATGCACGGCCCCACTTTTATGGGCAATCCGTTGGCCTGCGCCGTGGCGAATGCCAGCATTCAGCTGTTGCTGGATTCCGGCTGGCAGCAAAAAGTGGCCGCTATCGAAGCTCAGCTCAAAGACGAACTGATGCCGTTGAAGGCGTTGCCTACGGTGGCCGATACCCGGGTGCTGGGTGCCATTGGCGTGATGGAAATGAAGGAGTCTGTCGCCATGGAGCAGGTGCAGGCGCGTTTTGTTGAGTTGGGTGTGTGGATTCGTCCATTCGGCAAGCTGGTCTACATCATGCCGCCATTCGTCATTGAAGCGGATGATTTGAGCAAGCTAACTGGCGCGATGCGGGATTTGGCTGAACAGAAATAACGGCAAGCTTGGATGAAGGAATCGGAAACATTCCAGGTTTTTTTCTTTTGAACCTTTCACGTTGAAGGTTCAAATGAATCTGGCGGGCCGTGTGGTGATCGCGCAGACAGCGAGTCTGGCCGGCACATACCGTTGAGTATCGTGCAGGGTTACCAGGAAGGGGATTTTCAGGCTGAACAGAAATTGACGCTGCGCTTCGTAGATTTTCGTGCGGGTACGGGCCTGGTTGGCGACGACGGCGGTAGCCGGGTGTTAGCGCCACACTTTGCAGGATGCGGGTGGTGGGGGCGGTGGCGCGGATATCAATGCTGGTCTTGCAGTAAGCCTCTTTTCTGTTTGCGACCAGAATCACTAAGCGCGATATGTGGGGTTTATTCAGGGAGTCGCTGCCCCTCCGATAGGCGACTCTGTGCGCTGTTTATACAGTTTCTGTATGGTTATTTCGCATGATTCTAGCTCACCCGGAATGCCGGCTGGAGCATGGTCGAACGAAAGTGAGCTGTGCTCTCGAACTTGGCATTACCGCAAAAGTGGCAAAAGTCATGTAAATTGTGATCGTATTTTGCTCTCATCGGGAACTCGATCCTGTGAAGAGGCTCAATATAGGGGGAATTCGGCATTATGCGCTTCGGGCTCATTATTACCGTGCTGTTGGTAGCGGTGCTTACGGCACTGTTTACTGTGCCGTTAGGTGGAGGCAAACCTCTACTGGACTGGCAACATGTTGAGCGGAATTGGCAACAGCCGGAAAAACTGTTCGATGGCAAAGTGTCGCCTTGGCTGGGAAAAAAGGACGAGACTGAGCTGTATCGCTGGCGTGACCCGGGTGGAAACTGGCAGTATGGCCAAATTCCACCGCCGGGAGTGTCGGTGGACCCCATTACAGTGAAGGCTCCAAGCACGATCAGCGCGGAAGAGATGCGCGGTGGCAAGGGGCTTGAGACACAACAGAAACAATAATCGTAGGCCAATTGGAGGCAGAATGAAGAAATTGGGAATCGTGCTGGCGGGTACCGTCTTGCTGGCAGCCTGTGGTCAGGACAATGCAGAAGTAAAAACGGATGACCAAAAGGCGTCCTACGCACTGGGTTTTCGCAGTGCAGAGCAAATGCGCAGCCTAGAGAGCCTGGATCTGGATGCCATGGTCGCTGGCCTACGTGATGGTATTGACGAGAAGGGTGAATCCCGTCTCGGTGACGAAGATCTGGATCAACTGATCCGCGATTTTCAGGGGCGCATGATCGCGGCTCAGCAGGAAAAACTGGAAGAAAAGGCTGGCGAGAACATGGAAGCCAGCGAAAAATTCCTGGCTGACAATGCCGAGCGTGAAGGTGTTACCGTCACCGAGAGCGGCCTGCAATACGAAGTGTTGGCTTCGGGTGAAGAGGGTGCGCCGTCTCCGACCCTGGAAGACACCGTGGAAGTCCACTATCACGGAACTCTGCCCGATGGCACGGTGTTTGACAGCTCTATCGAGCGCGACAAGCCGGCCACATTCGGTCT
Source organism: Alcanivorax sp. NBRC 101098 (assembly GCF_001010505.1). Lineage (GTDB taxonomy): Bacteria > Pseudomonadota > Gammaproteobacteria > Pseudomonadales > Alcanivoracaceae > Alcanivorax > Alcanivorax borkumensis. Next base: position 279,382 of record NZ_AP014613.1, read on the forward strand.
GCAGCAGATCATCCCAGGTTGGCAAGAAGCATTACCCATGATGAAGGAAGGCGACAAGTGGAAAGTCGTCCTGCCGCCGTCTTTGGGCTATGGTGAGCAAGGCGCCGGTGGCGACATTGGCCCTAACCAGGTGCTGATTTTCGAAATCGAGCTTCTGGATGTGAAAGGCAGTGGTGATGACGCGGAATAAACCCCGCCGTTTCACGCTTCATCAAAAAGGGCGCCTTCGGGCGCCCTTTTTGATGAAATGCCGAGGAACATTCAACGTTAAAATGCGACGAATAGGTGAAGAGAACCTACACCGTTGAATTCAAACGGCGCGCGATTTTTTATAAATCCGCGGCGTGTCTGAAGGTTACGGGCGAAGCCCTAAACAAAGTCGTGTTGCAACATCTCCACCCCGCGGTTCAACGTTCAACTCGCAATATATCCTTTATTAATGTGTGGCCTGTTGGTAAGGGGGATCTTGCTGATGGATGCTGAGGATCAGCTGGTCTTCCAGTGCAAAGCGTTCTTCTAGGGTTTCCATCAGCGCACTGATGCGTTCTGGTAGCACATCTCGTTGCGCCAAACACTGGTCTGGGTGCTCAAAATCTTCGTTGAAGGCAAGAGCTGCATCAGTGGAGCGGTCCAGCTTGGCCAAAATCTGCCGGGTCAGTGTCGGGTTGTCTCGCTGGAAATGCCGGGCTTCATTGACTAGCTCTCGGTATACCTCGAAGTAACCTGCGCTGATGTAATCCATCAACAGTTGGCAAAAGCGTTGAACCTGACGGTGTATGGGTTGTGGGTTATCGTTGGGTTGGACTGCAGAAAGCCCTTTCAAGCCCTGCATAGTGCAGAGCAGCACAATCAGCTGCTGGCGTTCATCCAGCCAAGCCTGAACCAGTGCTTCGATACGTTGCCATTGAGCCAGTGCTGCAGATGTTGAACTCGCCATTGTATTCCCTCCTTAGTGAATGGCTGAGACTGCCTTAGGCCGGTAAGCAGTGAATAGCTCGGCGGCCGATGGTTTTGATTCTTCAGCAGGGCTATTGAGACTAGGACGGGGTGAGATGGTGGGGCAATGGGCAGAAAGTGACCTTTTTGATGGGCGAGCTCAAATTGGCGAAAAAACAGCCTAACGTCAGCCACTTGCGGGCAAAGACGGATTTCTTATAAGGCGGGTATTTTTAGTGCTTTGTAACAGCGGTATGTAACGTAAAGCGCGCGTGCAGGCTGTGGGGTTGTTTACAAGTATTGCGCCACCCAGGGCCAAAGCCAGGGGAGGGCGATGGCCGTCACTAGCCCACACAAGCCCAGCGCCAGGCCCGCGAAGGCCCCGGCTTTCTCACCGTATTCGAAGGCGCGGGCGGTGCCGATGGCGTGGGCAACTAGCCCTAGCGCAAACCCCTTCACCCGATGGTCCGTGACCCTGAGCAATCGAAAGATGGGGCCGGCGCTGAGTGCGCCGACGATGCCGGTAATGGCCACAGCGCCAGCTGCTAGCGACACATACCCTCCCGTGGACTTCACCACTTCAACAGCAATCGGAGTGGTGATGGATTTAGGTGCCAGCGAGCCCACAACTTCAGGTGGTGCACCCAGCCACCAGGCCAAGCCTACGGCAATGGCGGCAGAGAGAGTGGCGCCGAAGACCGTGGCTACTAGAATGGGCTTGAGCACGCTGCGCACGGTGTGTAACTGCCGGTATAGCGGCCAGGCCAGGGCGACAGTGGCTGGGCCTAGCAAGAAAGAAATCATCTGGGTTTGTTCGCGGTATTCCTCGTAGTCTACGTTGACCAACGGCAGCACAATAATTACTGGAATGGATGCCACAAGAAACGGGTGAAAAATGGGCAGGCTGTTGCTGCGCCCGTATACCCACAGTGCAAAACGGTAGCTGGCCAAGGTTAATAGCAGGCCAAACAACGGCGTATGTACCAGTTCGGCCAGGTTATCTAAATTAGCCAGCATGGTCGTCTCCATGGGGCTTGTTACTGGCTTCCTGGTGTTTGCCGCCGAGCAGTTTTTTCAACATGAATGTGATCACAATCATGCTGAGAATGGTCCCCAACACTACGGCAACGCCTAGCGCCAGCGCATAGTCTTCATAGCGGTGCCATTGCAGCACGATACCTACTCCGAGCGGAAAAATCAGTAGGCTGATGTGTTTGATCAGGCCACCGGCGGCAGGCGCTACCCGCTGGGTATAGGGGGCGTTCAACAGCAATGCCAACAATAGCAGTACCATGCCGACCACAGAGGCAGGCAAGGGGATGCCGGTGAGGCGAATAATGACCTCACCGAAAAACTGGAACAGTAAGAGAATCAGCAAGCCATCAATCATGGCGGGCTCAGCGGGTCAGGGGGCGGAACATCTGAATCAGGCCGACGAGCAGCAGCCCAGCAAACACCACCATGGACCAGCCTGGCAAGCTCAGCCCCAGAAAGGACCAATCCATTTCGGCGCATTCGCCGGAGCCGGCCAGCACTTGCTGAAGCACATTCTGCAGAGGGAAAACCTCTAGCATGTAATCCAGGCCGGGGCCGCAGGCAGGCACCTGATCGGCGGGCAGATTCTGCAGCCAAATGTGACGAGCGGCGACTGCACCGCCGCCAAGGGCCGCTAGGGTGGTCAGGGCACCATAGATGCGCACGCCAATGTTCTTCGGGCCATGCAGGCTGGCGATGAGCAAAATCACGGCCCCGGCGATCACGCCGACGCGTTGAAAAATACACAGCGGGCAGGGCTCGAGCCCATCTACATGCTGCAGATAGAGCGCCCCGACAATGGCCGCGAGACAGGCCAGAAAAGCGAGAGCATTAAGCGGGCGTGGAGCAGGAATAATGGACGACATGGGCGGCTCTTTTCGTCGAGGGATCGGCGAAGGGTAGGCAAAAGCGGCGGTGGCAGCAAGGGGCTTTTCGATAGCCCGTTAACGCAGGGCGCCCGGTGCATGAAGAGATGCTTGCGCTCCACGGCTGCGGTCTTCGCCTGCAAGCATTGTTTTCCACGCAAGAGGTCAGAGTGAGTCTGGACTCTTTTGCGGGAGCGGCGTCAGGCTTTCTTGGTGCTTTCTTGCCTGCAGGTTTCAGCCACACCAGGCATCACTTCCGGTTTAGAGACATGCCGCTGTTGCACGGTTTACATAGCGCGCGAGTCCGCATTCTTTTTGTGCAAAAGCAGCAGGCGCGATTCTACTGAGGTATTAACGGTGGGCTGTACAGCGGAGTGGGTCGCAATGCAATGTCATGTTGATTGCTGGCGGCGGGTGAGGTGGCCGGCGGCCGACTTCCGCCCTACGGTTGATACATAGGGCGGATTCGGATCTCGAGGGAGCTAATCGTGGAAGTAATCCGCTAGATATTCCTCGAAGGATTGCTGATCGGCGGCTTCGCCTGCGGCTTGTTCGGCCAAGCTGTCGGCGGCCAGCGCTTCCAGCTGCTGGTTGGTGGCGTCGCAACGCTGACCGGACAGGAAATGATCGCGGTGGGCCAAGGCCTGCTCCATGGCGAACTGGAAAAAGCCCTGATTACGGCTCTCCAGTTGTTCCAAAATCTGTGCAGACGGAGTGGCACTGGGGTTGTCGACTTTTTCCTGTTGGTGCGCCAGCGCCTCGGCATAGTTGTTGCCGCCGTGGGCGCGATCAAACAACTCGGCGATGGGCTGCATTTGCGTCAGTTTTTCTGATGCCCAGTTTTTTAGGCTCACCGACTTGCCCCAGTTGTATAGCTGGATGTCGGTATTTCGACCGTCGTAAACCACCTTGCGCAGGTTTTCCTTGCTGGCATGCAGGTCGCATTTTTCCAGTTGCGGTGATTCGCGCAGCAGGCAATAGGTGGCAAACAGATCCAAGAACCGGATTTCTTGTTGGTTGATGCCCACCGGCTCGAACGGGTTTAAATCCAACGCACGGATTTCAATGTACTCCACGCCGCGTTCTTGCAGCGCTGTAGTGGGGCGCTCGCCGGGTTTGATGGTGCGTTTCGGGCGGATCGACGAGTAGTACTCGTTTTCGATTTGCAGAATATTGGCGTTGAGTTGCTGATACTTCACGTTGCCATCGGCGTCGGTGACTTTAACGCCCATTTTTTCGTAGGCCGGCTCCGGGGTGTTGATGGCATGAGTGAGTGTGCTGACGTATTCATCCAGATTGTTGTAGCTAATCGCCAGCGATGATTGGGCGTTGTTCTGGTAGCCCAGGTCGCTCATACGCAGGCTGGTGGCCTGGGGGCGATACAGGGAGTGATCGAAGCGCTCCAGCAAGTCGTGCTCGCGCCCGGCCAGGAAAGAAGCACACAGCGCGGGTGAGGCCCCGAACAGATAGACCAGCAACCAGGAATAGCGCTGGAAGTTGCGTGTTAGGTCGAAATAGCGACGGGAAATGTAATCCTGTAATGGGGCGTTATCACCTTCCAGTTGCTGGTTCAGTTTCCAAAATGCGTCCGGGTAGGAAAAGTTGTAATGAATTCCGGCAATGGTTTGCATCTTGCGACCGTAGCGGTGGCCGAGCCCTTCTCTGTACACCGTTTTCATACGGCCCACGTTGGAGCTTCCATATTGCGCTACGGGTACGTCGCTGTCTTTGCCGATCATGCAGGGCATGGAATTCACCCACAGCACTTCATCGCCGATATGGCTGTACACATAGCGGTGCAGTTGCTCGAGAAATTCAATGGGCTTGTGCAGCTCGGTACTCGGGGGCGTAATAAATTCCAGCAGGGCTTCAGAATAATCCGTGGTGATGTACGGATGCGTTAGCGCAGAGCCCAAGGCACGAGGATGTGGCGTTTGCGCCAGGGTGCCATCGGTGGTGATGCGCAGGCTTTCTTTTTCGATGCCACGACGGATGCCGGCCAAGGTGGCTGCGGCATCTGCATTCAGCAGGGCATGAATTCGCTGTTCAAGATGCTTCATGGTTGGGACCTGTCGTGCGACCAGTCAGATAAGGGACCGGCCGCGGGTGTGACGGAATTCCGACAATCATGGGGCAATAGAATGACGCTGAGAAGTCGCTCCACTCAGGAGCGCTTCTTGCTGTCTTTCTTCTGCTTCTCTTCCTTAGCTTTGGCAAATAGGTCGGCGAAGGTGCCGCCGCCGCCCTGGGGCTGGCCGCCAGCGCGTTGAGCTCCACCATTACCACCGCCACGGCGTGGGTTATTGCCTTTGTTTGCTTGGTTGGCGCGGTTGCTGGTGGGGCGTTGGCCGCTGGGTTTCTCCGTGGGTTGATCGCCCATGCGCATGGTCAGGCTGATGCGTTTGCGGTCTAGATCCACGTCCAGCACTTTCACTTTAACGATATCGCCGGGGGCGACCACTTGGTGCGGATCTTCCACGAATTTGTCGGCCAGTGCGGATACGTGCACCAGTCCGTCCTGATGAACACCCACATCTACAAAGGCGCCGAAGTTGGTCACGTTGGTGACGGTGCCTTCGAGGATCATGTTTTGCTTGAGATCCTTGAGGGTTTCCACCCCTTCCTTGAGAACCGCGGCTTTGAATTCCGGGCGCGGATCGCGGCCGGGTTTTTCTAATTCACTGAGAATGTCGGTGACGGTGGGTAAGCCGAAGTTATCGTCGGTGAAGTCGGCAGCGTTGACCTTCTTCAGGAACGGCACATCACCCACTAGATCCTTTAGGGGGCGGCCATGCTGCTCGGCAATTCTTTCCACCACCGGGTAGGCTTCTGGGTGAACCGAGGAGCGGTCCAGCGGGTTTTCGCCGTTCATGATGCGCAAGAAACCAGCGGCTTGCTCAAAGGTCTTGTCGCCTAGGCGCGGCACCAGTTTCAGGTTGGCGCGGCTGGCAAAGGCGCCGTTCTTCTCTCGAAACGAAACGATGTTGCCGGCGATGGTGCTGTTAAGGCCGGCAATACGGGCCAGCAAGGGGGCGCTGGCGGTGTTCACATCCACGCCCACCGAGTTCACGCAGTCTTCCACCACGGTATCCAGTGAGCGGGACAATTTTACCTGGCTTACGTCATGCTGGTACTGGCCAACACCGATGGCTTTCGGATCGATTTTTACCAACTCGGCTAGTGGGTCTTGCAGGCGGCGGGCAATGGATACCGCGCCACGGAAAGACACGTCTAGTTCTGGGAATTCCAGGGCCGCCATTTCCGAGGCAGAGTAGACCGAGGCGCCGGCTTCAGAAACGATAATTTTTTGGATCGGCTGATCCTTGAGCAATTTCACCACTTCGCCGGCCAGCTTGTCGGTTTCCCGGCTAGCAGTGCCGTTGCCGATGGCGATCAATTCCACGCCATGCTGTTTGCTCAGCGCAGTCAGCTTACTGAGGGACTGATCCCACTGCTTCTTTGGCTGGTGAGGGAAGATGGTGGTGTGTTCCAGCAGCTTTCCGGTGGCATCCACGACAACCACTTTCACGCCGGTACGCAGGCCAGGGTCCAGGCCCATGGTGCATTTAGGGCCGGCGGGGGAGGCCATCAACAAGCTTTTCAGGTTACGAGCGAAAACCTGAATGGCTTCCTCTTCACCCATTTCACGCACTCGGCCCAGTAATTCGGTTTCCAGATGAGTGTTGAGTTTGATCTTCCAGGTCCAGCGCATCACTTCTTTGAGCCAATCATCGGCGGCCCGGCCGGCGTGCTGCCAGTCCGCTACGGCAGTGACCATGGCTTCGCAGGGATGCGGTTGAGCATTTTCCAACTCTTCCGGCAGCACCATTGAGACATGCAAAATGCCCTCATTACGGCCCCGAAACAGGGCCAGTGCGCGGTGGCTGGGGATCCCTTTGAGGGTTTCGCTGTGATCAAAATAGTCACTGAACTTGGCGCCGTCTTTTTCCTTGCCTTCCACCACTTTGGCCTGAATTTGGCCTTTGTCCCAGAGGAAGGTGCGCAGGCGGGTGAGCAGCTCGGCATCTTCAGCGAAACGCTCCATGAGGATCTGTTTGGCACCGTCCAAGGCGTCCTTGGCGGTGGCAATCTTGTGTTCCTCGTTCAAGTAACCGGCGGCTAGTGCTTCCGGGTCCTGGGTAGGATCATCTATTAGGCTGTTAGCCAGCGGTTCCAGGCCAGCTTCGCGGGCAATCTGGGCGCGGGTACGGCGCTTGGGCTTGTAGGGCAGGTAGAGATCTTCCAGCCGGGTCTTGGTGTCGGCAGCCTTGATGGCTTTTTCCAGTTCAGGGGTAAGCTTTTCCTGTTCGGTGATGCTCTTCAGGATGGTCTCGCGGCGTTCTTCCATCTCGCGCAGATAACGCAGCCGTTCTTCCAGGTTGCGCAGCTGGGTGTCGTCCAGCCCGCCGGTCACCTCTTTGCGGTAACGGGCGATAAAGGGGACGGTGGAACCTTCGTCGAGCAGGGCAACGGCAGCGTTGACCTGGCGTTCCTGGCAACCGATTTCTTCGGCAATAATCTGTTCGATACTACGCATGATATATCCTGACGGCGTACGGTCTGCAAGCGTGCTGCGTGCAAGCGCTCTTTAAATACAAAACGACCGGAATCATAGGGAATGAATCCGGTCGTTGATAGATTGACTTGTAAAAGCGGCTGTGGCTGCGGTGAAGGTCATGGACACTTGGTCAGTGCGGGTTATGGCCCGCAGACGATCACTTAGGCCAGAGCTTCATTGATTTTGGCGACCAGTTCCGCTTCCTGCGGCGGCTTCACCACATAACCGAAGGCGCCTTGCCGTTCGCCCCAAACCTTGTCCGTTTCCTGATCTTTAGTGGTTACCAGAATTATCGGGATGCTCTCGGTGACAGGGTCGCGGGTTATCTTTCGGGTTGCCTGGAAGCCGTTTAGCTCCGGCATAACCACATCCATAAGGATCAAATCGGGGTGTTCCTGTTTGGCTTTTTCAATTCCTTCCATGCCGTTGCTGGCAGTAACGACATCATGGCCCTGGCCTTGGACAATCTTAACCAGATTGCTCCGCTGGGTTGGGGAATCGTCCACCACAAGAATTTTGGCCATGCTGCTCTCCTCAAGCCGGTATTGATCCCATCGGCTGTTTTTTATATATGTCTCGACCCAATCGCGAATCATACCAGTGGCGGCTTAAAAGGTAAGCTGTCGAATTATGGCACATGTGTGCCGCTTAGCGTCGCGAGGGGGCAGCAAGCGGTAACAGTTCGCCGCTGTGCGCCCAGTATACTCGGGTGTGACTTGTGCTTGCGTTGTCATCTCGTCAGCGTGTGAGCGCTGCGCCGTCCCCATAGCAGGATCGGTAGCACAATCAGGCCCGTCACCAAGGTCCAGCGGGCCAGGGACCAGAAGCTGTTGGCCAGGGCTTCGCCGTGATGCCCCACCAGTGGGGCGAATGAGGCAATGGTAAGGCTGCCCAGCCCCGTTATTAGCAGCCAGTACAGCGCCAATGCCTGGGTCTGTTGGCGACGACGGAATAGGCTCCACAGGAAGGCCAGACCCAAGCCAAGCATTAGCAACCAGAGCACGCCGGCGGGGGCGATCAGCTGCAGGTTAGCGTGTTCGCTGGCCACTGATTTGAGCAGTGGCAGACAGGCAAACACTTTTAGTAGCAGGGTGGGCCCTAGTAGCATCGCCCACCATAGGTTGCCGCCTAGGCCTTGCGGGCCGGGTTGTTGGCGATAATGGATAGGATCAAAGCGCCAAGCGCGCTGTAGCAGGTTGGGCCAATGGCGTGGTGCTAGATGTTGGCTGAGCCCTTGGAAACGATCGCGCTGTTCTTCGATCAGCATAAGCATGGCGGGCACGACTAGCAGAATCAGCCCGGTGCCGAACAGTAGCCCGAACACCAGGCTCACCGCCATGGGTTTGAGAAACTGGGCTTGCAAGGAGCTTTCGAACAGAATCGGGGTGAGCCCGGCCACGGTGGTAATGGAGGTGAGCAACACTGCACGTAAACGGCGCACACAGGCTTCGGTGATTGCTTGGAAACGTTCCATGCCTTCCGCCACCAGTTGTTGGTAAAAGCTCACCAGAACAATGGAGTCGTTAACGATAATGCCGGACAGACCAAATAGTCCCATGGCCGAGAACATGGAAAATTTGATTCCAAACGGGGCGGTGAAAATATGCCCGATGACCGCACCGGTGAGGCCGAAGAAGATCGCTGTCATGATCGCTAGCGGCCAGGAATAGGAGCTGAACACCCAGGCCAGCACGATATAGATAATGGCTAGGCCAACCAGGGCGCCGGTGGCCAGATCTTGCAGGTTTTCGGCTTGTTCTTGCAGTTTGCCTTCGTAGCCAACGCCGATGCCATATCGGCTCTTCAGCTCCGGGAGAATGCCGTCGTTGAGTATGGCGATGATTTCGTTGGCGTTGCCCTGTTCCGGGTCTAGGTCTGCGTATACGGTCACTGCCAGCTCGCCGTTAACCCGGCGTAGCAGATCGACCCCCTTGCGGGCGTCAAAAGTGACAACGTCGCGCAGAGGAATGGCTTCACCCTGACTGGTGATGATCGGTAGGCGTTCAATGGCGCTGAAGCGGCGACGTTCGCTGTCGGGCAGCATCACACGCACTTCTACTTCGTCATCGTCTTCGTTGTAAAGTTGAGCCAAGCTGCCGTCGAAGGCCGCCCGTAGCTGGGTGGCTACCTCACTGAGAGTTAGTCCTAGGGCGCGGCCCTGGGCGGTCAGTTCGAATGTCAGTTGTTCCTTACCGTAGGGCAAGTCGTCATCCACGTTGCTGACGCCAGAGAATTCGTCTAGGCGTTCCTGCAAGGTGAGGGATGCTGCTTTCAGGGTGGCGGCATCACTGCCGGTGAGTTTCACCTCAATGGGTTTGCCTGGAGGGCCCGCTTGTGGCTGGGAGATAGTAAGACGATCCAAGCCCGCGGGCATGGAAAGTTTTTCACGCCAGGCCTGCATCAGTTCGTCGTTGGAGATTTCTCGATCCGAGCCGGTATAAACCTCGGCGACCAGAGTGCCGTATTCATCACCGAATTGGTCCTGTCGGCCACCGATATTGGCGAAGCCTGCGGCGGCGCCATGGTGTCTGATAATAGTGTGGACCAGATGCCCACCCAGTTCTTCGTTGGTCTCTTCCAGGGTGTGTTCCAGCTCGGCAAGGAAGGTGTTCACCTGTTGCTTGTCGGTACCGGAGGAAAATTCCACTACGGCACGCAACTGGTCGCCGTCCACCGGCGGGAAAAAAGTGAATTTGAGCCAACCGGTAGCCACCAGAGACAGTGCCATGATAAAGGCACATATGGCGGACACGCTGACCAGTTTGCGGTGTTTGATCGACCATTCTACCAAAGGGCGGAAGCGCTCATCACGGAAGCGGTTGAAGCCGACGTCGATACGTTCGCGCAGGCCGCTAGCCTTTACCTCTATACCGCGGAAGCTGTGGTGTAAGTGCCCGGGCAGAACCAGGAAGCATTCCATCAGTGAGGCAAGGATCACACAAATCATGACGAAGGGGATGTCGAAGGCAATTTTGCCCATGGCGCCGCCCATCATGCCCAGCGGCAGGAAGGCGGCAATGGTGGTCGTCGACGAGGCCACCACCGGCCAGAACATGCGCCGTGCGCCCCCCAGGGCCGCGCGCTGGGCGGATTCCCCTTGCTGCAGATGGGTGAGCGTGTCTTCGCCCACCACAATGGCGTCATCCACAATCAAGCCAAGAGCCAAAATCAGGCCGAATAGGCTGATCATGTTGATGGTGCCGCCGAACACCCAAAGGATGCCCAGGGTGGCCATGAACGACACAGGAATGCCCACGGTCACCCACCAGGCCACCCGGGCGTTGAGGAAGAAATAGAGGGTGAGAATGACCAGTATTAGTCCGGAGATGCCATTCCATAACAGGGTGGATATGCGCTCTTGTACGTGTTTCCAGGCTTCGAAGTAGAACGTCATTTTGACGCCCTGGGGCAGCGAGTGTTTGTGCTCTGCTCCCCAGGTGCGGACCTTTTCTGCCAGGTCGAGCATGTCGTCGTCTTCGCCGCGCATCACTTGTAGCTCAATGGCGGGGTTGCCTTCGAAGGTGAGCGTTGCTTGGTCATCCCGGGGACGTCGTTCGATGATGGCTACGTCGCCTAAGGTTAGCTGCTGGCCGTCGGCGGTGGTAATCAGAGGGAGTTCGGCAAACGTCTTTTCATCACGGCGTTGGCCCAGAGCACGCAGCTGCTTGGCGGCGTCGTCACGGCCCACTGTGCCGGCGGGGGTGTCTTGGCTGAAGCTACGTACTTTATCGCCGATTTGCCCGAGGGTCATGCCCAAGTCATGGAGGGTGCTGGTGGGTACCTGGATGGCCATTTCTTCTTCGGGAAGGCCGATGAATTCAACTTTGCCGACGCCTAGCGCCAGCAGTTCGTCTTCCATTTCCCGCACCAGTGGGCGGAGTTCTTCTCGGCTGCCGTTTTCTGTGGAGACTAGAATCGAGGTGACCGGTGAATAACGGGTGATTTTCTGGATTACCGGGCGTTCCGCATCTTGTGGCAGGTTGCGGATGGAGTCGATGCGTTGACGTACTTCGTCTAGGGCTAGGCCCAGGTCGCTGCCGTCTTCCAGTTCGATAAAGATAGCGCTGGCGCCTTGCTGGGAGCGGGCGATAAATTTACGGGTGTTGGGTAAGGTTTTTAGGGCCTGCTCAACGGGGATGGTGATGGAGCGCTGCACATCTTCCGGGCTGGCACCGCGCCAGGGGATGGTCACGGTGACATATTCAAAGTCGAAGTCGGGGAATAGCTGGGTGTTAAGCCGGGTTAGGCCTAGCACCCCGAGCATGATCATCAGCACCATCAGCAGATTGGAGGCAACTTTGTGTTCGGTAAAGCTGGCAATCAGGCCTCGCGACTCATTCACTGTCGCTGCCCTCGCTGTTCTGCTCTGTTGCGTTCACTGGGGGTGGGGGGCTCTCGCCACCTGTATCTAGACTGTTTTGGGTACTGGTATCGGCATTACTGCCGGGTACAGGCTGTGCGTCCACTGCTAGGCCGACGATGGCCTGGGGCAATTGGGTTGTCATAATGCGTTCGCCGCCTTGCAAAGCATCGGCACGCAGCAATAAACGGGGCTCTTCACTATCAATTGCTTCACCGACGATTTCAGCGGACACTCGCTGCAGGCGGTTATTACTGTCGATACGATAGAGTCGATCAAGCCCGTGCAGAGCAGTGGCAGGCAGGGCCAGCAGCTGCGGCTGCGCGGGGAGTGTCAGGGTAATGGTCAATGGACGGCCCAGGGCCGCGGTGGGTGCACCTTTGGCTCCGTCGCCGCTGAAGGCAAAAAGGCCATCGATACCACCGCGAGCGTCGGCGGCATCCCCGGCCAGCCGTTTCAGTTTGAGGGGCAAGGTATAGCCTTCCAGCTGGGTGCTGGCGGATAGGTCTCCGTCGATCAAACCTTTACGGACTGCGGGCAAATAGCGATCGGGAATCTGCGCGCGGACTTCCAGTTCGGTGTCTGCAAACAGTTTGATAAGGGGCTCGCCAGGGCGAACCCGCTCGCCGGGGGCCACACTTACCTGAGTCACGGTGCCATCGAAAGGGGCATTGACGGTGGTGCGGGCCAGATCAATTTGTGCCTGCTTAAATTGAGCTTCGGCGCTGGCTAGCCGGGCCTTCATGCGAGCGAGCTCATTACCAAAATCGCTGACACTGAGCTGGCGCAGGCTGAGTGACAGGTCTGCTCGTGCTTGCGCTTCTTCGGCTTGGTCTAACTGGGTCTGGGCTACCAGCTTACGCTCACGTAAGGTTCGGATACGCTCCAGATTGTCGGCGGCCAACTTGGCCAGTTTCTTTTCCAGCTCCAGATTATTTTTGTCACTTTGGTGGCGCAGTCGAGAGGTTTCTAGCTGGGCTGCGGCTTCGTCGCGGGCAGCCTTGGCGCGATCTCGGGCTAGGGCTGCCTCGGTATCGTCCAGTTGGATCAGTACTTGACCCTTCGAGACTCGATGGCCGGCACGTACGGGGATACTGTCTACATTAGCGGTGACCACAGCGGTCAGGCTGGCGGCTCGGGGGGATTGAACCCGTCCTAACAATTGAATTTGCGGAGAACGTGCCTGCGGATCGGCTAGCTCAAAGCGTACCCTGGCATTGTTGTCGGCCACGTCGCGAGTGGGGGCCGAGGGCTTGAGTACGGCAAGTAAAATAATCGCTAGAACGGTGCCCAGAATAACGCGGGCAACCGGGGGAGTTCGTTTCAGGCGGTCTCGCAAGGGAATTCCTTTATCGATAATAATTCTCAGCCAGGTATTTTAGCGTTTTCTTATAAGAGTTCCTAATTCGCGGCCTCTACCTTCATCGTTGGCAATGTTTTTATACAATCTCTTCGTGTCATTTTCTTGCACGTTCGGGCCACAAAGCGTAAATCAGGGGCAGTGAAACCTTCGGAGGCGCCGTGAGCGAACAACAAGACAAGATTCTAGTCGTGGATGACGATGCGCGACTGCGCAGCCTGTTGCAACGTTTTCTTGAAGAGGCGGGCTATACGGTGAAGGCCGTGGGGGATGCCGAGCAGATGGACCGAGCCTTGTCTCGTGAGCTGTATTCTCTAATGGTCTTGGATTTAATGCTACCGGGAGAGGACGGATTGTCCATATGCCGGCGTCTGCGCGAAGCTGAAAATATCATGCCGATCATTATGCTCACCGCCAAGGGCGATGATGCAGAGCGCATTGAGGGGCTCGATGCCGGGGCCGATGACTATCTGCCTAAGCCGTTCAACCCCAAGGAGCTGGATGCCCGTATCCGTGCGGTTTTGCGTCGGCATGTGCGAGAGTTGCCCGGTGCACCGAGTAAGGAAGAAGGGTCGGTGACGTTTGGCCCTTGGCTGCTTGATCTGGGCAACCGCACGCTAACCCGTGACGGTGACCCACAGAGCTTGACCACGGGTGAATTCGCCGTGCTTAAGGCGCTGTTGCAGAACCCTCGTGAGCCGCTGACTCGGGACAAACTGATGAGCTTGGCCCGTGGCCGTGAGTGGTCTGCTATGGAGCGCTCCATTGACGTGCAGGTATCACGCTTGCGCCGCCTACTGGAAGACGATCCTTCTAAGCCCCGCTACATCCAGACCGTATGGGGTGTGGGGTATGTATTTGTACCTGATTGAACGTGCCGGACCTTGACGCCGGAGGCCTGACGCTTAAAGTCGGAGGGTCTTTTTTTGTCTGGCGTTCAGCGTCTAGCTTCTGGCGGTTTATCAATGACACTCTATCCCCGTACTGCCTTTGTCCGCTCCGCTGTTGTGGTGGGGCTGGTAATTGGTATTAGTCAGGCGTTGACGCTGTTGTTCTTCGCCCGTAATGCCTACCTGCCTGGCATTCGTGAATATGCTCGCCTGACAGTTTTGCAGGCAGAGTTGACCTTTGATACCCCGCGGGCATTAGCGGATCAGGACCTGGCCGATCGGCTGGGCCGTGCCTCTGGTATTACGGTGGCCATTCCAGAAGAACTGCACGATGGCATCATGCTGCTGTCGCGTCCGGTGGTGGGGCGTTTTCAGGAAGAGCTGGAAAGTATGCTCGAAGAGCCTGTGACGGTGCGACTGGGGGACAGCCGCCAACCTGTTCTGTGGGTCAATGCGCCGTCGTTTGGCAAGCAGTGGGTGCGCGTGCCTATGGCGTTCTTCCGGGATTACGATCGCTACCTGTTGTTGGGCTGGGGGGTGACGGTGCCGTTACTCGCGATTATCGGTGGCTTGCTGATTGCCAGGGGGCTGAATTTACCGTTGCGCCGGCTGGCCAAAGTGGCTCTGAAAGTGGGGCGTGGAGAAGCGGTGCCAGTATTGGATACCACCACTGGGACGGAAGAGATTCAGGCGGTAAATAGCGCCTTTAACCGAATGGCCCGTGATTTACAGCATGCCCAGCGAGATCGAGCATTGTTGTTGGCCGGGGTGTCCCATGATTTGCGTACGCCACTCACGCGCCTGCGTTTATCCGCAGAATTCATGCAGGACGAAGAGTTGGCAAAAGGCATTATCGAGGACATTGAGGATATGGACGCGATCCTGGATCAGTTTATTTCCTTTATCCGTGACGGTGCCGATGAGCAGCCGGATTTTGAGAATTTGAATGACTTGATTCAGGAAGTGGCCGGTAAGTATTCGCCGGAACAATTGCGGTTTGAACTAGAAGACTTACCCCGGCTTATGCTCAAGCGCCTAACCATAAAGCGGATGCTGGCTAATCTGGTGGGCAATGCGTTTAAGTACGGCGCCTCACCAGTAGAGGTGCGCACCGCTGTTGCCGAGAACAAGGTGCTATTAACGGTGCGTGATCATGGCCGCGGTGTCCGCGAAGAGGATATCCCGTTGCTGCTGCAACCATTTTCCCGAGGTGAAAAGGCTCGCACCTTGAGTGGCAGTGGTTTGGGCCTTGCCATCGTGAAACGGATTGTGGATATGCACCACGGTGAAATCCGTTTAGCCAACCATCCTCATGGTGGACTATTGGTTGAAGTGCGGTTTCCGGTAACCGGAAAGTTTGTGCAACCGGAACCCTTGTCTGCGGGCGTGAGATAAGGAGCCTTGTTACCTGCTAACCACAGATGCCTTTATTGATTGAGTCATCAAAGGTGCGGGGAGCTCGGCTTGGCGCTGAGAGCAGTGATGATGACCTTCCTTCAGGGACCCTCCTGCCAGAAATACAGTCGCTGGCCGATGGCCAAAGCTATTCTTACCTACCTAGGTGCCTAGCGCATCGGACGCGTTATGGTTGGGCCAGCCTCGATTAGTCAGTCTCGCTGAATGCACTAAGCAGGGTTAGTACCTCTTGGTCTGGGAAGCCGTCGGCGACCATACCGTTGGCTTGCTGGAAACGGCCGATGGCCTTGCGGGTGCTTGGGCCCATCAGGCCATCTTCTTCACCCGCATCGAAGCCTTTTTCGTTCAGGGTGTGCTGTACCCGGGTAACTTGTTCTCGGGTTAGGCGTGGGGCAGGTACCGGTGCTTGGGCCAGCTCGCCGCCACCGGCGATGCGGTCAGCTAGCCGCCCCACGGCAATGGCGTAAGACTCTGAGCGGTTCCAGCCCATGATCACGCGGAAATTCTGGTAGGCAAGGAAAGCCGGGCCATTATGGCCGGAAGGCACAATCACAGCGGCCTGCATGTCTGCCTGTGGCAACGGTTGGCCATTGGGCATGGTGATGCCCATGTCAGCCCAGTCGCTCAGAGAGCGCTGGTGGCTGAACCCGGTGAGTTGGTAGTCGAAGGATTTAGGTAGGCGCACTTCACGCCCCCAGCGTTGTTCGCGTTCCCAGCCGAGTCCTTGCAGAAAATTGGCGGCTGAAGCCAGCGCGTCATCGGTGGACTTCCACAAATTGCGTTTTCCGTCACCATCATGGTCCACCGCGTAGCGTAGGAATACCGCGGGCATGAATTGGGTCTGGCCCATGGCGCCTGCCCAGGAGCCTTCCATTTGCTTGGCTTCAGCGTCGCCGGCCTGAATGATACGCAGGGCATTGAATAGCTCGCCGGAGAAATACTCTCCACGCCGGCCTTCGCAGGCCAGGGTGCTCAGGGAATCCAGCACCGGAATGCTGCCAAGGAATCCGCCATAGTTGGTTTCCAAGCCCCAAAAAGCCACCAAGTAATGGCCGGGAACACCGTATTCACGGGCCAGCTCTTGCAGTAGGGGTTGTTGCTCCCGGTATTTCTTGCGGCCGGTTTCAATGCGCGTTTCGCTCACCCGGCGGGTGTAATAATCGGAAAAACTGCTGGTGAATTCCGGCTGGCTGCGGTCCAGTTCAATGACCCGCTCGTTCAGCTTTACGGTATTTAAGCTACGGCTTATCACCTGGGCGGGGATGCCTTCCTCATGGGCCTGGGCGCGTAATTGGGCCATGCATTGTTCAAACTCGGCCTTATCCAGGGCATAGCTGGCATGGCTGGCGAGCAGAGTGCTACCGGCAAACAGGGTGGCGCGAATCGAGGGCATGAGGTCTCCACCGTCATAGGGAATCGGTCAGGATAATGCGTCACAAAGCATAACGCTGTTGCTGCTCAGTTGTGGCAACAAAACTGAAAAAAGAGGAAAAACGGTTTCTTGACGGTGCGCTCTCGCCGCAATGACAGCGGCAAATAAAAGGTGCAGACTTTTGTTTTCGCCACGGCTTCAAGCAAGGAGGGCCTGTGAAGCATCAGTATGCTGTGATCGGTTTGGGCAGTTTTGGTTCGACCATTGCGCAGGAGCTTACCCGCTTGGGCCATGATGTGATGGGGGTGGATATCGATGGGGAACGGGTGGAGTGTTATGCCGACAAATTGTCACAGACTCTGATTGCCGACGGTACCAATGACAAGGTGATTGCCGAGCTGGAGATGACGGCTTTTGATGCGGTTGTGGTGGCCATTGGTGAGAACCTGGAGGCCAGCATTCTTACTACTTTAGCGTTAAAAAGTGCGGAGGTGGAGCAGGTGTGGGTGAAAGCGATCAGCGAGCCTCACCACCGGATCTTGTCGCGGCTGGGCGCCAACCGGATCATTCATCCTGAGCATGAAATGGGTATTCGGGTTGCCCAGACTATCGTTCACCCGGAAATGCTCGACTATATCTCCTTAGGGAATGACTGGTTGGTGGTTGAGGTCAAGGTGGATAAGCGATTTGCGGGCAAGGCCGCGTCTGAATTGCCTTTGGGCGATGATGAGCTGCGCTTGGCGCTAGTCAAGCGAGGGACCCAGGTCTGGCAGTCGCCCTTTGAAGACTTACTGTTGCAAGAGAGGGATCAGTTGGTGCTGATGGGCACATTGAACGACCTGCTGCGGTTTTCTAAAGCGCAATGAGGCCCTGGTTCGCTCGCCGGCTCGGGGCGCCCCGTTCCCATACCCACAAGCCTCTAGTGTCACCGCCAGCGGCGCTGGCCGGCAGTTTTCTTCTGTTGATTGTGCTGGGCTCTTTGTTGCTTAAGTTGCCCATGGCGACCCATTCCCCGATTAGTTGGTTGCAGGCGATGTTCACGGCTACTTCGGCGGTGACGGTAACCGGCCTGTCGGTGGTGGAGGTGGGCGGACAATTCACTCTGTTCGGGAAGTGGGTGTTGTTACTGCTGATCGAGGCGGGTGGCATTGGCATTATGACCTTCGCGGCGGCCACTTTGCTGGCCATTGGGCACCGCTTAGGTATTGGCGAGCAGCAGCTCATTCGTGATTGCATGAATTATAGCCGGGTCAGTGATATTGCTTGGCTAATCCGCCGGATTCTGGTCGTGGTTGTGGTGGTGCAGGCGGTGGGCATGGCGTTGCTGATGTGCATCTGGGTGCCTGCGCTGGGCTGGGGAGAAGGGACCTTTCACAGCCTTTTCTATACGGTGTCGGCCTTCAATAATGCCGGCTTTGGCCTTAGTGCCGATAGCCTCACCAGCTGGGGCGGCCACTGGGGTATTGTGCTGGTCATTACCGCCATGATTATTGTCGGGGGGCTGGGCTTTACGGTGCTGGCGGATTTCGGCAAAGGCTGGCGCTGGCGAGGGTTATCGTTGCACAGCAAGCTGATGTTGGTGGGTACAGCGGTGCTGTTGTCGGTAACGTTAGTGTTTTTCATGCTAGCTGAGTGGAATAACCCAGGCACCCTGGGGGGCATGAGCCTCAGCGACAAACTGGCAGCCTCTTGGTTTCATGCGGTAACCCCTCGTACTGCCGGGTTTAATGTGGTGGATGTGCGTGCGTTGTTATTGCCGACCAGTTTGCTTTATCTGCTGCTGATGTTTATCGGTGCGGGCACCAATTCCACCGGTAGCGGGATCAAGGTCACTACCTTTATGGTCTTGTTGTTGGCTACCCGTGCTTTTTTGCGTGGCCGCCCCCTGCCAGTGATTTTTGGCCGGCAGATTTCTTCCACCTTAGTATATAAATCCCTGGCGATTACCTTTATTGGCTGCGGGGTATTGTTCGCGGCCTTGATGGCGTTGTCGGTCACCGATGCGCAATTGGGATTCGAGAATCTTGTGTTCGAAGTGGTGTCTGCCTTTGGCACAGTGGGGTTATCACGGGGTATTACCGATGAGCTGTCTTCCGCGGGCCAGTGGGTGATTATGCTGGTGATGTTTGTGGGGCGGATCGGTCCGTTGACCCTGTCATTTCTGTTGACGCGCCCCCGCCAACCGGTGGTGCGTTATCCGGAGGGCGAGGTTTACATTGGTTAGCGCGCGTCTACAAATGTATTCCGACGCTTTATTGGGCGGGTAGATCAATCTGCTGACGTTTTACCCGAATAGCGCTGCTTCGCGCTACGATTTCCATGCTCCGTGCCTCGCAATGGGCGCGGGTGAAAGCGGCCCCGAACAGCAGGATCATGGAGGAGAAATATACCCACATCAGCAGTACCACCAGAGAGCCGGCAGCGCCGTAAGTAGACGCCGTGGCGGTATGGGCTAGGTACAAGCCGATTAGCGCGCGGCCCACAGAAAACAGAATGGCGGTGATCAGGGCCGCTGGCATTACTGCTTTCCAATTTAGCACTACATCGGGCAGTACTCTGAACATGGTGCCAAACAGCAGACCGATGACCACAAGTGAAACCGTCATTTCAAAGATCACCACCACACTACTATGAATCGGTAGCCAGCCCTCCGCGTAGACGATGATCGCCTGCACCACTACGTTCAGAAGGAGCGAAACCAGCAGTACAAAACCCAGAGAAACGACCACGGTGAGAGACAAAAGCCGACTTTTGATCAAGGCCGCAATGGTGTTGCGTGACGGTCGCGGCATTACCTCCCAGATGGCATTCATGGAGCGCTGCATCTGGGCAAAGACTGTGGTGGCACCAATGACCATTACTAGTAAGCTGAGCAAGCCGGCGAGCAAACCTTGGCGGGGCGTTTGAGTGTTGGCGATGGCGTTGCGCACTTCGTTGGCCGCTTCCGGGCCAATGGTGGCTTCCAATTGACCGAGAATTTCTGCCATTGCGGCATCGCTGGTCATCACCAAGGAGATGACTTTTACCGCCAGAATGATTACTGGGGCGAGAGAAAACAGGGTAAAGAAAGCCAATGAGCCGGCATAGCTTACGGCGTTACCCTCCAGCCACAGGGTTACACTGCGTTTGAGAATACTGAACCAATACAGGAAAGAGTCTTTCATCGGGCTACTATCGTCCATGAAGTTGCTAGCAGTGCTAGTGTAGCGGGGGAGGCTTAGACGTTGAAAGTCTTGGATTCAATAGCGCGGGAATGGGGTTCCTCCAAGTGGGTTGGTGATGGATGCTGCGAGAAGCATGAGTCGCCGTCCCACTGTTTTAGACACGGCGACTACATGGCTGTTGAAGCGATCACGCTTAGACTCCGTAATGGAGTGAGCGTATTGCTTGCGGGGTCCTTTAATGCAGCTTTAGCCTAGGGCGTACCAGCTTGTTAAAGCGCCCGGCAATTAACAGCATGATGGTACGTGGCCAGCCGTAAAGCGCGGCTTGGTGCATGCGATACAGACTGATATACATCATTCGGGCGAGCCAGCCTTCCACAAAGAAGTTACCGCCCTTCAGGTTGCCCATCAGCATGCCCACCGAGCTGTAATTGGACAGCGATACTAGAGAGCCGTGGTCCTTGTACTCGAAGGGCTTCGGGTCGCGGTCCATTAGCAGCCGTTGCAGGCTGCGGGCAGTGTGCTGCGCCATTTGCTGGGCGGATTGGGCCCGTGGCGGGATCGGGCGTTCCGAGCCTTCTGGGATCAAGAATGCCGCATCACCGATGACGAAAATATTTTTTTGGCCCTTGGCTTGCAGCGTCGGCTCGACTTCTACCTGA